>NZ_CP093361.1:1367781-1709727 GCF_023380205.1 Nicoliella spurrieriana
AAGCATTCTTGGAAGTCCCAGCATTCGCAACGCTAGTTGCAGCGTTAGCAACACTAGCAGATTGACTTGCACCATTTGCAGCAATCGCATCGGAACTAGCAGCAACTTGATCAACATTTGCACTAGCGGCATTCGCATTGGCATTGGCAGCGTTGCTGTTGGCAGCACTGGCACTGTCATCAGCGCCACTGGCAACTTGGGCGTTGCTAAAGGCCGTCGAAGCAGCCTTTGATGCAGCATTAGCTGTTGAACTGTCTGCTTGAGCCTTAGTAGCAGCACTTTGGGCAGCAGTATTTGCAGCGGCAGCAATCGATGCTTGATCACTAGCATCCCTTACTTGTGATTGCATATTAGATGCAGTTTGGGCAGCTTGTGAATCCAAGAGTTGACCATTGCCAGTATCCCCATTCGTGTAGGCAGAACTAGCGGCGGCAACCAAGCTGTTCACGGCAGCTAGACTAGCGCTGGCCGTTGTGGAATCAACCACCGCCTTGCTGGCAGCGATTGAAGCAACTTGAGCTTGACTGGCAGCAACGCTAGATTGAACGTCAGCATCGGCAGTCGCAGTTGAAGCCACGCCACTGGCGGAAGCAATTGTTGAAGCTTGGGCCTTGATGTAGCCATTAGCAGCATTACTACTGTTTGCGGCAACGATGCTATTAACGGCCGTTGAAGCATTGGCGACTTGACCACTATCACCGTTAGCAACTGAAGCAGCAACGCTCGCAACGTTGGCAGCACTATTAGCACTCGTTAATGCCGTATTCGCATTGCCAGCGTAGGTACTGGTTTGGGTCGCGTAGTTCGTAGCGCTCGTATCCGTTCCAGCATCACTACCCGCAGCAGCACTGGCGGCACTGGCATTGGCACTGGCGGCATTTGTGGCACTATCGGCAACGCTACTATCAGCACTGGCAGCCGTGTTAGCACTCTGGGCAGTACTGTTCGCAGCACTGGCAGCGATCTTAGCAGCATCAGCACTGGTTTTAGCAGCTGCAGCACTCGCAGCAGCATTCGATGCATCATTAGCAGCCGAACTAGCAATTGAGTTTTCAACGCTAGCCGTGGAACTATTACCAGCACTAGCGGCACTGGCAGCGGCAGCAGCAGCACTGTTAGCAGTGGAGCTAGCAATCGAGCCGGCGCTCGTAGCTGCAGTAGCAATGCTACTTTGAACACTGGCAACACTAGCAGCGGAACTAGCGACTGAGCTTGCAGAAGCAGCGATTGAAGCCTGGTTGGCAGCATCACTAGCGGCACTGTTGGCACTGGATGCTAACGATGCAATCGTTGCATTCTTGGCATTCGCATTGGCAGTCGAAGTGGCAATCGAAGCATTCTTCGATGCAGCAGAGGCTGCATGGTTAGCAATCGAATTAGCGGTACTTGCAGCAGCATTGGCTGAATTGGTAGCACTGGCATCAGCACTAACCGCTCCACTATCAACGATTGCACCGGAGGCATTACTGGTTGCATTAGCAGCATTACTGTTAGCGGCACTCGCACTGTCGTCAGCCCCACTAGCAGTTTGCGCATTGCTTAAAGCAGTTGCGGCAACACTAGCAGCAGCATTGGCAGTGGAACTGTCGGCCTGGGCTTGACTCGCAGCTGATTTAGCAGCAGTTGAAGCCGCATTCGCAATTGAGGCTTGCGATGAAGCATCGCTAGCCTGTGACTGCATCCCGATAGCAGTTTGGGAAGCAAGCGACGCCTTAATGCTACCGTCAGTGGCATCCCCATTTGCGTAATCACTATTAGCAGCAGTGATCAAGCTATTCACTAGGCTGGTGCTGGAACTAATGGCATTGGAGTCATTGTTCACTGCAATGACCGCCTTCGAAGCTACTTGATAAGCACTATTGGCAACGCTAGATTGAACCATTGCGTCCTTCGTAGCTGAACCAACGGTCTGATTAGCACTGCTTACAATGGTAGCTTGTGACTTAATAACGCCGTTCGCAGAATTACTCCCATTAGCAGCCATAATGCTATCGATGGCACTCGAAGCATTGGTAACCTGACCACTATCAAGATTAGCAACGGAAGCAGCTGCACTCGCAACATTCGAGTAGCTCCCGGTATCATTTTCATCAGAATTAACTACACTTGCATTATTAGCAGTTACTGAGTTGTAGCTATTTGCGGTGCTAGCAGTGGTTGAATTATTGCCAGAAGCAGCATTCGCAGAACTAGCAGTGGATGCAGCCGCACTATTGGCACTAGAAACGACCGTACTATCGGAGCTAGCCACACTATTGGCACTTTGGGCGGTATTGTTAGCAGCACTCGCATCGTTAGCAGCAGCATCAGCAGCAGCTTTAGCGGATGCAGCAGCGCTAGCGGCATTGGCTGCATCATTTGCAGCGGAACTAGCCTTAGCCTTCGCGGAAGCAGCAGCAGAACTATTCCCCGCATTGGCTGCAGCAGAACCGGCAGCAGCAGCGCTACTTGCAATTGAATTAGCAGTCACACCAGCAGCATTGGCAACACTAGCGGCACTATTTTGAGCACTCGCAATTGATGCATCGACACTAACCTTAGCACTAGCCGAAGCGGCTGTGGATGCCGCAGTTGAAGCGGCATTCGCAGCACTATTGGCACTGGATGCTAATGCTGAAATAGCGGAATTCTTCGGGTTAGCATTGGCAGTCGAAGTGGCAGCGGACGCGCTCTTAGCAGCATCGCTGGCGGTTGCAGCAGCAGCTGTATTCGCGGCGCTTGCAGCCTTACTGTTCGTGTTGATAGCACTTGCATCCGAAGTAACGGCAGTGCTATCAGCATTGGCGTTGGATGCAGCACTAGCAGCATTGGCAGCATAACTAGTGGCAACACTAGCATCATTATCAGCAGAACTAGCCTGTTGAGCAGCAGTAAGGGCAGCACTAGCAGTTGCAACGGCACCGCTAGCATTGCTTTGATCATTGGCAGCCTTAGATGCAGCAGCCTTCGCACTTGCAGTTGCAAGCGAAGCAATTGACGACTGCTTTGATGCATCAACGGATTGAGCATTCATTCCAGCAGCAGCTGTCGAAGCCTGTGCAGCTAGGAGACTTCCACCGTTAATATCACCATTTGAGTAAGCAGCATTCGCGGAACTGATCAATGCATTCACGTTGTTGGCGGTCAAACTAGCGTTATAAGCAGCTAAGTTCGCGGAACTAGCGGCACTAGTAGCGACTTGATAGTCACTGTTGGCGTTACTAGATTGAACATTGGCGTCCGAAGTGAGACTGTTTGCGGCTGAAGCAGCACCACTTGCAATCACAGTTTGTGAGTTGATGAAACTGTTATTACTGTTAGCAGCAGCGATACTGTTGATGGAAGTCGAAGCACTTGTCACTTGGTTACTATCTAAACCAGTAGCAACTGCATTTGAAACCGCTTGGGCAGCGTAGTTAGATGCAAGTGCTGCGCTTTGCGTTGCAGCAGTTGCAGACGCATTGATCGAATTAAGGTAACTATTTGCAATCGAGCCGGTCCCTGAATCCATTCCAGAAGCTGAATTAGCAGCTGAATTAGCGGAACTACCAGCAGCATTGGCGCTTTGTGCCGCACTATTAGCGGAACTAGCAATGTCACTGGCACTTTGCGCCGTACTATTGGCTGCACTCGCAGCATTCGCAGCTGCATTGGCAGTTGATCTTGCTGTATCAGCATTTGCAGAAGCATCGGCAGCATCGGCAGCAGCAGAACTGGCAGCAGAGCGTTCAGCACTAGCAGAGGCACTATTACCAGCACTAGCAAAACTAGCGGCAGCACTGGCGGCACTGGAAGCAGCAGCATTCGCACTGGTCCCACTAACGTTCGCAGTACTTGCGATGGTGGATTGAGTAGCAATCACGCTGCTGGCACTAGCAGCATTACTGCTTGCGCTATTGGCAACGGAAGCAGCACTGGATGCAACGCTTGCGGCTGAACTAGCGGCACTAGCTGCAGATTGAATTGCAGTATTGCTTGGGTGCAATGAAGCAAGAACGGAAGCAGCAATTGAAGCGGCACTAGCTGATGCAGCCGAACTAGCAGCGGTGCTAGCAGCCGTCTTAGCAGATTGATCAGCACCACTGGCAACGGAAGAATCACCACTAATGGCACTGCTATCAGCGTTAATATCGATTGCAGCGCTCGTTGCATTGGCAGCATCACTAGATGCTAGACTAGCATCATTATCAGCACCACTGGCAGCTTGGGCATTGCTCAAAGCACCAGCGACCACGCTAGCAGCAGAATTAGCAGTGGCACTATCTGATTGGGCCTTCGAAGCGGCAGTCGAGGCATTGACAGTTGCAGCAGACGCAATTGAGGCCTGATCAGAAGCATCATTAGCTTGTGAACTCATGGCAGTTGCAAGTGATGCCGCTTGGGAAGCAATGTAGCTACCGTTAACAGCATTTCCAGCGGTATATGCACTGTTGGCAGCACTAACTAAGCCGTCAACGGCAGCTTGATTAGAAGCCGCTGCACTGGAATCAGCATTGGCCTTGCTAGCAGCAGTCGAGGCTACTTGGTAGTTACTAGTGGCAATCGATGATTGATTCGTTGCATCGGTAGCAACGGAACTCAGCACTTCGTTAGCGGAACTAGCGGCAGTCACTTGAGCCTTGATGTAACCATTGGAAGCATTGCTCCCGTTAGCCGAGAAGATACTATTAATTGAAGTCTCATTATTATTTGCTTGTCCACTATCACTATTAGCGACTGAAGCAGCCACGCTCGCAACGCTGGCGTCGATCGATGCACTGCTTGCATCAGTATTTGCAGCACTGGCGTACGAACTAGTGGTAGTACTGTTGCTATTGGCAGTATTCGCAGCACTCGCGTTGTTCCCAGCGGCCTTGCTGGCAGCACTGATGGTCGAATTAATGGCACTGTTTGCACTGGATGCAGCAGTACTATCAGCACTGGCAGCACTATTAGCAGCAGCTGCAGCACTATTGGCAGCACTCGCATCATTAGCTGCGGAATCAGCAGCCGCACGAGCGGAGGATGCGGAATTAGCAGCATCGGAAGCGGCACTGGCAGCCGAAGCGGCAATGCTGGCTTCAGAACTGGCAGCCGAGCTGTTGCCGGCCTTCGCAGCGGCAGCTGCGGCACTCGCAGCGCTGGTGGCCGTCGAGTTCGCAGTAGACCCAGCGGATGCAGCTGAAGATGCGGCACTATTTTGTGCACTCGCAACACTAGCAGCCGAGCTAGCCTTAGCACTGGCAGCCGAAGCGGCACTCGATTGGTTAGCGGCATCGGAAGCGGCACTATTAGCAGATGAGGCTAGTGATTGAATCGTTGCATTACTTGGGTTGGCATTGGCAGTCGAAGTGGCCGTTGAAGCAGCCTTAGACGCCCCACTAGCAGCGGTGCTAGCGGCAGTACTGTTCAAACCAGCAGCGGAACTATCAGCATTGGCAGTACTTGCATCGGAGCTAGTCACTACACTGTTGGAAGCAGTATTGGAATTGGAAGCAGAAGCATTGGCAGCATTGCTGTTAGCGGCGCTAGCACTATCATCAGCCCCACTGGCAGCTTGGGCGTTGCTCAAAGCATTCGCAGCCGTTGTTGATGCCGAATTAGCAGTCGCACTATCTGCTTGGGCCTTCACAGCGGCACTATTGGCAGCGGAAGCAGCTGAGTCAGCAAGCTGAGCTTGATTTGTGGCATCACTAACCACTCCACTCATTGCAGCAGCGGTTGAAGCAGCCTGGGAAGAGAACGTCGTTCCCGTAGCGGTATCACCAGCAGCAAAGGCACTGTTAGCAGCCTTAACCAAGCTATTCACAGCAATCACACTGGCACTAGCGGTAATCCGATCGTTATTTGCATTACTTGCAGCAATTGAAGCCGCTTGAGATTGTGCATTGGCAATGCTAGATTGAACATTCGCATCCGAAGCTGCGGCACTAGCCGTAGAATTTGCCCCACTAGCAATCGTAGCCTGTGATTGGATGAAGCTATTCGAAGCATTACTGCTGTTTGCCGAAAGAATACTATTGATCGAATTCGATGCATTCATGACCTGACCGCTATCGCTGTTGGCAACTGAGGCGGCAAGGCTGGCCGTATTCGCAGCCTTCGATGCATTTGTTGAATCCGTATTCGCAGTCCCGGCATTCCCAGAAATAGTGGTAGCATAGCTATTGGCAGTGGTACTAGTGGTGGCATTGCTGCCGGCAGCGGCACTGGCAGCACTAGCATTCGCATTGGCGGCGGCGTTGGCACTGGCAGCCGTACTATTATCAGCACTAGCAGCATTATTGGCACTTTGGGCCGCACTGTTTGCAGCATTGGCATCAATGGATGCGCTATCGGCCGTCGACTTGGCAATTGAGGCCGAAGCAGCAGCATTCGAGGCCGTGCTCATTGCAGAACTAGCAATTGAATTCTCAACACTAGCCATCGAACTATTACCGGAACTGGCAGCTTTAGCAGCAGCACTAGCGGCACTGGTGGCCGTTGAACTAGCCTGATTGCCAGCATTAGCAGCACTGGAAGCGATGCTATTTTGAACGCTAGCAACACTAGCGGCCGAACTAGCCCGACTGTTAGCAGCAGAAGCACTGGCGGCTTGCGCTGCAGCAGCACTAGCGGCGCTGGTGGCACTAGAAGCCAATGACTTCACAGCCGAATTACCAGGTGTGGCGTTCGCAATCGAATTAGCGGTCGAAGCATTCGTAGAAGCGGATGCAGCAGCACTATTAGCAGACGTGTTGGCAGCACTGGCGGCCGAACTATTCGCGTTGATCGAAGTTGCATCAGCACTAACGGCACTACTATCGGTGTTAGCAGTGGTAGCATAGCCACTCGTTGCAGCAGCATTGCTGTTAGCGGCACTGGCACTATCATCTGCCCCACTGGCGGCTTGGGCGTTGCTCAATGCAGTTGAGGCAGCAGTTGAGGCAGCATTAGCAGTGGAACTATCCACTACTGCAGTCGAAGCAGCAGTGGAGGCAGTCGTTGAGGCAGCAGCAGCATTGGAAGCTTGATTAGATGCATCAATCGATTGGGCACTCATAGCAGTGGCAGTCGCTGCAGCCTGGGAAGCTAGGAAGGAACCATTAGCAGTATCACCCTTAGTGAATGCACTGTTAGCAGCGCTAACCAAACTAGTTACTAGGCTAGCGTTGGAACTAGCAGCATTAGAATCTAACGCTGCCTTACTTGCAGCCAATGAAGCTGATTTTGCAGCGGAACTAGCGGTACTAGATTGCAGATCAGCATCAGCAGTTGCGGCACTAGCCGTCGAACTAGCTGCAGCGACTGCCTTTGCTTGGGCAGCAATGTAGCTGTTCGAAGCGTTACTACTATTTGCTGATTCAATACTACTAATTGCACTAGCATTATTGGTGATTTGACCACTGTCACTATTAGCGACTGCAGCAGCCACACTCGCAACACTGGCATTGTTAGCAGCATCACTCGCATCATTTGAGGCAAGCGTAGCAGAAGCGTCGGTGGCACTATTGTAGCCGTTAGCAGTGTTGGTAGCTCCAGAATTCCCACTTGCAGCTGATTGGGCCGCACTAGTGGTCGAATTAATGGCACTGTTTGCACTGGATGCAGCCGTACTATCAGCATTGGCGGCACTATTGGCAGATCCTGCAGCAATATTGGCAGCACTGGCATCATTAGCTGCGGAATCAGCAGCCGCACGAGCGGAGGATGCGGAATTAGCAGCAGTGGAAGCTGCATTGGCAGCGGAACTGGCAATGCTGGCTTCAGAACTGGCAGCCGAGCTATTGCCGGCCTTCGCAGCGGCAGCTGCGGCACTCGCAGCGCTGGTGGCCGTCGAGTTCGCAGCGGAACCAACGGACGCAGCTGAAGATGCGGCACTATTTTGTGCACTCGCAACACTGGCAGCCGAGCTAGCCTTGACACTGGCAGCCGAAGCGGCACTTGATTGGTTAGCAGCATCGGCAGCGGCACTGTTGGCAGATGCGGCTAGTGATTGAATCGTTGCATTACTTGGGTTGGCGTTGGCAGTCGAAGTGGCCGTCGAAGCAGCCTTAGACGCCCCACTAGCAGCAGTGCTAGCGGCAGTACTGTTCGAACCAGCAGCGGAACTAGCAGCATTAGCGGTACTTGCATCGGAGCTAGTCACTACACTGTTGGAAGCAGCATTGGAATTGGAAGCAGAAGCGTTGGCAGCATTGCTGTTAGCGGCGCTAGCACTATCATCAGCACCACTGGCAGCTTGGGCGTTGCTCAAGGCAGTCGAAGCCGTCGTTGATGCCGAATTAGCAGTGGAACTATCTGCTTGGGCCTTCGAAGCGGCAGTATTCGCAGCGGCAACGGCACTCGCAGCACTAACGACTTGAGTAGAGGCATCAGTTGACTGAGCAATCATCGCAGCAGCGGTTACTGAAGCTTGTGATGAGAGATAAGTTCCCTGACTAGTATTCCCAGCCGCAAAGGCTACGTCAGCAGCACTAACGAGGCTGTTAACGGTGCTGGCACTAGCACTGGCAATATTATTATCATTATTTGCGTTACTTGCAGCAATTGAAGCAGCTTGAGATTGCGCATTGGCAATGCTAGATTGAACATTCGCATCCGCAGCTGCGGCACTAGCCGTAGAATTTGCCTCGCTAGCAATCGTAGCCTGTGATTGGATGTAGCTATTCGAAGCATTACTACTGTTTGCCGAAAGGATACTATTGATCGAATTCGATGCATTCATGACCTGACCGCTATCGCTATTGGCAACTAAGGCGGCAAGGCTGGCCGTACTTGCAGCCTTCGACGCATTCGTTGAATCCGTATTCGCAGTCCCGGCATTGGTACTAGTAGCAACTGCATAGCTATTGGCAGTGCTCTTAGTCCCAGCATCACTGCCAGAAGCGACACTGGCAGCACTCGCATTCGCAATGGCGGCGGCGTTAGCACTGGCAGCCGTACTATTATCAGCACTAGCAGCAGTATTGGCACTTTGGGCCGCACTGTTTGCAGCACTAGCATCAACAGAAGCGCTATCGGCCGTCGACTTGGCAATTGAGGCCGAAGCAGCAGCATTCGATGCCGAAATCATTGCAGAACTGGCAATTGAATTCTCAACACTAGCCGTCGAACTATTACCGACACTGGCAGCTTTAGCAGCAGCACTAGCGGCACTGGTGGCCGTTGAACTAGCCTGATTGCCAGCATTAGCAGCACTGGAAGCGGTGCTATTTTGAACGCTGGCAACACTAGCGGCCGAACTAGCCCGACTGTTAGCAGCACTAGCACTAGCGGCTTGCGCTGCAGCAGCACTAGCGGCGCTGGTAGCGCTAGAAGCCAATGACTTCACAGCTGAATTACCAGGTGTAGCGTTCGCAATCGAATTAGCAGTCGAAGCATTCGTAGAAGCGGATGTAGCAGCACTATTGGCAGAAGTGTTGGCAGCACTGGCGGCCGTACTATTCGCGTTGATTGAAGTAACGTCAGCACTAACGGCACTGCTATCGGTGTTAGCAGTGGCAGCATAGCCACTCGTTGCAGCAGCATTACTGTTAGCTGCGCTGGCACTATCGTCTGCTCCACTGGCAGTTTGGGCGTTGCTCAATGCAGTGGAGGCAGCCATGGATGCAGCATTAGCAGTGGAACTATCTGTTTGTGCTTGCTTAGCAGCACTGGAAGCAGCCACGGATGCAGCATTTGCAATTGATGCTTGATTAGAGGCATCAGCCGATTGAGCACTCATGGCAGTTGCAGATGCAGCAGCTTGGGAAGCAAATAAACTCCCGTTAGATGCATCTCCAGCAGCGTAGGCGCTATTGGCTGAACTGATCAAGTTTGCAATCCCACTTGCAGCATTACTGGTCGTATTCGAATCAATTGCGGCTTGGTTAGCAGCACTAACAGCAGCCTGGTAGGCCGAATTGGCGGTACTGGATTGTAAATCAGCATCGCTAGCAGCGGAACTAGCGACTGAATTAGCTGAGCTTGCAGTTGAAGCTTGAGTGCTAATGTAGCTATTGGAAGCATTACTACTGTTGGCAGAGAAAATACTACTAATTGAATTCGATGCACTAGCAACTTGATTACTGTCACTATTAGCAACCGTAGCAGCCTTACTTGCAGTTTGCGCATCATTGGATGCGCTATTGGCATCAGTAGCTGCAAGCTTAGCACTAGCAACTGTCGAAGCATTGTAGGCACTAGCAGTACTACTAGTAGTAACATTCCCGCTCGTAGCAGTATTAGCAGCATTGGCAGTCGAACTAGCCGCGCTGTTGGCGGAACTAGCAGCCGCATTCGCTGCACTTGCAGCCGCGTTGGCAGAACTAGCATCAATATTGGCGGAATCAGCATCGTTGGAAGCGGAGTTTACAATCCCCCTTGCAGTGGCTACAGATGCAGCAGCAAGCGTGGCCGTGATGATTGCTGAACTAGCAGTTGAAGCATCCTTACTAGCGGCTACACTATCCCCATTTTGAGCGGCACTGACGGCAGCAATCGAAGCAGATTGGGCACTGGCATACGCACTGTCAGCTACCTTAGTGGCTGATGTTGCAACTACAATTTGGGCACTGATCGTAGCCGCATCGGAATTAGCCCTGGAATTAGCAGATGCAGCAGCACTGGATTGAACCGCAGCATTCGTGGCAGCAGAAACGGCGGCCGATGCGAATGACTTGATCGTGGCATTGCTTGGATTTGCTGAAGCAGTGGCAACAGCAGATGCAGCTTGTACGCTCGCAGATTGGGCCTGAACTGATGCACTGGCAGCAGCACTAGCGGTACTCGTAACTACACCGTTAACAGCACTAAACTGCGTCCCCATGGCCGAACTATCACTATTTGCATTAGAATCGTAACTACCAGTTTTAATCGTAGCGCTGGAAGCGTTGGATGCATAGCTAACGGCTGTACTTGCATTGGTAGCAGCTGTAACGGCACTGCTCATTGCACTACTCAAGTTAGTGGCAGAATTAACATCATTAGATGCAACACTGGCGGCTGAAGTGGCACTCGTAGTTGCAGTTGCAGCACTTTGACTAGCAGTCTTAACAGACTCTGCATCTTGGGAAGCAAGGGCCGCATAACTAGCGGCGTTGGAATTAAATTCACTTGCAACTGGATAGTTATGGGCAGCATCGGCAGAGTTAGCTTGCGAAGCAGCTTGACTAGCTAAACTAGCATTAATGCTTGCTGAATTATTGTTGTTATTGGCAACTACGGCAGCGGAACTAGCAATTTGATATTGACTAGCTGCAACGCTAGCGGCACTATCAGCATCCTGCTTCACTCCGGACAATGCAGCACTAGCACTCGTAAAGGATTTGCTTGCAGAACTGATGACCGGGTTGCCAGAATTAGCAGCATTACTTACATAGCTATTCATAACTGCACTTTGCGCATCCGCGTTGTTAGAATCACTGGTAACGACGCTGTCAGCGGAACTAGCCGTGCTATTAGCATTTGACGCACTCGTAGCATCAGCATTCGCACCACTTGCATACGAACTAGCAACACTGGATGCAGAACTGGCAGCACTACTATTGGCAGCGGCAGCATTACTTGCCCCGCTCCCTTCATTTGCAGCGGCACTAGCGGCAGTGCTCGAGGCACTACTCAAGGAATTCATAGCAACATTAGCGCTATTCTCATCAACTACCGCTTGGCTAGCAGCTACAGAAGCGGTATTCACTAAGTTTGCAGCATCTGATGCAGCAGAACTGGCAGCACTAGCACTTTGGCTAGCTTGGTTAGCAACGGAAACCGCACTGGCAGTATAACTATCACCATCAGATGTATCACCAGTCTTGTATGCAAAACTAGCTTGCGCATAGTAGCTATTAGCACTAATTACAAAACCAATGATTGCTGAACTAGCCACACTGATCAATGCAGATTGTGAAGCCACGGCTGAAGAAGCGCTACTTGCGATGCTCTTTTGAATTTGGGCGTCGGAATTAGCACTATTAATTACCGTCATGGCACTATTGGCATTTGATGCTGCGGACTTAAAGGTCTCATTATTCGGATCAGTAGCAGCAATGCTATTAACTGCACTGTTCATCACCGTTGCACTGGCATTATCATCGCTAGTTACCACAGCAGCAGAACTAGCGGTTGATGCATAATTGCTAGCATTGGTAGCGTCAGTTCCCACTGCCACACTGGCACTATTAGTTGCAGCACTAGCAGAGCTAGTGGTACTACTTGCCCCACTAGCAGCGGCACTTCCACTATGATCAGCAGCATTAGCACTATTCGCAGCACTGGCCGCACTGGCGAAACTACTCATTTGCACCCCGATTTGGACAACATCATTTGACGCACTCGCTGCAGCGGAACTGGCAATCGTGGTGTAACTCAAGATGGCACTGGATTGATCAATCATCACTTTAGCAGCACTAGCAGCAGTTGAGGCGGCAGTGCTTGCAGCAGTTGAGTAATTATCTCCATCACCGGTGTTTCCAGCAACGTAAGCGGAGTTAGCGGATGCAACGTTGGTAGCCACCGCACTAGATGCGCTAGCAATGGTACTACTCAATGCGCTGTCGCTACCATAAATGCTAGTGGCAACACTCGCTGCACTGGATGCAATCGAATTTTGGCTCTGCGCATCGACATTGTATGAAGCAATGGCAGAATTAGCAGCACTTGCTGAAACGGCATAGCTAGCTACTGAAGCATTCGAAGCATTGGCATTCACCAAGCTAACAATTGATTGGTTTTCGCTACTAATACTATTAGCGTTGGAACTTGCTAAACTAGCGGAACTAGATGCATTTTTTGCATAGGAGTTAGCTAAACTATCGTTATTACTGTCACCAGCAACGACACTTCCAGCAGCGGAACTAGCTGAAGTGGCAGTGCTGGATTCATTACTACCGTTAGAAGTAGCATTAGCAGCTTGACTAGCTGCAGATGAGGCAGCATTGTTGGCATTAGCTGCATCAATAGCAGCTTTGCTGGCCACTGATTGATCCGAAATTGCCTTAGAAGCGGCAGTCGATGCAACCACCGTTGCGGAAGATGCGGTCGATGATTGGGCTTGCGCATCCTTGACTAAGTTCGCCATTCCAGAAGCAGCATTGGAAGCTTGAGATGCAAGGTTTGACCCCTGATCATTGTTTCCAGCAGTATAGGCACTATTAGCAGCAGCCACTAAGCTGTTTACATTGTTGGCGGTCAAACTAGCAGTTACTGAATCTTTATTAGCTTGAGCGGCTGCATTGCTGGCAACTACGTAAGCACTATTAGCAGTGCTGGATTGAGTATTAGCATCAGCTAGTGCGCTCGTAGCAACATTAGCGGCAGAGCTAGCAACCGTTACTTGATTCTTAACAATCGTGTTCGTAGCTGCAGCAGAAGCAATCGAATTAGCAGCGGTTGCGTTACTTTGGGCGGTACTGTTAAAGCCACTGGTAGCAACAGCAGCGGCACTAGCTTGAGAAGCATAGGTAGAGGCACTATTAGCAGCAGTATTGGCGCCATTAGCAGCGGTGCTAGTCGCATCATTGGCACTATTGGCCGAACTAGCAGTTCCAGAATCATTACTGGAAGCATTAGTAGCAGCATTGGCAGTCGAACTAGCAGCACTGTTTGCACTAGATGCAGTATTACTATCTGCACTAGCTGCGCTGTTGGCACTTTGGGCAGCACTATTGGCCGAATTAGCATCATTATTAGCTCCATCAGCAGTATTCTTTGCATTCGAAGCAGTTGCAGCATAGCTAGCTGCTGCAC
This sequence comes from Nicoliella spurrieriana, assembly GCF_023380205.1. NCBI lineage: Bacteria > Bacillati > Bacillota > Bacilli > Lactobacillales > Lactobacillaceae > Nicoliella > Nicoliella spurrieriana. Next base: position 1,381,444 of record NZ_CP093361.1, read on the forward strand.
TGGCGGCATTGCTTGCAATTAACCGTTCTGAACTGGCGCTAACGCTATTACCAGCACTAGCGTAGCTAGCGGCATTTGAAGCCGCAACACTGGCGTTATAACTCTCAATGTTACCAGAATTGGCAGCCACACTGGCAATTACGCTTTGACTATTAACCACCGAAGCAGCAGAGCTAGCCTTAGCACTAGCGGATGAAGCAACCGATGCTTCGCTAACCGCAGCACTAGCGGCAGTACTTGCAGTGGAAGCTAATGATTTGATCGTAGCATTGCTTGGGTTGGCTGAAGCAATTGCAGATGCAGAGGCTGCACTAGCAACGGCACTTTGGGCCGTAGCACTAGCAGCTGCGCTAGCGGAGTTCGCAGAAGCTGAAGCACTAGTTACACTTGTAGCATCTGAATTAACTGCAGCGTTATCAACCCCAGCACTAGCAGCTGCTGTTGATGCATTGGCAGAATAACTAGATGCTAAACTAGCATCGCTATCAGCCCCACTGGCATTTTGCGCATTGTTCAATGCGGTGGAAGCAGCAGTGGAGGCAGCATTAGCATTTGAACTATCAGTTTGAGCTTGCTTGGCAGCACTAGCAGCAACCACAGCGGCAGAACTGGCAATTGATGATTGAGTAGATGCATCGCTAACCTGGGCACTCATTGCATTAGCAGATGTAGCAGCTTGAGAAGCGAAGATGCTCCCATCAGTTATATCACCAGCTGAGTAAGCACTATTGGCGGAACTTACGAGAACTGCAATTGCACTAGAACTAGCGGATGTGGCACTAGAATCAATTGCTGCTTTATTAGCAGCACTAGCAGCAACTTGATAAGCAGAGCTAGCAATGCTGGATTGGGTATTTGCATCCAAAGCAGCGGCACTCGCAAACGAGCTAGCGGAACTAACCGTTGAAGCTTGGGTACTGATGTAACTATTGGAAGCATTACTGCTATTAGCAGCAATAATGTTACTGATTGCATTCGAAGCATTTGAAATCTGGGTACTATCGCTGTTAGCAACTAAAGCGGCTTCGCTCGCCGTTTTAGCATCATTCGATGCTCCATTAGCACTATCGCTTGCAGCGCTGGCGTAAGCAATCGTAACGCTATTAGCGGAACTAGCAGAGCCATTCGTCCCGGAATCAGTATTAGAAGCATCACTAGCAGCATTCGCAGTCGAAGTAGCTGCACTGTTGGCAGAACTGGCAACACTGTTGGCGGAACTTGCAACGCTATTGGCAGCATTAGCATCGTTAGTGGCCGAGCTGGCATCATTAGCTGCGGTATCTGCTGCTGATTTAGCAGCTGCAGCGGATGATGCAGCATTAGATGCATCGTTATTGGCATTACTTGCAATGGAAGCATCTGCACTTGCAGTCGAACTATCCCCACTTTGGGCAGCAATGGAAGCAGCAATTGCTGCAGAACTAGCCTTTGAAGCAGCTGTAGAGGCTACTGTGGAGGCTGTACTTGCAGCGGATGTTTGGGAACTGATCGTAGCAGCATCTGAGTTAGCCCGTGCATGGGCAGAGCTAGCTGCAGAAGCAGCACTAGCAGCAGTACTGGATGCAGTGGCGGCACTGGATGCTAACGAAGCAATCGCTGAGTTCTTCGGGTTGGCACTAGCAACTGCAGCAGCAGAGGCAGCTTGACTACCCGCTAAAGTGGCTTGCGATGCAGCAGTGGAGGCAGCAGTAGAAGTACTGTTCACAGCATTGGAAGCAGCTGATGAATCAGTAGCAACCGCCTTACTGTCAGCATTCGCATTGTTAGCATAACTGGATGCACTAGCTGCATAACTGGAAGCAGCACTGGCGCTATCATCGGCCCCACTGGCGTTTTGCGCATTGCTCAATGCAGTTGAAGCAGTTGATGATTCATTGTTAGCAACGGAGCTATCAATAATTGCATTAGATGCAGCAGTCGAAGCTACAGTCGATTCTGAAGTAGCGATTGATGACTGAGTAGCTGCATCATCAGCTTGCGACTTCATTGCGGAAGCCATTGAAGAAGCTAGTGAAGCATTGAAGCCACCAGTAGTGGCGTCACCAGCAGCATATGCACTATTAGCAACGTTAACTAAGCTGTTAACCGCACTAGCAGTGGAGCTAGCAACACTCGAATCACTAGCAGCCTTGCTAGCTGCAGTTGAAGCGGTGCTGTAAGCATCGGCAGCAGTCTTAGATTGGGCATTTGCATCCGAAGTAGCAGAACTTGCAACCGAGCTAGCGGAACTAACCGTTGAAGCTTGGGTACTAATGTAGCTATTTGAAGCATTACTACTGTTGGCAGAGAAAATACTACTAATTGAATTTGATGCACTAGCAACTTGATTACTGTCACTATTAGCAACTGAAGCAGCTTGACTAGCAGTGGTGGCATCACTAGCTGCACTATTCGCAGCAGTACTTGCGGCACTCGCAGACGTACTAGTAGCTGAATTGTAACCATTAGCGGAATTGACAGTGCTAGAATTATTGCCAGATGCAGCAGAAGCAGCGCTAGCAGTTGAACTCGCAGCATCGTTAGCTGAACCAGCCACACTGTTAGCGGAGCTAGCCACACTGTTAGCGGAACTAGCCGTACTGTTGGCAGAATTAGCATCATTGGTAGCGGAATCAGCTGCTGATTTAGCAGAGGCGGCAGTACTTGCTGCATTGGATGCATCGTTAGCGGCAGCACTGGCAGCCGCAGCATCTGAACTGGCAGCGGAACTATTGCCACTTTGAGCATCTGCTGAAGCGGCACTGGCAGCGGAACTAGCCTTAGAAGCGGCAGTCGATGCTGCAGTTGACGCAGAACCCGCAATTGAATTTTGAGCACTGATCACTGCCGATGCAGAGCTTGCTTTGACACTAGCTGATGCAGCAGTCGAAGCGGCAGTTGATGCAGCAGTACTTGCTGAAGCAGCACTCGATGCTAATGAAGCAATTGCTGAGTTCTTAGGGTTGGCTGACGCATATGAGGCAGCAGATGAAGCGGCAGAACTAGCTGCTTGTGATTGAGCAGCAGCATTCAATGCATTGGAAGAAGTACTATTCACTGCAGTGGAGGCAGCAGATGAATCGTTAGAAACTGCAGAGCTAGCAGCACTGGCGTTGCTTGAGTAACTACCAGCTTGACTAGCAGCACTCGATGCGTTCGAAGCATAACTGACCGCTCCATTTGCAGTTGAAGCCGCAGCAATTGCTGATGTCATCTCACTACTCAATGTGTTTGCGGATGTAGCACCGTTCGATGCAACACTCGCAGCAGATTGTGCAATCGAAGTTGCATTCGATGCAGATACACTAGCTGCCTTAGCTGAATCAGCATTAGTAGCAGCGGATGATGCAAAATCAGCAGCAGTGGAGTTGTATGCACTCGCTTGGGTGTAGTTACCGGCACTATTAGCAGATGCAGCTTGGCTAGCGTTTTGACTAGCTAAGCTAGCATTGATGCTAGCCATTGCACTATTACTATTCGCAACGGAAGCAGCGGAACTGGCGACTTGATATTGGCTAGCTGCAACGGAGGAGGCGCTATCAACATTTGTCTTGATCCCGGATAATGCAGCACTGGCACTGTTGAAGGTCGAATTTGCACTCGAGATTGCAGAGTTCCCGGAGTTAGCAGAGCTAGTTGCGTAAGCACTCATGGTCGAACTTTGGACGTTGGCATTGTTGGAAGCATTGGTAACGACTACGTCAGCGGAACTAGCCGTGCTATTAGCAGTTGATGCCTTAGTAGCATCGGCATTGGCACCATTTGCGTATGAAATGGCGGCACTGTTAGCAGAACTAGCCGTAATACTGTTATTAGATGCAGCTGAACTAGCGGTACTACCCTGATTAGCAGCAGCGGAACTGGCAGCCGTTGAAGCAGCAGTTAGTGAATCAATTGCAACACTAGCAGATTGTTCATCCTTAACAGCTTGATTAGCTGCACTTTGGGCAGATGATACTAAACTACCGGTCGTAGCGGCCGCACTAACGGCGACACTAGCAGCACTACTTGCAGAGCTTGCAACGGCAACGGCACTCGCTGTGTAAAGAGAACCATTTGTGACGTCCCCCTTGGTGTATGCGGAGCTAGCCAATGCGTAGTAGCTATTCGCACTTGAAACGGCAGCACTCATATTAGCATTCGCAGAACTAACCAAAGCAGCTTGTGAAGACACGGCTGAAGAAGCGCTACTTGCGATGCCCTTTTGAACCTGGGCGTCGGAATTAGCACTACTAATTACGGTCATGGCACTATTGGCAGTGGAAGCTGCAGAACTAAAGGCCGCATTACTTGGATCATTAGTGACGAGGCTGTTGATCGTGTTCGTCATCGTGGTAGCACTAGCATTGTACCCACTGGTCTTAGCCGCAGCGGAACTAGCTGATTGATATGCACTATTAGCATTATTAGAATCAGTTGTTACTGTCCCTTCGGCAGATGATGTCACTGCACTTGCAGAACTAGTTGTGCTAGCTGCACTACTTGCATTATTATTCCCACTATTGGCAGTCGAGGCTGCACTGGAGGCTGCACTGGACGCATTCGCAAAGCTACTCATTTGAACGGCCATGTTTTGCACATCTTTAGCCGCACTGGAAGCAGCCACACTCGCAATATTGGTTTGACTCAAGATCGCACTTGAGTTATTGATCATGCTTTGTGCAGTAACGGAAGCCACACTCGCAGCCGTACTTGCAGCAGTCGAGTAATTATCACCATCACTAGTGTTTCCAGCAACATAAGCGGAGTTAGCGGCAGCCACATTACTATTAACCGCACTGGATGCGCTAGCAATGGTACTGTTCAATGCACTATCTGAACCCTGGAGTACGGTCGCAGTACTTGCGGCAACCGAAGCAATTGATTTTTGATTTTGCGCATCTGTGTTGTATGAAGTAATGGCAGAATTAGCCAGACTGGCTTGAGTAGCATAACTAGCCACCGAAGCATTTGAAGCATTGGCCTTAGCAAGGCTAGCGATTGAATCATTAACCGTGTTGACACTATCAGCACTAGAACTAGCTTGACTGGCAGATACCGATGCATCACTGGCATATGAATTAGCTGAACTAGCGTTGTTAATGTCACCAGTAGTAACGCTACCGGCAACCGAGTTAGCTGAGGAAGCAGTGTTGGATTCATTATTCCCGTTAGAAGTGGCAGTCGAATCCTGGCTCGCAGCAGATGAAGCAGCAATATTGGCAGAAGCTGCATTAATAGCAGCTTGGCTGGCAGAGGATTGATCCGCAATCGCCTTAGATGCAGCATTGGATGCATTCACCGTAGCATTCGAAGCCGTTGTGGATTGCGCAGATGCGTTACTGACCAATGCAGGCATACCCTTAGCAGCAATCGAAGCTTGGGCAGCGTAAATTGAACCATCGGTAGCATCACCGTTGGTGTAAGCACTATTAGCAGCAGCTACTAAGCTGTTTACATTGCTTGCAGTCAAGCTAGCAGTTACTGAATCTTTATTAGCTTGGGCAGCGGCAGAGCTAGCATCCGCATAGGCACTATTAGCAGTGCTGGATTGAGCATTGGCATCAGCAAGTGCACTCGCTGCAACGCTAGCGGCAGAGCTAGCAATCGATGCTTGATTCTTAACAATCGTGTTCGTAGCTGCAGCGGAAGCAATCGAACTAGCAGCAGTTGCATTACTTTGGGCGGTACTGTTAAAGCCACTGGTAGCGACAGCAGCGGAACTGGCTTGGGTTGCATACTTAGATGCACTATTTGTAGAAGCATTGGCCCCACTTGCAGAAACGCTAATGGCGGAGCTAGCGCTATTGGCAGTACTGGAAGTCCCGGAGTTGTTACCAGAAGCTGATGAAGCAGCACTAGCAGTCGAACTAGCAGCACTATTAGCAGAACTGGCGGCACTATTAGCAGAACTAGCAGCACTATTAGCAGAACTAGCAGCACTATTAGCAGAACTGGCGGCACTATTGGCAGCATCAGCAGCAGATTGAGCTGAAGATGCATCCTTAGCAGCATTCGATCCATCAATTGCAGCAGCACTAGCAATTGAATCTTCGGCACTAGCCGTAGAACTATCACCCTTTTGGGCAGCTGAAGATGCGGCACTAGCAGCGGAATTAGCAACTGAGTTCGCGGAACTAGCAACTGATGAAGCCGAGTTAACTGCTGAACTTTGGACTGCCACTGTTGATGAAGCAGCAACCGCATTTGAATGTGCAGTAGATGCTACAGCAGCTTCACTTGCAGCATTCGAAGCGGCAACGCTCGCACTGGATGCTAATGAAGCAATCGTCGAGTTCTTTGGATTAGCAGAAGCAACTGCGGCAGCTGATGCAGATGCACTGGCAGCCGATTGAGCTTGTGAAGCTGCATTGGTAGCATCAGTAGCAGCATTAGCGGTAGCTTGACTAGCGGCCTTGGAATCACCAGCGACAGCGGAACTAGCAGCATTAGCAGAACTAGAATACCCACTAGTGGCACTCGCAGCACTTGCCGTTTGGCTAGCATAACTAATGGCAGAACTAGCAGCTTGCGCAGATGCCACAGCATTCGAAGCGACAGTACTTTGTGAAGCCGCACTACTTGCAATGGCACTAGCCCGATCAGCAGCGGATTGAGCAGAGGCAGTGGCACTGGAAGCTGTAACACTATTAGCTTTGGCAGCATCAGCAGCTTGACTAGCGGCCGCAGCATAACTCGAAGCACTTGAATTAAATGCTGCAGCGGAAGTATAATTTTGCGCACTATTAGCAGATTCGGCCTGACTAGCAGCCTGACTAGCTAAGCTAGAATTAGCAATTACCGTAGCATCATTACTGCTTGCTTGAGAAGCAGCGGCACTGGCAATGCTGTATTGAGTACTTGCATCGGTCGAATCAGCATCAACGCTCGTCTTCGCACTGCTCAAAGCAGCGCTAGCAGAACTAAAGGCGGAGCTAGCGGTACTTAATGCACTGTTGCTTGCGTTACTTGGGTTGTTGACAATATTGCTCATGACCGTAGATTGACCATTCGCAGTGTTAGAGTAGCTAGTGACCACGCTATCAGCGGAACTAGCCACTGAGTTGGCAGTTGATGCCTTACTTGAATCGGTACCCGCACCACTTGCATACGAACTAGCGACACTGGAAGCTGAACTAGCGGCAGAGTTAGCTGATGTTGCAGATGAATTAGCCCCACTGGAGGCACTTTGTGCTTCATTAGAAGCAGAAGAATAGGCATTGCTTAAGTCCGCATGTGCAGAATTAGCTTGATTTTGATCGGAAATAGCCTTACTTGCTGCAATGCTCCCGGCTGAAGTAGTAGCCGCAATTGAAGTTGAAGCATTGGATGCAACCACAGCTAACGAACTCGCATTGGATGCAATCGAACTTGCCTGAGCCGCATAAGAAGATCCTGAAGTTACATTTCCGGCAGCATAATCAGAACTTGCTAATGAATAGTAACTGCTTTCACTAGCACTCATGGATTGAATTTGGCTATTAATCGATGAAGTAGATGAAGCTACTGCTGATACAACCGAATAAGCACTGGATGCAACTGAACTTTGGTTAGAGGCATCAATGCTAGCTGCATTAATTGTATTCATTGCACTACTTGCGACACTGTTAGCTGATTTAAATACAGAATCCGAAACATTGTTAATGAAGTAAGAATTGATTTCACTAGCAGTCGTACTATTAGCACTGTATGAAGTGCTAATTGCGGATGATGCTAAACTTGCTTGACGATTATAATCGCTTGCAGACGATAGATAACTTTGATTTGAATTATTTACACTACTAATTGAAGAACTAGCAATACTAAAGGCATTCGAAGCGCTATTAACGGAGGATGATCCCGAAGTAGTAGCAGCACTAACACTTGCAAAGGCGTTGGAAGCACTATTAAATGAATCAACAGCGGTGTTGATTGATTGAACGTCATTGGCAGCCTTAGAAGCAGCAACACTGGCACTATCAGTTAATTTTTGAATTGAAGCAGCGTTACTTGATAACGTAGTTGCAACTGAAGCAGCACTTGCAACCGCGCTCTTGGCGGCACTAGCAAAGCTATCTCCTGTGGTACTACCAGCTAGGTAAGCGGAGTTCGCACTCGCATCATCATTGGCAACAGCAGTGGAATAGCTATTCACGGATGCAAGCAAACTAGTATCGGAACCGTGAAGTGAAGTAGCTTCACTGGCGGCACTAGAAGCGATACTGTTTTGTGTATCAGCATCATTAGCGTAGCTGGTAATTGCAGACTGAGCAGAGGATGCAGCTTGGGCATACGAGGATAGGCTTGCATTGCTACCGTTAGAACCAGCACTAGCAATCGATGCAATGCTACCATTGGCACTATTAACACTGCTCCGATTGGAATCAGCTTGGGCAGCGTAGCTCGAAGCTTGAGCAGCATAGGAACTAGCAGAGCTAACGTTAGTGGAATCAGCAGTGTTAGCACTATTGGCAACTGATTGAGCAGAGTTTGCACTACTACTATTTTGACTTGCATTGGAATTGGCATTAGTGGCTTGACTAGCAGCTGATTGAGCAGATGACAATGCATCACTTGCAGCATCATTAGCAGCTTGGGCACTGGCTTGATCAATTTCAGCTTGCGCAGCAGCATTGCTTGCAGCGACCCGGGCTGAACTAGCAATTGATGACTGCTTATTAACATCAGTGATTTGATTTTGAATTGCTGATGAAGCATTTGCTGCTTGAACTTGATATGAATTTCCAGCGCTAATATCACCATTTTGGTAAGCAGAATTAGCTTCCGATACATATGAATTAACACTAGCTAAGTTAGCAGAAGCAGCGCTAGAATCCTGTTTAGCTTGACTATCAGCACCAGAAGCAGCATATGCTGCGGAATTTGCAATGCTAGATTGATTAATTGCATCACTATTATATGAACTAGCAGAACTGGCATCCAAATTAGCACTTGATGCGAATGCGGATACTACGGAGTTATTGCTGTTAGCAGCTGAGAGCGAGTTAGCTACATTAGCATAACTATTAGCAGAGGAATTGGCCGTACTAGTTGCATTCGCTGCGGATCTAGCAGAACCAGCGTATTCAGATGCCAACTGATAATCACTATTGACACCCACAGCGGTACTAGCAACTAAATTAGCAGATGAACTGGCAGAACTAGCAATTGAAGCGTCAGAACTAGATCCAGAAGTAGCTGCATTACTGTTGGTGTTAGCAGCACTCGAGGCACTTTGGGCAGTGCTATTAGCATTACTTGCGTTAGTAGATGCACTAGAAGCAATACTATTCTGAACGCTACCATCACTAGCATAACTTGATGCTGCACTAGCAGCTTCACTAGCATTGATTGCATCAATAGCAGCCTTGCTAGCCGCAGAACTAGCAGCACTTTGTTCAGAGATCGCATTACTACTATCACCATTAGTGGCATAACTTGATGCTGCAATAGCAGCACTAGATGCTACAGAATTTGCAGAACTAGCATCAGAGGATGCACTACTTGCCGTTGAACTTTGTAAGCCTGCGTTCGAACTATCATCCCGCGCCTTTGATGCTGCAGAACTAGCTACTGTAGCATCAGAACTAGCATTGGATGCAGCACTAGTTGCAATACTTGCATAAGAACTCAATGCTGAATTATTTGATTGCGCTTTAGCTGAACTATTCATTGATGATGCAATTGAGCCCGCACTAGTAGCACTATTTGAAGCATTCGTTGCCGTAGATGTTGCTGCATTAGCTTCATTTGAAGCAACTGAACTAGCAGAGCTAGCTAAACTACTTGAATTAGAGGCGTTACTAGATGAACTACTTGCTTGGACAGCATAACTACCAGCAGCAATTGCAGCACTATCAGCAGATCCAGCAGCAACTGCTTTATTGTACGCACTACTTGCATCAGTAGCAGCTTGGCTCATTACTGAAGAATCACTTGAAGCACGTGAAGCAGCACTAGATGCACTGATTGTATAACTAGCGACAGAACTATTAGCAACACTTGCTTTACTATCAGCAACAGAAGCATAACTAGAATTAATTGATACCTGAACGACATAAGAATTAGCTGCAGAACTATCCCCTGCAGAATAAGCACTAACTGCTAATGAAGCATTAGTAGATGCAGAAGTAGCTTCGTTACTAGCAGCGATTGCATAGCTAGCTGCAATTGATGCTTGAGAACTTGCAGCATAACTTGCCGAACTAGCATCACTGGACGCAATATTAGCATCAGCACTAGCGGAACTAGCAACGACACTAGCACTATTAGCTATACTACTATCGTTTTTCAGGTTAGCATCAGATGGATACATGCTAGCAATCGAACTAATTGCTGATGATTGTGAACTAACTTGAGCGCTACCTGAAGCAATGGATCTTGATCCGGAACTAGCAGTAACTGAATATGAATTAGCAGAACTACTATGAATGGTTGCATTAGATGATTGAATTGCAGCATCACTAGCACTAGCTTGAGCTGAACTGAGCATTGTATTCATACTAATGATTGCATTTGCAATCGAATTAGCGTTTGAAATAATGGGTAGTTGCGATTGCATTTTAATAGCTGATAATGAATCAATATCTTGATTGAACGCTATATTAGCACCAGATAAAGTTGCGTGTGCTTTACTAGCAGTTGTTACATAGCCATTAGCTTCAGCTAATGAAATCGCACCTAAAGATAGTGCAGAGGATGCCGCATTACTATCCATTTTATTAGCTGCTGATAGTGCTTGGCTACCCAAGCTACCAACTGCAATTGCATATGAAGATGGATTAGCAGAATTTAACGAGGCAATGCTATCATTCGCAATTGAAGCGTTAGAACTAGTTGCAACAACCGCTCCACTAATCGAATCAACAGTAGAAGCATCTGTTGCAATTGCATCAGATGCATTGGATGCTGCAACATACTCAGATTTAACCAACGAATTTCCAGAATTTGAATTATAAAGGCTAGTTAGCGAACTCATATAGTCACTAACTCCATTTTTAGCATCACTAGCACTTTGAATTAACGAAGTGATACTAGTGTATTGATTGCTAACAAACCCAGCGGAGCTAGAATTAGCAACAGAAAAAGAACTATACGACGAACTTGCAGAACTAGCAGCTTGTATCAATGAATTAGCAACGCTAATATCATGTTGTGGATTATAATCTGCATTTGATTTAAAACTATTATTAAGGCTATTCAAAGTAGTAATCGCATTTGCAGCTGTGTTACTATCACTAGTTGCTTTATTAGCAGCATTGGCAGCACTAGCAGCTGCATTAGATGCAGAATCCCCCGCTGCTGCAATCGCGGAACTATCTCCAGCAGCTAAATTGGCTTGAGAAATGGCATTAGCAAGTGCTGAAGATGCAGATGCAGAATTAGCACTTGGGTTTTGTGCATAAAGCGAGGAAGATAAACTAGCAGCAGCACTAGCACTTTCAGCATACTTAGATACTTCATTTGATAAACTAGCCACAACGTTTGACTGAGCAACAGCAATACTAGATTGTGTAGCAGCATCACTTTTAGCACTAGCAGCATCATTTGCGGCTGATGCTACAACACTAGCAGCACTTTCAATTTGACTATTTAATGATGAAATCGTTGCATAACTAGGTGAGGTACTATCTTTTGCAGTTTGCGCAGCAGCACTAGCTGCTACAGATGATGCATAGCTTGAAGAATTAGCAACATTACTAGTAGCTATTGAAGCAGTATTAAAGTAAGAGGTAAGAGAAGCTTCACCACCAGATGCACTCCCTGCAGCATTTGAAGCTTCACTAGCAGCATTATTAGCGACTGAAACCGCATTAGAAGCATTTGCAGCTGCAGTATTGCCGGCTGCTATTCCACTATTAGCAGTACTAACCATATCACTTAGTGTAGTATTATTAATGCTAGCAGCACTTGTCGCACTATTAGCAGAAATGAGCTCCTGACTAATTGCAATTACCGCGCTAGAAATTGCAGCCATTGCAGATGAAACGATAACGTTATCACTAGCTGTAGATCCAGCAATTGATGATAAAACTGTGGCGTCAGATGAAGCAAGCGTAATATAAGCTTGCGCTTGAATTGCAGTGCTTGAATCTCGCGACATTGATGTTGCCAAACTAACATTATTGCTTGCATCATCTAAGTAACTTCCTGCAATCCATGAACTACTGTTACTGCTGATGATACTGCCATTACTAATGTTATTACTGCCGTAGAAACTATTATTACCATCAGCAACCGCATTGGATGCAACTGATAATAATGAAGTTATTTCAGAACTATTAGAACTAATCGCAACGTACTCTGAACTAACAGTAGAGCTAAATCCACTTTGGAATCCAGCAAAACTATCAATAAATTCATAACTAGTATATGCTGAATTAGATAAAACAGAATCGGCATACGCCTTATAACTACTTACCTGGCTTGAATCTGTACTAACCGTACTATAGGCTTTACTTGCTGAATTAGCAATACTACTTGTCGGTGCATACATACTCTGATTACTTGAAACATTACTATACGCTTGATTATAATAATCATTTGCAAGTGTTCCTGGTTGATTACTTTGCCCATTTTCATACCCAATTTGATAGTCCATATCTTGACTATAAACAGCTGTATTAAAAGTAATGTCCTTTTGTCCCTGAAGATATCCAGCACGATAACGTTGTCCATATGTGAAATCGGTATAATAAGAATCTGTACTAGAACCATCCTCTGACGTAGGAGTATTGTTATCACCATCCATATAGGCTCTAACATTCATCGATGCGTTTGCAGCAGTTGTATTATCAACAGCATTAGTTGTGTCATTACTACTATGTTCTGATTTAACGGTATATAAATGAGCATTTGCAATTAATCCATAATTATTATAGGCATTATTAACAGCCGCTAATTGATCTTGAGGAACAATAAAACTCCAATTACCCTTCGCATCAGCTACAGCGGCATATACTTTATTTGGATTACCATCTGCATCTTTATCATTTGGATCATTAGATGCAGTTAAATCTCTCCCTGCATATTGATTCGTACCATAATTAACACTGATGTAAGCGCCTGCGGTTGAATTCCCAGAAATCTTTCCGGTAGTGGTGTTATATTGAATCCCTGAGATTTGGACATCTGGAACATGATTCATCTGAATATAACTACTAAGGGTTGTATTATAAACTCCATTAGGATTTTGACCGCCGGCTGATTCAGCATCGGCTAATGTAAGGTACGGATTAGTGGTATGTTGAAGGACCCCTTGGGTAGTTTCAGAAACGTTACCACTAGTATCAGCAGTTAAAGTTGAGGAAGAATATGGTCCATAAACATTTCCATTGGTATCAGTGAACGACATATAACTTCCATTAATTGAAACACTATTAGTAAAGAGAACGCTTCCACTATTACTATTTTTAGTTTTATCAATAACAATCTTTTTAGGATCAGTAATAGTAACATTTCCGCTGGCATTGATTAGTGAAATTGGACTATTTCCATCAGCTGATAATTGTAAAACTGAATTAGGAGAAACGTTCATGGTACTGTGGCCCCCAGTAAGAAAAATGAGTGCCATTGATGCCCCCTGCTGATTTCCTAAATTAGTAGCACTAACGTCTAATTCACCTTGACTATCGACATTAATATTAGAAGTACCACCTAGATAAATTAATCCGTCACCATTTTGTCCGCCAGTAAAAGTTGTTCCATCGCCATTCCCAGTAGCAGCAATATTTAGCTTAGCCCCACTAGCAATATTAATGTTTCCACCACCATTAGCATAAATCGCACCAGGTAAATAAGATGTTGAAGAAAAGTTAGTATTAACATATGGTTCAATATTTAAGGTAGCACCAGTATTAACATTAACAGTCCCATTACCATTAATAACAATTCCCCGATTATTACTATGGGCAATATTTTCACTAGTATTCCCACCAGGCTGTAAGGTAACCGTCGCACCGTGGTCAACGGTAAAAGTCCCCCCAGATCCTAGTTCAACAACGTTACCATCAAATGTAGAACCATTAAAAGTCGTTCCTGGTAAAAATTCAATGTTATTAACTTGGAAATTTTGTTGATTTGAGCCACTATTTAAACCAGTCCCAATATAAGCTTGTGCCAAAGCAACATAGCTAGGAGTTCCAACAAACGAAGATTCGTTATCAGGATTAGTACCATACTCTTGTGCAACAGCGTAAGGAGAATAGTTCAACCCACCATTAATAGTCACATTACTTTTAATCGGATTGTCATTAATATTGAAATTCCCAGCAGTGTCCGGAGTATTATCAGGATTTCCAATATACAAATTAGTCGTTGTGGCATAAGCTAATTGAGATCCAGTATAAGTAACATTATCATAGTACAAGTTAGCACTTGTGCCATGATAATGGTTAGTAACCGGTCCATAATAATTCGTTCCAAATGCAGTCATATTTTCCATGATAACAGTTGTAGCTCGTAAATTATAAGATGCACCAGCAAAGTCAACGGTTGTAGTCGTTCCATCCATTCGTAATCCATTAACAGTCATTGAATTATAATTTGCAATGTCCATATTATCATTGCCATAGTGAGGAATGTTCCATAGATTAAAATTAGCATCAACATTAACGTGCGTAACATTAGTATTCTGCATTACCTTATCGAATCCGGATGCAGTAGTAACATTTACAAATCCACTAATGGATGCAGCTGATCCACTAACCCCATTAGCAATTGCTTGACTATTAGCAATTGCTTGACTTTCAGTCGCACTTACTAACGATGCTACGTTGGATTCATAACCACTAATAACACTTGACCCCATTGAAATAGAATTAGATGCATTTCCAGCATCAGTTGCAAGGGATCCTGCACTATTTGACTGTGAATTCACAACCGTTGCAATACTACTAAGGGTTGCTGAATCAATATTGGAATTACTTGAAGCTGATGACAATTGATTAGATAGCGTTGAAATTCCAGATTGCGCTTGACTAGCAAAAACACTATCAATAGTAAGTGAAGAAACATAGTTAGCTAATGAATTAAAAGCAGATAATGCGCTTGCAGCATTTTCCTTAGCCGATTCACCGGAACTAGTTGATGTATCAGCATACCGAACCCTTAATATATATGCAGAACTAGCATTGGATTGAGCTGCTGATAAATCATTCATTGCATTCGTATAAGCACTAGCAACTAATGAGTTATTCGCAGACGCACTATTTAATTGCGCAGCCATGCTACTAATCTGTCCCGATGGGGTTCCATCATCAGTAGCATCTGCATCCCGATACAACAATTCCACGTTCTCCGCATCCGATGAGGACAGCTTATTAATATCAATCGCACTATTGACCCCATCCGAAGCGGTAAAGAGCGTTTGGAGATCATCAACTTGGGTGCTCGTCAAAGAAGCGTTCCCACTAACGGTGGCAACGCTGATGGCATTGTTTGAAACTGCTGATTGATCCGCACTGTTACTAGCAGAACTGGATTCAGCAGACGAACTAGCACTAGCTGACGAAGTAGAAGCGCTGCTAATAGCACTCGAGTCCTGCTTAGCGCTTGCGCTGGCTGAACTAGCACTAGAGCCACTTGTATCACTACTGCTAGAACTAGCGCTATTGCTGCTGCTTGCATCATCACTAGTAGTAGTACTACTACTGTCACTGTTACTACCACTGGCCTTGGTGACATCACTACTGCTTGCTGATTGATCAGCACTGGAGTGGTCAGTAGCACTGGATGATTGATCTGCACTACTGGAATCACTAGTAACGCTACTGGAGCTACTTGATCCCTGAGTCGAATGATTAGCAGCTGAATCCCCCGCCTCACTAGTCGTCGCATCCGAGCTACTACTGTCAGTACTAGCTGAAGATTTCACGCTCGCAGAGCTACTCGAGGCCGCAGCTGGCCCGTCAGTTTCATTGGTGTTTGAATCCGTCCCACTGTTGGTGTAATTAGCATCCCCAGTCGTATCGGCATGCACCGTCTTTTGGAAGCTCATTACGCCTCCGGTAAGCACGGTCAGCATGGATAAAGAAACCACGATCCAGTGTTTCTTTACCTTTCTAAGTACTTTTTTATCGTTGACCTTATTAAAACGATATTTATTATAAATCAAATTAATTCCCCCTCAGAATAATCTTGAATTATTCAATTCACTAAAAAACATTTAGGTAAGAATAAAATTACAAATCAGCTATGTTAGTCTTAAATCTTACGGTTTTAAAACTCAGTTATGAAACAATTGTAACTAAGCGATAACTAGTAATATATATTAATATAAAATTTATTATAACACCGCTTAAAATAAAAATATATAATGACCTTCCCACAAATTTATAGCTTAAATTAATTCTAACCAAAAAAACACCGTCGTTTCAAAAACGACGGTGTTTTTCATTTAATTATAGGAATTTAACAAACTTCTTGTTACTGGTAATATATTGTCCCTTACCAATGTAGAATCTGGTAATCCCCTTATACTTAACGGCTCTTTGAATCTTGATCTTGGAACCAGGTTTGTAGTAACGGCCCTTGTTATTAGTAAAGGTCGTACTGCTGTGCACCCGGGCCCCCTTCGGATTGATTACCCGGACCAACTTAACCGACTTATTCCGAATGTCCTTTGATTGATAGTAGACATTGGCTACGTAGTCAGGTCTTGCGGTCAGGTAACCAGCTTCCTTATGGTTAGAACGACGGGCAACGTAGTATCTTACCCGGCCATTCTTAGAAAGCGCGATTCTGGTAACCCTAAATTCAGCAATCTGATTTTGTGGTTTAACCACGTACTTCGCGATCCGGTTCTGTTGATTGAAAGTAGGACTCGTTTCGTAGAGGTAAACCGGCTTCTTGTTGTAGATATATTGTGGATGGCGCTTGAGCTTAGCGTTGTAAGCCTTAACGTATCCATCAACATAGCCCTTCGACTGACCAGCAAGTGATGCCGCAGCCTTTGAAGCCCGGTTCGCCGCAGCCACCCCACGGGCATAATCACGCCAGTAAGCACCGGATGATTTTGCAGCGGAGGAACTAGCGCTACTCTGGGTGCTAGTAGCACTGGATGCACTCGAGGCATTGGAACTAGCGTTCGAACTGGTAGCACTACTGCTGTTGGAACTCGTAGCACTAGAAGCATTACTAGTGGCACTGGAAGCATTACTAGTGGCACTGGAAGATTGAGCACTGGACTTAGCACTAGCACTTGATGCACTGGCACTGGCGCTAGCAATCGCACTCGATGCGCTCGCACTCGCACTGGCAATTGCACTAGATACACTTGCACTGGCGCTGGCACTAGCCAAAGCACTGGATTGAGCACTTGAACTAGCACTAGCGCTGGCACTGGCACTCGATGCACTGGCACTAGCCTTAGCACTGGTACTTGATGCACTGGCACTAGCACTCGCACTACTTTGAGCAGCACTGCTCATTTGAGAAGTAGTACTATTTATAGAGTTGTTCGTCACACTAGCAATGTCAGTGGCACTATTTAGTGCACTGACTGCTATTCTAACTTGACTCGCAGCAGAAGCGGCAATCGATTCAGCAACACTAGTTGCACTATTGGCACTGGCGACCACTTGGTTCGCACTATTAGCGGCGCTGGCATAACTACTTGCCAAGTTATTTGCGGAGCTAGCAGCCGTAGGATCACTTGCTAACGCAGCGGAACTAGCGACCCGGTTAGCTGATTGGGCAGCTTGGGTAGCATTGTTGACCACTACTTGAGCGGAACTAGCAGCTGCTTGGTTCGCATTTGCAGTCGCAGTCGCGGAACTAACGACCGTCGTTGCACTGGTCATTGTGGCCATTGCAGAGCTAGCAAGTGAGATGGCGCTGTTGAGGTATGCAGAGGCCATTGAGAAGCTAGCACTACCGTACTTGTTAACGGCACTGGTGTAGTTAGTTTCAGCAGCACTGATGACCCGATTTGCATCTGAAGCCGTGTTCGAGATGTTCGTCGTCATGGATGAGTTAATTCCATTCGTAACGGCAGCAACGGAATTAATGGTCATGTTAGCAGAACTGGTCTGACTAGCAGCAACGCTGGCAGCTTGAGCACTCGCACTAGCTTCATTTGCGTAACTAACCGCAAGGGATGTGTTGACCACAAGCATCCGGGCAGTTACGACCAATGAATCTGCTTGCGCAGCAGCACTGGCAGCGGAACTAGCCTTTTCAGCGTTACTATTTGCAACCGCAGCAGTTTGCGTCACGGTCTGAGTAGCAACACTGGCAACACTCGTAGCACTGGCAATTGCTTGTGCAGCAGAAGCAGCGTAGCTTTCGTAGATCGCAGCAGCAGCATTATCGTTAGCAGCGTACTTCGCAGCAGCGCTAGCCAATGCATTCGCCATTTGAGCTGAATTGCTTTGGACAACTGCATTTGCGGAGCTAGCAACGCTAGCAGCGGAACTAGCGGCAACGAATGCGGAACTAGCGAGGACTGATGCACTCGAGGCAACGCTGTTAGCAGCACTGGCAGAGGTCGCAGCTTGGCTCGCCGCAGCGCTTTGGGCGTTAATCGTACTGTTAGTTGACAACTTAGCTTGCACGCTTGCAATCACTGCATTGTTGCTACCAACCGCTGCACTAGCAGAGCTGGCAGTCCTTGCAGCAACGCTTGTGACCGCATTCGCAGAGTTAGCACCATTGGCACTGGCAGTAGCGCTTTGGGCCCCACTGGCAACGCTTTGGGCACTCATTGAAACTGGAACCACAGTGGAGGCATTGGATGCTAGTTGGATAACCGCTTGGGCGTTAGATTGCAAGGTCGCATTCGCGCTACTAATTACTTGAGCAGCGGAGCTAATGCCCAGGTTCGATTGACTAGCGGCACTTGCCAATTGAGCAGCTTGGGCACGGGCGGAAGTGACCACGGCGTTGGCAGATGATGCCACCACTAGTTGGGCACTTGCCGCCGAGTAGTCACCGGCTTGGGCAGTGGAACTAGCGGCTGCTTGGGCACTGGTGATTACCGCATTGGCACTGGCCGCAGTACTATTAGCAGTTTGGACTGCCACTTGGTTACCATTAGCTTGCATGTTCAGCGAAGCTAAGGCGCTATTTGCAGCACTAACTTGTTGGGCTAGCGACTGGGCGTTGCCAGTAATGACTTGGGTCGCACTGGCAACCGCACTGACCGTCGCATTCGATGGGTTCGTAGCCTTGATCGATGCAACTACGCTATTCGTAGCGTTGATCGAAGCCGCAGCAGTATTTACGCTGGTCGTGGATTGAACGGCAGCACTACTGATTTGACTGGCCTGAACGCTCACGGATTGAACCGCATTGTGATCGACCGTAGTGGCACTAGCAGCAACGCTAGCTTGACTAGCAATTTGCGTAACGTTTGCAGCTACGCTCACTGCAGAGCTAGCGAGGCGGGCAGCTTGGTTCGCACTCGTAATCGTTGCTTGAGCTTGACTGGCAAGTTGTTCGTCAGATTGGGCCTGTTGAGCAGCACTAGCGGCAATCGCTGAGTTTTGACTCAAGACCACGCTAGCGGAACTAGCGAGTTGCCCTAACTGAGCGGCACTGGATGCAGCGCTGATCGTAGCAATATTATTGCTATTGGCAGCAGTCAAGTCGTTATTTGCAACCGCAGAAGCTGCTAGTGAAGCGTAGATGTTAGCAACCCTTACGGCCTCATTGGCAACCGAGTTTGCATTAATGACAACGGCTTGGGCGGAACGAGCAGCCGATTCGGCACTAATTGCCACACTCCGTTGGGCAGTCGCATTGGACAACAAGCTCGTCAATTGAGCATTCGCACTCGCAGTCGTGTTGACAGCCGAAGTAATGGCAGCATTACTTGGGTTGGCACTTGCGATTCCATTGACGTCGTTATTCGAGAGCTGGCCGACATTAGAAGCGCTAGTAACGCTATCGGTAGCAATGCTTGCTGCAGCAGCATCATTATTGATGCCACTAACGGCAACGTTGGCAGCTGATAGGGAATCGCTAGTAGTGGAGTGGACAGCATCAGCGGAGCTAACGGCGGCACTGGTACTACTATTGACCCCAGCGTTAGCAGCACTGTGGAGATCGTTGTAAGCACCCCCGGCAGCAGCAAGTGCAGAATCAGCAACTTGTTGAGCACTAGCGGCTTGAGAAGCTGCTAGACTCGCCTGGGAAGTAGCAAGACTAACCGTGCTGGACTGCGTTGCAATTGATTGGTTCAACGATTGTAGTTGTTGAACCGCCCCAGATGCCTGGGAGTTCAAGTAACTACCATAACTGGAGTTCCCGTTTTGGTAAGCTTGAACGGCCTGGCTAGTCAATTGACCAACGCTAGCGGAGGTTTGACTGGCTTGGGTCTGGTAAACAGAGGCAACGGAGGCCGCGCTACTTGCATTGTTAAATGCGCTGGTAGCAACGCTTGCAGCTTGGTTGGCAGTCGAGTTAGCGGAACTAACTAGGCTGGCAGCCGATGAAACCACAAGGACCTGGGTGGCAACTAAACTGTTCCCACTGGCAGCTTGGGCTAAGCTATTAGCACTCGCAACCAATCCATTGACCTGCGTATTATCGCTGGTCGTGGATTGAGCAGCTTGACTAGCCTGTTGGGCATAGCTGAATGCCGAGCTAGCGGTACTAAAGACCTGTCCTGCGATCGAAGTGTTTTGAACGAGCGCAGCAGTTGCGGAACTGTTCAATGCACTAGCGTTTGAACTGGCCATCCGGTTATTAGCCACCGCACTGGCGACCACTAGGGCGGCCGATGAAATGACGGCACTGGCACTATCAACCACGGCACTGGCAGAACCAGCTTGTGATTGAACGAGTGCAGCAATTGAGCTAGCTGCAGTGGCATCGTTAGCATAGCTCGTAACCAGACTAGCGTAACTAGCGGCCAGGCTGGCAGCACTAGATGCTTGAATCCGTGCTTGGTTCGCAGCGGAAGCATCCCCAGATTGAGCAGCCGTTGAAGCAGCGGCGGCGGCTTGACTGGCAATGATTCCAGCAGACACAGCTGCCTGGTTCGTCTGACTTGCACTAATGCTATTGGCATTTGCCCGTTGACTTGCTGACGCAGCAACGCTCGCAGCGGAACTAGCAATGCTATTCGCGCTAGCAGCTTGACTGTTAGCAATCTTCGCATCGGTATTCGCGCTTAGGATCGTGCTGTTCGTCGCATTGGCACTAGCGGTTGAATCAATCGTCGTAGCCTGGCTACTTGCAAGCATGTTTTGTTGACTGGCACTCGCCGAACTAGCATTGGTGCTAGTAGCGTTAGCACTAACAGCTGCTGAACTAGCACTGACTGCCGAGTTCGTAACCCCGGCTTGACTGGTTACTACCGTTGCACTGGAGTTAAACTGACTAGCAATCGTAGCATAGCTAGCGGCGGAACTAGCGACCGCAGCGATTGAAGCGGCCCGGTCAATGACACTACTCATTGATTGAGCAACCGAACTATCGGCAATTGCAGCACTAGCGGCGCTTTGGGCACTACTGGTGAATTGAGCTGCTGAAGCACTTGCAGCACTGATGCTTGTGATTTGGGCACTTGCAATGCTTGCGTAACTATTAGCGATTGAGTTCAAACTAGCAGCCTGGGAGAATTGCTTAGTGGCATTGGCAACGGAAGCTTGGCTTCCCAAGATACTTGCCATTTGCGCATTGGAACTAGCAATTTGGGCGGCCTGACTAGCAATCATTCCAGCGGAACTAGCAGCAGCATAGTGACTATTAGCAAGGCTGCTTTGAACGGCAGCATCACTATTCGCACTGGATTGCGCTGCGACCGCAGCACTGATTGCAGCACTTGCAGAACTAATCGTGGCATTGCTGGAGTTGTTATTTACGATCGTGTTCACAGCGACCGAACCAGCTTGTCCGGAGTTCAGTGCACTTTGAACGGCTTGGTTTGCACTATTGACCTGCGTATTAGCAGCACTGGCACTCGTAATTCCAGTGACGGTCGAACTAGCGTAGCTGACCGCAGTGTCACTAGCAGAACTAGCGGTACTACTGTTGAAGACGTTCACGGTTGCGTTGGAACTGCTGAGGCTTCCGGCAATGGATTGAGCACTAGCGTTAACGCTGTTCAAGCTCGTCATTGCGACTTCGATCGTATTGGTATCCCGAATTGCTTGGGCAGCGGCAGCACTAGCATCACTAGCCAGCTTAGTTGCGGCTTGGGCAGCCGTACTTACCACCACTTCATTCCGGGCAATCGCAGCAGCTGATTGACTAACTTGGGCACTGTAGGTGTCCCCTAGTGATTGGGCTCCGGTATGGTATGCGGAGGTGGCTAACGTAGCGTTGCTTTGCATTGCGGCACTGGCGCTGTTCATCTCGGCCGTGGTGCTTGCGACCGCAGCACTGAGTGAATCAGCGGCAGCACTAGCACTAGCGGCAATTGAATTTTGCAAGCGTCCATCGTTGGCGGCCACACTAATCGTAGCAGCTAATTGATTGGCCTGACTAGCAACGCTGGCAAATGCAGAACTAGCGTTCGAAGCGAAGCTATTGATCGTATCGACCACGTTGGTAGCACTGGATTGGTTCGCATTGATCTTAACCACTGCTGAGCTAGTAACTGGTGCAGCGCTAGCGGCAACTTGTGACCCGCTGGTAACTGGGGCCACGGAAGCGCTCGCTACCGCGACGTTATTAGTAGCACTAGCGGAGGTCGCATTGACCGCATTGATCGACGCATCTTCGGCACTCGCAGCACTTTGAGCACTAGCGGCTGCCAATGATGCGGCAATTGAGAACTGGTTAGCATTGATTTGCGCATCAGTAGCGTGGCTAGCAGCTAAGCTAGCAGTGTTGGTTTGACTAGCAGCGGCTAGTGATTGTTGCAATGCAGAACTAGCTTGTTGGTTCGCAACGCTTACGAGGCTTTGGGCCGCAGCAGCGTATGCTGAACCAGCGTCACTCTTCCCATCGAGATATGCTGAGGTCGCTTCCGCATCGTTAAATGCAATTAATGAAGCATATGATGGAATGGCGGAACTAGCACTGGCAACCAGACTTGCTGCTTGGGAAGCCGCACTCGCAGCAACGCTCGCAACGACTGCTTGGGAAGCAGCGATTGAAGCCATTGTTGAAGCCTGGGTAGCAGCACTGTTGGTCGTTGCAGCAAATTGACTTACGACCTTATTGGCAGCGTGTTGACTAGCTAATGAACTCGTCGATGCAACGCTGTTTTGAGCCGTACTATTAGCACCACTGGCTGAAGCAGCAGCACTAGCAGCAGTCTTTGCATATTGATCCGCATCATTGGCGGTGTTATTAACGCCGGACAGTGCAGCAGAAACGATTGCAGCGGCGTTGTTAGTGGCACCACTGTGGCTGATGGCATTGGAGTTTGCATTATTAGCTTGACTAGCGGCAGCGACGGCTTGACGCTTAGCGGAGTCAGTCAATGAAGCAGCGTTTGAAGCAAGCGATGCATAACTGGATGCAAGGCTAGCAGCGGTACTTGCGGTACTCTTAGCAGCTTCAGCGATGTTAGATTGTGCAATTGCATCGCTTTGGGCACTGTTCAAGCTAGTAGCAGCACTGGCAGCTTGGGAAGCCAAGATACTCCCTAGTCCGTTGTTACCGGCACTGTATGCAGAATTAGCACCCTGGCCCAGTGAGTTGACCGCCTTGACTCCA
This sequence comes from Nicoliella spurrieriana, assembly GCF_023380205.1. Taxonomy (NCBI): domain Bacteria; kingdom Bacillati; phylum Bacillota; class Bacilli; order Lactobacillales; family Lactobacillaceae; genus Nicoliella; species Nicoliella spurrieriana. The sequence goes on from NZ_CP093361.1 coordinate 1,404,994, forward strand.
TCGGCAATCTTTTGATTATCGGTGGTAGCCTGGTTAGCAGCGCCCATGGCAGCAGCCGAAGCACTCGCAGCAACGTTGACCTGCGTCGTAACGTTGATCAAAGCAGCGGTCGTAGCACTCGCAGCAGAGTTAGCAACGCTTGCGGCAGTAGCAACTGCACTGTTGGTCGTGTTTTGAGCGGCAATGCTATTAATGTCAGTCGCATTTTGGTTAGCAACTGCATTATAACTATTTACCGCACTCCCAGCTTGGTTGGCATCGTTTGCGTAACTAACCGCTAGGCTAGCATTGCTCGTGACCCCGCTAACGGTATTGGCATTCGCAGAGTTAACTGCATTGGCCGATGAGTTAGCAGAGTTTGCGCTGTTCGAAGCAGCACTTTGGCCATTGATGGCGTTACTGATGGTAGCACTCGCACTGGTGACCACTGAATTAGCACTGTCAACGACGCTTGCAGCACTGGTAGCGGTACTTTGGGCAGCAGTGACGCTCGCAGATTGAGCTGAGGCATCAGCGCTAGCCTGATTAGCAGCACTGTTGGCGACCGTTGCAGCCGAAGCAGCTGAAGCAGCGATGCTTGCAGCACTTGCGGCGGCATTGGAATCACCAGCTTGTGCATAGGAGCTAGCAGCAACGGCAGCACTGGAAGCTTGCGCATCAGTACTGGCGGCCGTGGCATTGGCTGAACTTGCGGCTTGGTTGGCAGCACTCATTGATTGAGCGGCTGAACTAAGCGTAGCATTGGCCGAACTAGCAACTACGGTTGCGGAGCTAGCGTCACTGGCAGCACTAGTGGCAGCTGAATTAGCTTGGCTAATGACAGCATTGCTTGGTTGCAAGCTAGCTTGACTAGCGATGTCAGCCGCTCCACTAGCAACCGCGCTGTTCGTGATCGTAGCGGAACTAACGACGCTTTGCGTGTTAGCAGCAGCTTGATTGGCCCCAGCAGATTGACCGGAGACGGCCGCACTGGTGTTGGCGGTACTGGAATGCATCTGAGCAGCAATCGAAGCGTCGGCACTGGCCTGGCTTGCGATTTGGTTAGCATTGGTTGCATTCGCAGCAGCACTAACGATGCCAGCAATTTGCGCCTTCAAGGCTTCAGCTGACTTTTCAGCACTCAGGGCAACGCTGGCGTTGCTTTGGGCCGCTGAAGTAGCGATGGCAGCTGATTGTTGAGCAGCCCCGGCACTGGCCACTAGCGTGTTGGCAGCACTGGCATAACTAGCAGAAGACGAGTTAAAGGCGCTTGCTTGGGTGTAGTTATGGTTACTCATTGCGGAGTTGGCTTGGCTCGTAAAGAGACTGGCTAAGTTCACATTGGAACTAGCAACTGCATTGATGCTAGTAGCAACACTAACGGCAACGCTAACGGCATTAAATGCTGAGTTAGCGGCAACGCTAGCCTGCTTAGCAGTCGAATCAACCGCACTGAGGGTCGCACTCGCTTGATTGTAGGCAACATTAGCACTATTGACCGCAGCATTACTTGGGTTTGCACTCACGTAGCTGCTCATCAAGGCGCCCTGTTGGGTCGCAATTGCGGAATCACTATTAACCACGCTCGTAGCGCTACTTGCAATTTGGTTAGCGTCAAAGGCCGCCTTGGAGTTTCCATTAGTAAATGAGGCCGCACTCGTGGTCTGTGACAAGACGGAACTAGCTTGGGCACTATTGGCACTCGCCCGTGATGATTCAGCAGCGGAGGCACTAGATTGAACCTGAGCAACGGATTGATATGCAGTGTTGATGGCACCACTAGCAGCAGCGGCCTGATTTTGATCAACCACGGCTTGACTAGCAGCAACGCTAGTCACTACGGTTAAGCTGTTGTTTTGAACAGCCAAACTAGCGGCAGCACTGGCTTGTTGAATGGCAACTGAAGCAGTCGATTGGGCGTTAGCCACGGCAATTGAACCGGCCACTTGGTTCCCATTTTGGTAAGCAGTAGCGGCAGCACTAGAGTAGGCACTGGCTTGGTTAGCTGCGGTTTGGGCAGCTGATTGGTAACTAGCAATGGAAGTGTTATTTTGATGAATCATTGCATTCGCACTACTTGCAACCGAGTGGTTAATGGAAGCATCCTGGTTCGCACTACCGATTACAGCCATTGCACTAGAAGCAACCATTGCAGCACTGGCAATCACAGGATCACTTGGGTTGTTACGGTTAGCGTTACTGATTGCACTAGCAACCTGAGCAGCACTCGTCGCATCCCCATTCGTTGCTCCAGCAGCCGAACTAGCGACTGCACTGTAACTGTCGGCATTGGTTTGATCGACTTGGGCCACGCTCGATGCATTGGCACCGGAAGTAGCAGCTGACTTCGCAGCCGAAGCAGCGGAACTAGCAATCATGTTCCCGGATTGACCACCGTTAACGATTGCATTCGCAGAACTGTTCAATTGGTCAATCATGTTCGAAGCTGACGTAGCAGCACTCAAGGCGATTGAGCCATTGATGGCAGCGGTACTGGTAACCCCGGTTAAGGAGTTGACCAACGTAGCGTTGCTGGTCAAGGTTTGAGCAGCGGAACTAGCAGTTGCAATCGCTTGACTAGCGGTTGCCCGGTAGCTATCGGCAGCACTTGGGTTTCCAGATTGGTAAGCGGCATTGGCCATGCTATCAGCATTGGAAGCTTGTGCCAAGTTACTTTGAACCGTACTATCTAGCGTTGCGTTATTGCTTTGAACGTACTTGATGGTGCCATTAGCACTCGTGGCCAAGCTAGCAGCGGAACTAGCCATTTGATTAGCAGACGTAATGACTGCATCGGCTGAGTTAGCAGCGCTAGCATAACTAGCAAGTGAGCCGTTCGATGGGTTAGCATTAGCAAAGCTGTTGATGCCAGCGTTGACCGAACTAGCAGTCTGTGAAGCCGTGCTAGTAGCAGTCGCCTCGCTATTGGCAATGCTGGTGTAACTATCAGCAGCACTGGCGTTAGCATTGGCAGCTGAAACGGCACTCGTGGCAACTGATGAGATCGTTTGTGCCGTTGCACTGTTGTTGCCGGCATTGGATGCACCGTTGTTGGCCTGACTAACCACGGAGTTCGCAACGCTAGCAGCATTGCTGACCGCTTGGTTCGCAGAATTAGCAAGGGCTTCATCACTGATGGCCCGACTGGCAGCAACACTAGCAATGCTAGTTTGTCCAGCAACGACAGCGGCTTGGGAGCTAGCTACGCTAGATTGCGTGCTGATATCTTGGGCGAAGGAGTTCGCAGAAGCAAGGTATTGATCACCTTGTGAGTTGTTCCCCTTTTGGTAAGCATCGTTTGCTAATGCGACCAGCGTATTCGCATTGTTAGTAGCAACACTGGCGGCACTCGCAGCTTGGTTCGCAGCAACAGCGGCACTCGCAGCCGATTGTTTAGCGGCGTTTGCGATGCTGGATTGAGCGTTGGCATCTGAACTAGCACTGTTTGCAATCGCAGCATTGGAAGTGGCGATTGATTGTTGTTGTTTTAGAATTGAATTGTTTGGATATGCACTAGCCGCATTACTAATCGTTGCCGCATTACTATTAACGGCGTTGGTAGCACTATTAGCAACACTGGCTGCAGAAACAGCTTGGCTAGCTAGTTGGCTAGCAGCATTGTTATTGTTGTTAGCCTGGGTGTTATTACTGAACGTTGCGTCCGCATGCTTGCTAGTGGCACTAGCAATTGAACTGGCGGACTTACTACCGTCTTGGCCACTACTCAATGCAGCACTTCCGGCAGCACTCGCACTTTGGGCAGTACTATTAGCAGCACTAGCTACCGTGTTCGCACTTTGGGCAACGCTATTTGCGGACGCAGCATCATTTGCAGCAGCCGAAGCAGCTGCATTGGCTGAATCAGCAGCAGATTGAGCGTTCGTAGCTGCACTGGCAGCGCCACTGGCGATGACAGCAGCTGAACTGGCGGCACTACTGTTCCCTGCGCTAGCGTAACTAGCGGCAGCGATTGCAGCGGAACTGGCAGCAGCATTGGCACTGGCCCCGACTACATTGGCAGAACTAGCAACTGCGGATTGGCTCGCCACTACGCTACTATCATTTGCAGCTTGACTCTTAGCGGAGTTAGCAGTCGATGCAGCGGAAGTGGCAGTTGAAGCAGCGGAGCTTGCGATCGCAGCAGCGGATTGAACGGCAGCGTTGCTGGAGTTCAACGATGCTAAGACCGAAGCGGAAGTGCTTGCCGTGTTGGCAGCAGCAGCAGTGTTCGTAGCGGCACTCGCGGCGGTATTAGCTGAATTGTAAGCAGAAATAACACTTGCGGAAGCTGCGTTAACGGCGTTGCTGTCCACAATGATGGCATTAGAAGCACTAGCGGCAGTGGAAGCATAACTTGACGCCCAACTTGCATCGCTATCAGCACCACTGGCGGCTTGGGCATTGCTCAAGGCGTTGGCAGCAGCAGAGCTTGCGGCATTGGCAACCGAACTATCAGCTTGGGCCTGGGCCGCAGCGGATTGCGCATCGGTATTAGCAGCCGATGCGATCGCAGCTTGACTGGTAGCCACTGAAGCTTGGGCTGCCATTGCAGAAGCAGTCGAGGCAGCTTGGGAAGTTAGTAGTGCCCCCTGCGTAGTATCACCATTGGTGTAAGCGGTATTAGCGGCACTAACTAAGCTGTTGACCGCACTTGCATTGGAAGCAGCGGTATTAGATGCCACGTTGGCCGTACTTGCGGCACTGGAAGCAACTTGGTACTTACTGTTAGCAATGCTAGATTGACCCTTCGCATCAGCGGTGGCCACGCTTGCTGCTACACTAGCTGAGTTTGCAACCGCAGCTTGGGCACTAATGTAACTATTGGCAGCATTACTGCTGTTCGCAGTGGCAATGCTGTTGATCGTCCCCGCCACGCTTGTGATCTGAACACTATCACTAGCGGCCACTGAAGCAGCGGCACTGGCAGTTTGGGCAGCATTCGATGCAGCGTTGGCATCGTTATTTGCGGCACTCGCAGCGGCAGCGGTAACTGAGTTGTAGCTGTTGGCGGTGCTTGCAGTTCCGGAGTTGTTCCCGGCAGCAGCAGCGGCGGAGCTAGCAACTGAGGCCGCAGCACTGTTAGCGGAGTTCGCAATTGAATTATCCGCACTGGCAGCACTATTAGCAGAAGCAGCAGCGCTGTTGGCAGCATTGGCATCACTAGTGGCAGCATCAGCGATCGACTTAGCATTCGCAGCAGCGGAAGCAGCAGTCGATGCGGTGTTAGCAGCCGAACTAGCGATCATTGCAGCTGAGCTAGCGGCACTACTATCACCACTTTGGGCAGCAGTCGATGCCACCGCACTAGCTGAACTAGCAGCCGCACTAGCGGTTGATGCCACCTTGGTAGCGGAAGCAGCCGTTGAGTTTTGGGCACTGATCACAACCGAAGCTGAACTAGCCTTGGAGTGGGCAAGCGAAGCATTCGATGCTTGACTTGCGGCATCCGAAGCAGCCGATGATGCACTGGAAGCTAATGATGCAATCGCTGAGTTCTTCGGATTGGTTGCTGAGGTTACAGCAGCATTCGAAGCAGCAGCACTGGCTGATTGCGCCTGAGTAGATGCGCTAGCAGCTGAATTAGCGGTGGCGGAATTAATGCCACTGGCAACTGAAGAATCATGGTTCGTTGCAATTGCAGCCGAACTAGCAGCGCTGGAGTAACCACCAGCTTGGCTAGCTGCGCTAGCGGCATTCGATGCATAACTAACCGCGGTATTGGCATTTGAAGCAGCCGCAATGGCGGAAGTCATGGCACTACTCAAGCTATTTGCAACCGTTGCCCCACTAACGGCAACCGATGCAGCAGATTGGGCAATTCCGGTAGCAATCGATGCAGCGGCACTATTGGCCTTAGTGCTATCTGCAAATTGACTTGCAGCAGAAGCGTAGTTAGCAGCGGTGGAGTTAAATTGACTCGCCTGCGTGTAGTTACCGGCACTAATGGCAGCGATTGCTTGACTAGCGTTTTGACTAGCAAGGCTAGCATTCACGCTGACCATGGTATGATTGCTGCTTGCAGCAGAAGCGGCAGCACTGGCAACTTGGTATTGACTGGATGCGATCGTGGAAGCACTATCAACGTTGGTCTTAACCCCGGATAGTGCGGCACTGGCACTGTTAAATGCAGAACTAGCACTCGCAATTGCAGCGTTCCCAGAGTTAGCAGGGTTCATAGCATAGCTGTTCATGACCGTACTTTGGGCGTTGGCATTGTTAGATGCGCTCGTAACGGCTGCGTCAGCTGAGCTAGCGGTACTGTTTGCAAGGGATGCCTTAGCAGCATCAGCATTCGCACCACTTGCGTAGGCCGATGCGGCAGCGTTAGCAGAACTAGCATTACTATTCGTGTTTGCGGCACTGGTCGTTGCCCCGCTGCCTTCATTTGCAGCGGCACTATTAGCAGCACTGGCAATTGAATTCAAGGCCCCGTTCGCATCACTGATGCTTGCTTCATCCTTCACCGCCTGTTCAGCAGCAGTTGAAGCAACCTGGGTTAAACTAGCGGTGGATTGAACGTAATCAGCAGTTTGAGTAGCGGTGGAACTAGCGATGTTGGCATATGAAAGGGCGGACTTCATAGCGGAGTCCCCACCGGCAACGTTACCGGCATCATAAGCGGAGATGGCTAGGCTATTAGCAAGCGAAGCGACGCCAGAATTACTTGCAACGACGCTGCTGGCAGCTGAAATAGCCACTGCATAGGAACTAGCAGCACTATAAGCACTTGCAGCAATGCTCTTTTGAGTTTGCGCATCGGCATTAATGCTATTGATCGTCCCCATCACACTCGTAGCAGCGGAAGCAGCGCTTTGGAAGGCAGCGTTACTTGGATCCTTAGCTAGGTAGCTCGTAATGGAACCATTCGTAGCACTAGCATTCGAGGCGGTCCCATTCACAACGCTGGCAGCGGATGACGCAATTGCATTGTATGAACTAGCTGAAGCCACGTTGGTATTGGCAACGGCATAGTTACTAGTAATTGCACTAGCAGCGGCACTAGAAGCGTTGGAAACGGAAGCCACTGCACTGTTGCCGTTTTGTGCAGCATTATTAGCACTATTTGCGGCATTCGATGCATTCGCAAAGCTACTCATTTGAACAGCAATTTGTTGTACGTCGTTTGCAGCACTGGATGCAGCCACACTGGCAATGTGGGTGTAACTCAAGATGGCACTAGAGTGATCAAGCATCGTTTGAGCAGCGGTCGAAGCAGCAACGGCAGCATTACTTGCGGCAGTCGAGTAGCTATCACCATCAGAAGCACTTCCGGCCAGGTATGCTGAGTTTGCAAACGCAACGTTAGCAGAAACGGCAACGGAAGCTGATGAAATGGCAACGCTTAGTGAGCCATCAGAAGCATGAATCGAACTAGCAACACTAGCAGCGCTAGCAGCAATTGATTTTTGTCCCTGTGCATCAGCATTGTATGAAGCAATCGTAGCGTTAGCTAAACTAGCGGCAGTGGCGTAACTAGCTAATGATAGGTTAGCTGAGTTTGCACTCGCCAAACTAGCAATCCCATTGTTGACTGAATTAATGCTGTCAGCATTGGAACTAGCGAGGCTGGCGGATGATGACGCAGCTCCGGCATATGAATTAGCAGCACTGACGTTGGCTGAGTTACCAGCAACCACACTGCCGGCAACGACGCTGGCAGAAGCGGCGGTACTGTTCTCATTGTTACCATTGGAAGTAGCGTTATTAGCTTGGGCAGCAGCGGATGAAGCAGCGGCATTGTAAGACGTGGCACTAGCGGCAGCGGCACTGGCGATTGCTTGAGCGGCGATGGCTTTTGAAGCCGCAATCGAACCGGCACTGGTGGCAGCAGCAGCAACTGATGATTGCGTAGCCGCGTCGTCAGCTTGGGCCTTCATTGCAGCAGCGGAGTTCGCAGCTTGGGCAGCATAGATGGAACCGTCAGTGGCATCACCATTGGTGTATGCACTATTGGCAGCAGCAACTAAACTAGCAACGTTACTAGATGCGGAGCTAGTAAGGGTCGCATCGAAGCTGGCCTTACTTGCCGCAACACTAGCAGCTGCATAGGCACTGTTGGCAACGCTCGATTGGGTATTCGCATCAGCTAAGGCACTAGCAGCAACGCTAGCAGCAGATGTAGCTAGTGAAGCTTGGGCGCTGACAACGGTGTTCTTGTCATTGGCCTTAGCGAGGCTATTGGCAGCAGCCGCATTACTTTGCGCAGTGCCATTGTAACCACTAGTAGCAACCGCAGCGGAACTAGCTTGGTTCGCATAGTTCAATGCCTGTTGAGCATTGGCACTAGCGGCACTGGCAGCTTGATCAACCACTGAGTTATAACTAGTGGCAGAAGCATTCGTGTTGGCATTTCCACTGGCAGCCGACTTAACAGCATCGGCAGTCGAAGTGGCAGCCGAATTAGCAGAACTAGCAACGCTATTGTAAGCACTAGCAGCACTATTGGCGGCATTGGCCGTGCTGTTGGCAGCACTAGCGTCGCTTGCGGCAGAGTCGGCAGTGGACTTCGCAGCCGCAGCGGACGCTGCAGCGTTGGAAGCAGCAGTGGCAGCGGAACTAGCGATTACAGCGGCTGAGCTAGCAGCACTACTATTCCCGCTTTGGGCTGCAGTCGAAGCAACTGCGGAAGCGGAACTAGCGATTGCACTGGCGCTCGCAGCAGTTGAAGCTGCCGAATTGGCAATCGTATTTTGCGAATCGACCACTGCTGAAGCTGAGTTAGCCTTAACGTGTGCAGATGAAGCAGTTGCGGCTTCACTAGCGGCATTGGAAGCTGCCGTTGAGGCACTGGCTGCTAGGGATGCGATTGCAGAATTACTTGCATTCGTAGCCGAAGTAATGGCAGCGGTCGAAGCAGCGGCACTGGCTGACTTAGCCTGAGCAGCGGCACTAACGGCAGCACTTGCGGCACTCTCGTTTGCAGCGCTAGCAGCCTTTGAATCATCATTCGTAGCTGAAGCAGCGGCACTTGCGACACCGGAGTAACTACCGGCTTGACTGGATGATCCAGAAGCATTGGATGCATAACTAACGGCCGCGTTGGCAGTTGAAGCGGCAGCGACGGCAGAATCAACATCCTTGCTCAACCCATTGGCAGTCGTTGCATCAGAAGCGGCAACGGAAGCAGCGGATTGCGCAACGCCAGTGGCAGTTGAAGCGGTAACACTAGCCGCATTGGCACTGTCTGCAAATTGACTTGCAATGGCAGCATAACTACCAGCAGTCGAGTTCAGTTGACTTGCCTGCGTGTAATTACCGGCACTATTAGCAGCAACTGCTTGACTGGCATTTTGGTTTGCTAAGCTAGCGTTCACACTGGCCATTTGACTGTTACTGTTAGCAACGGAAGCAGCAGAACTAGCAACTTGATACTGACTAGCAGCCACAGTGGAAGCACTATCAACATTTGATTTAACCCCGGATAATGCGGCACTGGCACTACTAAATGCAGAACTGGCACTAGCGATGGCAGCGTTGCTAGCGTTAGCAGAACTAGTAAAGTAGCCGTTCATCACTGAGCTTTGGGCATTCGCATGGTTGGAAGCACTCGTAACCACCCCGTCAGCTGAACTAGCGGTACTGTTGGCAAGCGATGCTTTGGCAGCATCAGCATTAGCGCCACTAGCAGCAATTGAAGCAGCGGAGTTTGCGGAATTAGCTTCACTGGCCGTGCTAGCAGCCCCGGCACTGGCACCACTACCTGCATTGGCAGCAGCACTGGCAGCGGCACTGGCAATCGTGCTCATTGAAGCGTTTGCAACGGTGGCGTTGGTTTCATCATCCTTCGCCAGGCTAGCAGCAGTGGAAGCAACACTCGTCAAACTAGTGGTTGCAGATGCGTAACTAGAGGTCATCACTGCAGTTGAGCTAGCAAAGCTGGCGTATGAAGCAGCTGAAACCATCGCAGAACTACCAGCAACCTGGTTGCCGGCATTGTAAGCAGAAACAGCTAAGCTTTCCGCAACGGAAGCGGCAGTGGAATTGTTCGAAACCACTGTGCTTGCGGATGCAATTGCATTGACGTACGAACTAACGGCAACGTAGGCACTATTAGCAGTACTGCTTTGGAATTTAGCATCGGCATTCAAGCTATTGATCGTAGCCATGACACTCGTAGCAGCAGCCGAAGCACTCTGGAATGCAGAGTTCTTTGGATCCTTTGCAACGTAGCTATTAATTGAATCATTGGTAGCACTAGCTGAATTAGTCGTGGCATTTACGGCACTCGCAGCGGATGCAGCAGCGGAGTTGTAGCCACTAGTAGCAGTTAAGTTGCCACTGGCAACGGCGTAGTTACTGTTAATTTGACTAACGGCAGCACTAGATTCATTGGATGCGGAAGTCACCGCAGTCGTACCACCCTTAGCGGCACTGGCAGCACTATCAGCAGCGGATGAAGCACTGTTGAAGTTGCTGATTTGAACTCCCATTTGGTTCACGGCATTCGATGCATTCGAAGCAGCGGTACTTGCTACGGCAGTGTAGCTAGCAATGGCGCTGGAATTATTAAGCAACGTTTGCGCAGCATTTGAAGCATCCGTGGCGGCTTGACTAGCAGCCTTGGCGTAATTATCACCATCGGATGAACTGCCGGCTAGGTAAGCGGAGTTGGCAGCAGCAACGTTGGTAGCCACCGCACTCGATGCACTGGTGATGGTACTACTCAACGTACTATCGGAAACATGGACCACACTCGCAACGCTGGCGGCACTAGCTGCGATGCTGGCTTGAGCACTAGCATAAGCAGCCCCCGAAGCAATCAACGAGTTCGCAGCAGACGCTGCAGTGGCAGCGCTGGCTACGGAAGCGTTGGCGGAGTTCGCACTGGCAAGGCTAGCAATGGAAGTATTAACGGCGTTGATACTGTCAGCACTATCACTAGCTAACTTAGCTGATGAGGCTGCATTGGATGCATATGAACTAGCTAAACTGACGTTGGTCTCGTTACCGGCCACGACACTACCAGCAACGGAGCTAGCGGAAGCGGCGGTGCTGTTTTCATTGGAGCCATTGTTAGCAGCATGGTTAGCTTGACTAGCAGCGGAACTAGCAACGCTAGTGGCGCTTGAAACAGCGTCATTGGCATTCTTAGCATCTGTTTGGGCAGATTCAGCGACTGAAGCAGCGGAAGAAGCCGTTTGAACGGCAACGCTAGCAGCATTCGATTGAACAACTGCATCGCTTTGGTAAGCAGCTAAGCTAGCGGCAGCAGAACTGGCTTGGGAATTGAAGACGCTCCCGGCAACCGCGTTTCCAGCATTGTAAGCAGAAACCGCTTGGCTAGCAAAATGATTAACGACTGGCACCCCAGCCGCAGCAGATTGGTTATCCCGATCTGCTTGACTTGCGGCAGCACTGGCGGCGCTGGCGGCACTGGAAGCAACAACGTTCGCACTGGCAGCCACCGTATTGGCGGAAGCAACCACTGCAGCAGCAGATGAAGCAACGACATTTGCAGATGCTACTACCTGGTTATTCGGGTTGGCAGCTGCAATGCTTGCCGCAATGGCAGCGTTACTTTGGGCCACGCTGTTGTATCCACTAGTTCCAGTCGCAGCGCTGCTTGCAGTAACGGAATAGGAACCAGCTAATTTAGCGTTGGCATCGGTTTGACTAGCCGTAACGGAAGTAGCACTAGCATAACTACTTGCAGTACTGTTAGCGACACTGGCACTGCCTGAACCTTGGGTCGTAGCGCTATTGGCACTACTAATGGAGGCATTAGCGCTATCGACTGCAGCACTGGCACTAGCGACCGTACTATTGTTAGTAGCAGCTTGAGACGCAGCAGCACTAGCAAGTGAGGCCTGCTTGCTTGCATCGTTAGCAGCATTGGATGCAGCCGTTGAAGCCGCATTCGCAACGCTAGCGGCGCTGGCAGCGGTTGAAGCGTACGAACTAGCGGCAGCACTATCACCCTTTTGGGCCGCGGAACTAGCTGCAGCAGAAGCATTTGAAGCATCAACACTAGCTGAGTTCGCAGTTGAAGTTTGGTTCGAAACAATTGCATTGTCACTACCGGCAGCGGAGGCAGCATTAGAAGCAATAATACTGTTCGATCCAGCAGCACTAGCAGCGGCACTTGCAACACTGGCGGCGGAACTAACTGCAGCCGCAGCAGATGAAATGGCACTGTTGCTGGAGTTAATTGCGGCCTGTTTAGCAGCAGAATTAGCAGCACTATTGGCGGCATTAGCAGTGCTAGTAGCTGAACTAGCAGCAGAATTAGCGGCACTATTCGCACCGTTAGCATCACTGGTAGCAGCACTCGCAGCACTACTATTCGTATTAGCACCATTAGTAGCACTAGCAGCGGTTTGTGACGAGTTAGAAGCATTGCTTGCGTAACTAGCGGCAGCACTCGCAATCGCAGCAGTGTTAACTGCACTGTTGATTTGATTGACATAACTATTAGCAGCCGATTGATCAGCAATGGCAGCAGCAGCGGCTTCACTAGCCGTTCCCTTGGCAGCACTCGCAGTAGCAGCAGCGTTAGATGCAACTGCGATTTGGGCGCTAGCTGAAGTAGCAGCAGTTGCGGCACTAGCGTTATATGCAGATGCTTGTGAATAGTTTCCAGCGGAATTTGCGGAAAGCGCTTGACTAGCGTAAAGACTGGCCAAGTTAGCATTCGAACTGGCAATGACACTGGCACTATTTGCAGTATTAGCAGCAGCACTCGCAACGCTAGCGGCAGATGACGCCTTCGCCTTTTGACTATTAGCATCAGTTTGGACGCTCGTAATTGCAGCGCTAGCAGCATTCATGGATGCTGCAGCATTACTAATGGCAGCATTACTTGGGTTATTGGATACATACCCACTCATGGTAGCGCTTTGTTGGTCAGCAGTGTTGGAAGCACTCGTGACCACGCTAGCGGCAGATGAAGCTTGGCTTGCATAACTACCAGCAGCTGAAGCATCAGCACCGGCGGCACTAGCAAATGAACTAGTAGCAACACTAGCATTGGAAGCTTCGTTGCTAGCGGCACCTGCGCTTGCGGCACCACTATTCCCAGCACTAGCAGCAGAATTAGCCCCATCGGCAGCACTAGCGGCAGTGGAGGCACTAAATGAAGCTGCATTATTCGCACTTTGGGCAGCGTTGTTCGCACTTTGGGCGGTGCTGTTAGCAGCGTCGGCAGCGTTCTTAGCAGACCCAGCGGCACTGGCAGCACTAGCGGCGTCGGAAGCAGCGGAACTGGCAACTGACTTAGCAGCTGCAGCAGCGCTACTGTCCCCATTATTAGCAGCGCTAGCAGCAGCACTCGCAGCACTGGATGCAATTGAATTAGCAGTTGATCCAGCAACCGCAGCAGAACTAGCAGCACTACTTTGCACAGCTGCAGTGGAGGCAGCGGCACTGGCAACGCCAGCTTGGCTGCTTGCTACGTTCGCCTGACTAGTAGCGGCACTGGCTGCTTGACTAGCAGCAGATGCTAATGATTGAACAGTTGCGTTACTTGGGTTAGCAGATGCAATGACAGCAGCTGAATTAGCAGCCTTTCCTGCATCGGTAGCGTGGCTTTCAGCATTCGATGTAGCGGTAGCAGCACTGGCACTAGCACTATTTGCACTATTAACATCACTGTTAACTGCACTGACATCGATATTAACCACCCCATTAGCACTGGATGCATTGCCAGCATAGCTAGCAGCTGAACTAGCATCACTGACGGCATTCGTAGCGGTGGAGGCAGCGGCAATGGCTGAATTCATCGTACTGTTCAAACCAGCTGCTGAGGTTTGGGCACTAACGGCCTGACTAGCAGCTGATTGAGCGGCACTCGTGGCAGTAGCTGCAGTTTGACTAGCATTCGTAGCAGTGGATGCATTGGTCGAAGCTGCCTTGGCGTAGCTATCGGCGATCGAATTGAATTGACTAGCTTGGGTGTAGTTCCCGGCACTATTAGCAGACAATGCTTGACTAGCATTGGAACTAGCAAGACTAGCGTTCAAACTAGCGGTAGAACTAGCACTATTGGCCGTGGAAGCGGCACTACTTGCAGTTTGGTACTGCGTATTGGCAGCACTGGCAGCAGCATCGGCACTGGATTTAACACTGGTCAATGCGGAACTAGCACTGTTAAATGCGGAACTGGCATTACTGATGGCCGCATTGGATGGGTTAGCCACTTGGTAACTATCCATGGCGCCCTTGCTTTGGGTCGCAGTGTTGGAGTAACTATTAACGACACTATCAGCAGAGCTGGCCGTCGAGTTAGCAATTGATGCCTTATTGGCATCAGCGTTTGCACCACTAGCAGCAGTTGACGCAGCGGTGTTAGCGGAACTAGCCACACTATTAGTGGTAGAAGCACTATTCGTCGCCCCACTCCCAGCATTCGTAGCGGCACTGGCGGCAGCATTAGCGATGGAAGTTAACGAACCATTTGCAACGGTGGCGTTGGATTCATCATCCTTTGCCAGACTAGCGGCAGTCGAAGCAACACTCGTCAAACTAGTGGTTGCGGATGCATAACTAGAGGTCATCACCGCAGTCGAACTAGCTAGGTTGGCGTATGAAGCGGCCGAAACCATCGCAGAACTACCAGCAACCTGGTTGCCGGCATTGTAAGCAGAAACAGCTAAACTTTCCGCAACCGAAGCGGCAACGGAGTTATTGGCAGTCGCCGTGCTTGCGGACGCAATCGCATTGACGTACGAACTAACGGCAACGTAGGCACTGCTTGCAGTACTCTTTTGGGCCTGGGCATCAGCATTCAAACTGTTGATCGTAGTCATCACGCTGTTCGCAGCTGAAGAAGCGCTCTTGAAAGCGGTGTTGGTTGGATCATTTGCGAAGTAGCTATTGACCGTGCTCGTTGTAGCGCTTGCGGACGTTGTGGTCGTGCTTACGGCACTTGCAGCAGATGCAGCAGCGGAATTGTAGCCACTGGCAGAATTTAAGTTGCCACTGGCAACGGCGTAGTTACTGCTGATTTGACTAGCAGCCGCAATGGATGCATTGGAGGCGGAAGTCACCGCAGTCGTACCACCTTGCGCTGCACTAGCGGCATTTGACGCAGCGGACGAAGCACTGTTGAAGTTGCTGATTTGCACCCCGATTTGAGTCACTGCATTCGATGCATTTGACGCAGCGGTACTTGCTACGGCAGTGTAGCTAGCAATGGCGCTGGAGTTATTGATTAAAGTTTGCGCGGCATTCGAAGCATCCGTGGCAGCTTGACTAGCAGCCTTGGCATAATTATCACCAGCTGATGAACTCCCGGCCAAGTAGGCAGAGTTAGCCGAAGCAACGTTGGTCGCAACCGCACTCGATGCACTGGTGATAGTACTACTCAACGTGCTATCGGAACCATGAACCACACTCGCAACACTGGCAGCACTAGCTGCGGTGCTAGCTTGGGCACTGGCATAAGCAGCCCCCGAAGCAATCAACGAGTTTGCAGTAGACGCTGCAGTGGCAGCGCTGGCTACGGAAGCATTCCCAGAGTTAGCACTAGCGAGACTAGCAACTGAATTATTGACTGAGTTAATGCTATCGGCACTAGCGCTAGCTAACTTAGCTGATGAGGCTGCATTGGATGCATATGAACTCGCTAAACTGACGTTGGTCTCGTTACCGGCTACGACACTGCCAGCAACGGAGCTAGCGGAAGCAGCAATACTATTATTGTTACTACCACTATTGGCAGCATTAGAAGCTTGGTTCGCAGCTGATTGAGCGGAATTAACCGCATTCGATCCAGCAAGAACAGCAGCGCTAGCGGTGTTTTGAGCAGCAATTGCACTAGCAGCAGCATTGGAAGCCACTACGGTCGCAGAAGCAGCAATCGAAGCATTCGTTGATGCAGCCGTAGATTGGGCACTCATGCCATCAGCAGCTTGTTTAGCTTGGTTCGCTAAGATGGAACCCTGGGTAATATCACCGGCTGAATATGCACTATTAGCAGCACTAACTAGGCTGTTAACGTTACTTGCCGTAACGCTTGCGTTGTAAGAGTTCAGGTTAGCTGCACTGGCAGCGGAACTAGCCGTACTGTAAGCATTATTAGCAATTGATGATTGACCATTGGCATCTGATAATGCACTGGCAGTGACACTCGCTGCTGAATCAGCAGTGGACGTGTATCCGGCAACCACACTATTCGTCCCATTAGCCTTAGCTAAACTATCAGCAACGGCAGCGTTACTTTGGGCCGTGGTGTTAAAGCTTCCGGTAGCAACAGCAGCAGAACTAGCTTGCGATGCATAGCTTGATGCTTGCTTAGCATTCGCATTGGCAGCACTAACACTAGTCCCAATAGCAGATGCATAACTAGCAGCTTCAGAAGACGTCCCCGTATTCCCACTTGCAGCAGACTTAGCAGCATCGGAAGCAGAACTAGCAGCGCTGTTGGCACTTTGGGCGGTACTGTTAGCGGAACTAGCAGTTGAGCTAGCACTTTGCGCCGTACTATTTGCAGCACTGGCATCGTTGGCAGCTGATTGAGCAGCTGATCTAGCAGCAAAAGCAGATGCAGCAGCATTCGAGGCCGCATTGGCAGCCCCACTTGCAATTACAGCTTCGGAACTAGCAGCTGTGCTATTCCCCGCCTTAGCGTAACTAGCAGCGGCACTCGCAGCACTGGAAGCGGCTGAATTAGCACTGACCCCAGTGGCAGCAGCGGAACTAGCAACGATAGATTGTGAAGCAGCAACGCTACTGTCATTAGCAGCCTGATTCTTAGCAGCACTAGCCACTACGGCGGCACTCGATGCTGTTGATGCAGCAACACTAGCAGCATAAGCAGCTGACGTAATCGCTGCATTGCTTGGGTTCAATGATGCTAACACTGATGCAGCGGTACTTGCCGAATTAGCAGAATTTGCAGAACTAGTAGCGGTAGCTGCAGCGGAACTAGCAGCAGTGTAGGAAGCATTAGCACTAGTAGCAGCTGAACTAGTGGCCTGATTATCAGAATTAGCGTTGCCAGCATAACTAGCGGCATTGGATGCGTAACTGGAGGCAGCACTAGCACTATCGTCAGCACCACTGGCAGTTTGTGCATTGCTCAATGCAGTCGCTGCGGCACTGGATGCATCGTTGGCAACTGAACTAGCACTCTGCGCTTGGGTCGCAGCACTCGCAGCAACCACGGCTGCAGAGCTGGCAACTGATGATTGAGTAGCAGCGTCGTCAGCTTGGGACTTCATTGCAGAAGCCATTGAAGAAGCAACGGAAGCGTTTGAACTCCCATTCACGGCATCACCAGCAGCATAAGCACTGTTAGCAGCACTTACTAAACTGTTGACCGCAATGGCAGTGGAGTTAGCAACACTTGAATCATTAGCAGCCTTGCTAGCTGCAGTTGAAGCAGTACTGTAAGCATCGGCCGCAACCTTTGATTGGGCATTTGCAACCGAAGCGGCAGAACTGGCAACTACGCTAGCAGAGCTGATGATTGAAGCTTGGGTACTAATGTAGCCATTGGAAGCATTACTGCTATTAGCAGCAGCAATGCTAGTAACGGCACTGGAAGAGTTTGAAATTTGGGCGCTATCACCGTTAGCGACCGAAGCAGCCTTACTTGCGGTTTGCGCATCATTGGATGCATTATTTGCAGCCGTACTTGCGGCACTGGCAGACGTGCTAGTAGCTGAATTGTAACTATTAGCCGTACTTGCAGTGCCAGAATTATTGCCGGAGGCAGAATTAGCAGCATCGGCAGTCGAACTCGCAGCACTATTAGCCGAACTTGCAACGCTGTTAGCGGAGCTAGCCGTACTGTTAGCTGAACTAGCCGTACTGTTAGCGGCACTCGCATCATTAGTAGCGGAGTTGGCAGTTGATTTAGCAGCTGCGGCAGCACTCGCTGCATTGGATGCATCGTTAGCGGCAGCACTGGCAGTGGCAGCATCTGAACTGGCAGCAGAACTATCCCCATTTTGAGCAGCCGTGGAAGCGGCGCTGGCAGCAGCACTCGCCTTGGAAGCGGCAGTCGAAGCGGCGGTTGAAGCAGAACCCGCAATTGAGTTTTGGGCACTGATCACTGCCGATGCAGAGCTAGCCTTGGCACTAGCAGAGGCAGCGGTTGACGCAGCAGTTGATGCAGCCGTACTTGCTGACACAGCACTCGATGCTAATGAAGCGATTGCTGAGTTCTTAGGATTTGCTGATGCATATGAAGCGGCCGATGAAGCGGCAGAACTGGCTGCTTGTGATTGAGCAGCAGCACTCGATGCATCGTTAGAAGTATTGCCAGAAATGACCGTTGCATTGCTAGCAGCGCTACTTACCGCACTGCTATCCGCGTTGGCGTTTCCTGAGTAACTACCAGCTTGACTAGCGGCACTGGATGCATTGGAGGCATAGCTAATTGCTCCACTAGCGGTGGAGGCAGCGGCAATGGCTGAATTCATCGTACTGTTCAGACCAGCTGCTGAGGTTTGGGCACTAACGGCCTGACTAGCAGCTGATTGAGCGGCACTCGTGGCAGTAGATGCAGTTTGACTAGCATTCGTAGCAGTGGAGGCATTGGTCGAAGCTGCCTTGGCGTAGCTATCGGCGATCGAATTAAATTGACTGGCCTGGGTGTAGTTCCCGGCACTATTAGCAGAGAGCGCTTGACTTGCATTCGAACTAGCAAGACTAGCGTTCAAGCTAGCGGCAGAACTGGCACTATTGGCTGTGGAAGCGGCACTACTTGCAGTTTGGTACTGCGTATTGGCAGCACTGGCAGCAGCATCGGCACTGGATTTCACACTGGTCAATGCGGAACTAGCACTATTAAATGCGGAACTGGCATTACTGATGGCCGCATTGGATGGGTTAGCCACTTGATAACTATCCATGGCGCCCTTGCTTTGGGTCGCAACGCTAGAGTAGCTATTAACGACACTATCAGCAGAGCTGGCCGTCGAGTTAGCAATTGATGCCTTATTGGCATCAGCGTTTGCACCACTAGCAGCAGTGGACGCAGCGGTGTTAGCGGAACTAGCCACACTATTAGTGGTAGAAGCACTATTCGTCGCCCCACTCCCAGCATTCGTAGCGGCACTGGCGGCAGCGTTAGCGATGGAAGTTAACGACCCGTTTGCAACTGTGGCGTTGGATTCATCATCCTTTGCCAGACTAGCGGCAGTCGAAGCAACAGTCGTCAAACTAGTGGTTGCGGATGCATAACTAGAGGTCATCACCGCAGTTGAACTAGCTAGGTTGGCGTATGAAGCGGCCGAAACCATTGCAGAACTACCGGCTGAAGTATTTCCATTATTGTAAGCAGAAACCGCTAGACTTTCTGCAACCGAAGCGGCAACGGAGTTATTGGCAGTCGCCGTGCTTGCGGACGCAATCGCATTGACGTACGAACTAACGGCAACGTAGGCACTGCTTGCAGTACTCTTTTGGGCCTGGGCATCAGCATTCAAACTGTTGATCGTAGTCATCACGCTGTTCGCAGCTGAAGAAGCGCTCTTGAAAGCGGTGTTGGTTGGATCATTTGCGAAGTAACTATTGACCGTACTCGTTGTAGCACTTGCGGAAGTCGTAGTCGTGCTTACGGCACTGGCAGCGGATGAAGCGGCTGAATTGTAGCCACTGACAGAATTTAAGTTCCCACTTGCAACATTGTAGTTACTGCTGATTTGACTAGCAGCCGCACTGGATGCATTGGATGCGGAAGTCACCGCAGTCGTACCACCTTGCGCTGCACTAGCGGCATTTGACGCAGCGGACGATGCACTGTTGAAGTTGCTGATTTGCACCCCGATTTGGGTCACGGCACTCGATGCATTCGAAGCAGCGGTACTTGCTACGGCAGTGTAGCTAGCAATGGCGCTGGAATTGTTAAGCAACGTTTGCGCAGCATTCGAAGCATCCGTGGCAGCTTGACTAGCGACCTTGGCATAATTATCACCGGCGGATGAACTGCCGGCTAGGTAGGCGGAGTTAGCCGAAGCAACGTTGGTAGCAACCGCACTCGATGCGCTGGCGATGGTACTACTCAACGTGCTATCGGAACCGTGGATCACACTCGCAACACTAGCAGCACTAGCTGCGGTGCTAGCTTGAGCGCTGGCATAAGCAGCCCCCGAAGCAATCAACGAGTTCGCAGTAGACGCTGCAGTAGCAGCGCTGGCTACGGAAGCGTTGGCGGAGTTCGCACTGGCAAGACTAGCAATGGAAGTATTAACAGCGTTGATGCTATCGGCACTAGAGCTAGCTAATTTAGCGGATGAGGCTGCATTGGATGCGTATGAACTAGCCAAACTGACGTTGGTATTGTTACCGGACACAACACTGCCAGCAACGGAGCTAGCGGAAGCGGCAATACTATTATTGTTACTACCACTATTGGCAGCATTAGAAGCTTGGTTCGCAGCTGATTGAGCGGAATTCAACGCATTGGAAGCATTAACTGACGCATTGGAAGCTCTGTTCATAGCAGCAATCGCACTGGATGCAGCATTTGAAGCAACCGTGGTAGCAGAAGCAGCAATCGATGCTTGTGATGAAGCGTCAGCAGATTGCGCACTCATCCCAGATGCAGCTTGCTTAGCTTGATCAGCAAGCAGTGAGCCTTGTGAAATGTTACCAACTGCGTATGCACCATTAGCAGCATTGATTAAGCTGTTGACATTATTAACGGTCAAGCTAGCATTGTAAGAATCAAAGTTAGCGGAACTAGCAGCAGCACTAGCCACTGCATAGGCACTATTAGCAATGCTAGATTGCGTATTAGCATCAGCAAGTGCAGAAGCTGTGACACTAGCAGCTGAATTAACAATCGCAGTTTGAGCTGCAACCACGCTGTTTTGACTATTAGCACTAGCTAGACTGTTTGCAGCAGTCGCATTGCCTTGCACAGCACTATTCAAGCTGTTAGTAACCACGGCTGCAGAACTAGCTTGTGATGCATAGGTCGATGCTTGCTTAGCACTCGCATTGGCGGCATTAACACTAGTCCCAGTAGCAGATGCATAACTAGCAGCTTCAGAAGATGTCCCCGTATTACCACTTGCAGCAGACTTAGTAGCATCTGCAGTCGAACTTGCAGCACTATTAGCTGAACTGGCAGTACTAGTATATGATCCAGCAGCACTATTCGCTGAACTAGCGGCACTATTGGCGGAATTAGCATCACTTGCGGCAGCATCAGCATTGGAACGCGCAGTGGAAGCAGCTGCTGCTGCATTGGAAGCTACAGATGCGGCAGATGACGCAACGTCACGAGCTGAACTAGCGGAACTTGAATCACCATTTTGAGCTACAGATGACGCAACGGAAGCGGCACTAGAGGCGGCAGCACTAGCTGAAGCAGCAACACTTGCAGCGCTGGAAGCGTTGGTACTTTGACTAACAATTGCAGCGGAGGCGGAGTTGGCCTTATCATGCGCACTAGCGGCAACGGAAGCGGCACTAGCGGCAGCAGTAGCAGCAGCGCTTGCACTTGATGCAAATGCAGAAATAGTAGCATTTCCGGAGTTTGCTGAAAGCGTTGCTGAAGCGGAGGCAGCAGCAGTACTTGCGGCACTAGCTGAAGCAGCAGCACTAGCAGCAGCATTGGAAGTGTTAGAACTAGCAGTATTGGCAGCACTAGCATCGTTATTCACCTGACTGCTATCACTTTGGGCACTGCTGTTGTAGTTAGAAGCTTGGCTTGCGTAGCTACCCGCAGATGAAGCGGCATTGGCAGCAGCACTAGCAATACTAGCGGTGTTGATTGCGGAGTTAACGGTATCATTAAATCCGGATGCAACACTAGCTTCTGAATCAGCTGACTTAGCAGCAGCTTGGGCAACACTGTTTGCACTCGATACGATTTGATCAGCACTCTGTGCACTTGCTGCATTATCACTAGCAGATGCGGCAAATTTAGCAGCACTAGCATTAAGAGATGCAGCTTGTGAGTAGTTACCAGATGCAGTGGCAGCACTAGCTTGCGCAGCATTTTCACTAGCCAGGCTAGCATTAATAATGGCCATTCCATTGTAACTATTTACATTGGATGCGGCATTACTTGCGGCAATGTATGCTGAACTAGCAGTGCTAGAGAAACCGTCAGTTGCAGCCTTTGCACTGGTTAATCCATTACTTGCACTCGAAAGTGCAACGCTGGCAGCACTAATGGTAGCATTGCTAGAGTTAGTATTAACATAGTGACTCATCACTGAGCTTTGGGCATTTGCATTATTAACGTAGCTCGTCACCTTACTATCAGCTGTTGATGCATCAGCATTCGCAGCGGAAGCAGAGGTAAGTTTGTTGTTAGCATCACTCGCGGCACTAGCAGCGGTACTGCTTGCAGTGCTTGCCTGATTAGATGCACTAGTGGTTGCAGATGCGGTATTACTTCCAGCAGATTTAGCAGCTATAGCTGCATCATTTTCAGCAGCACTAAGTGAACTTAAAGCTGCACTTGCTGACTGTTCATCATCAACGGCCTTAGAAGCAGCTTGTTTAGCAGTCGCAGCTAAATTATTGGTATCAGACGCAGCACTACTTGCTAAACTAGCTTGGGTACTAGCATTATTCGCGTAACTAACCGCATTGGAAGCATAAATCGAGCCCTCGGCAAGTGAGCCGGTTTGATAGGCAGCGCTAGCTTGCGCATAGTAACTATTTGCACTTACCACGGCATTACTAATGGTTGCACTCGCCCCACTAATCAGTGCCACTTGGGAAGCTACTGCAGACGAAGCGCTGCTTGCAATACTAGTTTGCAACGAAGCATCGGCATTGTACCCGTTAATTGCGTTCACGGCGCTAGAAGCAACCGTAGCAGCACTCTTGAAGGTTGAATTATTTGGATCATTATTAAGGTAGTTATTGATTGAACCAGCCAATGAGTTAGCGGAAGTGACGTTACCACTAACCACTGCTGAAGCAGAACTAGCGGTGCTATAAGCAGAACTAACCACACTGCTATTGGCACTTGCAGTTTGACCAGCAATTACGGTAGCAGCACTAGCAGAACTAGCGGTGCTAGAAGCCCCACTTGCAGCACTGTTACCACTATCAGTAGCGGATGCAGTACTAGAAGCGGCACTAGCAGCACTATTGAATTGGCTCATTTGAACACCCATTTGTTGAACGGCACTAGCAGCCTTCGATGCAGCAACACTGGCGCTGTTGGTTTGAGCAAGAATTGCTGCTGAATTATTAAGCATTGCCTGAGCAGCAGCAGATGCAGCACTAGCAGCCGTACTTGCAGCACTCGAGTAATTATCACCATCAGACGTGCTGCCAGCAAGGTATGCTGAATTAGCGGACGCAATGTTAGTCGCAACCGCACTTGAAGCACTCGAAATGGTACTAGTAAAGCCACTATCACTACCTTGTAAAGCATTGGCGACACTAGCAGCACTCTTAGCAATACTAGATTGACTTTGGGCATCAATGTTCAATGAAGCCACCGCTGAGTAAGCCATACTTGCGGATTGCACATAACTAGCAAGCGAAGCATCACTGTTGTTGGACTTAATCAGTGCAGCAATACTGCTATTAGTGGTGCTAGTACTATTAGCACTAATGGTAGCTAAACTGGCAGAAGAAGATGCGGCACTAGCGTATGAGTTCGCTAAACTAGCGTTAGTACTGTCACCAGTAGTAACACTTCCGGCAATTGAACTCGCTGAATTAGCCGAATTCGTATTATTACTACCATTAGAATTGGCAGCAGAAGCTTGGTTCGCAGCTGATTGAGCTGAGCTCAAAGCAGCTGTTGCAATGCTAGCTTGATTGGATGCAACACTTTGGTCAGAAATGGCCTTCGATGCAGCAACACTAGCACTATCAGTAGCCGATGAAGCAACCGCAATTGCATCGGCAGCGGCCTTAGATGCGGCACTCATTCCGGCAGCAGCAGTAGAAGCTTGGTTTGCATAAATTGAACCATTCGCAGTATCACCATTAGCATAGTAACTATTGGCAACTGATACCAAACTATTAACGTTTGAAACCGTGTTGCTAGCGGTAATTGAAGCAGTCGTTGCACTGGCAGCAGCACTTGATGCAACTGCATAGGCACTATTAGCCACACTAGACTGAGTATTAGCATCAGCAAGCGCACTAGCGGCATTCGAAGCGGCAGTCGATGCTACATTTGCTTGGGACTTAACGATCGTATTTTGATCATTAGCAGTAGCCAAGCTTTGGGCGGCCGTCGCATTGCCTTGAGCCGTGTTCGTGAAGCTACCAGTAGCGGAAGCAGCTGAACTAGCGGCGCTGGCATAACTAGAAGCACTATTAGCGTATGAGACCGTGGTATTAGTACTCAAGCTAGTGGCGCTATTATAACTACCAGCCTGTGAACTAGCACTCGAGTTCCCAGCAGCAGAACTAGCAGCACTGGCGTTGGAACTAGCATTTGAACTAGCACTAGATGCCGTACTATTAGCTGAACTAGCAGTACTACTTGCACTGGATGCCGTACTGTTGGCATAACTTGCATCCTTGGCATATGAATCAGCAGCTGACTTTGCAGCAGCAGCTGAAGCTGCTGCGTTAGATGCATCGGTGGCAGCAGAATTAGCAATGGAACGGGCAGTACTTGCCGCAGAACTATCACCCCTTTGAGCAGCACTTGCAGCTGAACTAGCGGCACTGGATGCCGTACTATTAGCCTTAGATGCAGCGGTAGCAGCAGTAGAAGCATTGTTACTTTGCACCGTAGCGTTAGAGGCATCTGAGCTAGCTTGATCACGCGCAGAGGCAGCAGTAGAAGCAGCAGTAGATGCAACAATCGCCGCACTATTGGCACTGGATGCTAATGATTGAACAGCAGCGTTACTCTTGTTAGCCGAAGCAAGCGAATTAGCCTGTGATGCAGCCGTCGATGCCGCACTAGCAGAATCAGCAGCGCTAGATGCAGTATTAGAAGCTGCAGTATATGAGGCATTAGCTGAGCTGACGTCTGAATTAACAGCCGTGCTGTTGGAACTAGCGGCACTATTGTAGCCAGATGCTTGATTAGCATAACTGGAAGCCGAGCTAGCATCGTTGATGGCCCCACTAGCTTGGGTTGCAGCGGATACTGCGGAATTAATCGTACTATTGTAGCCTGAAGCAAGGCTTTGTTCCGATTCAGCCCGACTAGCTGCAGAATGAGCAGAGTCAGTAGCAGTAGATGCCGTAGCACTAGCTGCAGAAGCACTGGTTACGGCCTGACTAGCTACACTAGCATAACCAGCAGCAGTCGAGTTCAAGGAATTAGCCTGAGTGTAATTTTGCGCAGCATTGGCAGCTGCTGCTTGAGAAGCTGTTTGAATGGCCAAACTGGCATTGACGCTAGCGGTAACACTAGCGGTGTTTGCATCACTGGCTGCGGAACTCGCAATGGAAGCTTGGGTGCTAGCAGCTGTTGAATCATCATCAGCGTTGCTCTTCGCACTGGATAACGCTGCACTGGCAGAATTTAATGATGTAACTGCTCCACTGATAACTGGATTATCGGCATTTGCGGAGTTAACCACGTTTCCAATTGCCGTACTTTGTTGGTCAGCATTATTAGAATAGCTAGCAACAGCACTATCAGCGGATGACGCATCCTTGCTGTATTGAAGTGCACTGGATGCACTAGCATTCGCACCACTTGCAAATGATTGGGTAGCGGAATTAGCTGAACTAGCTACTGAACTAGTCGTAGATGCAGAGGAATTCCCTGAAGTCCCGGCAGTAGATGCATAGTTGGAAACTGAGACATAAGCACCGTTAATTGCATCATATGCAGAAGAAGTGCTTTGATAATCAGCACTAGCTGAAGCAACTGGCATGTCTGCAAAGGCAGTAAGACTTTGCATTGGGAATGCGAACGTACCAGCACTAGCTGTCACACTAACAGCTGAACTAGCAAGAGCACTTGCGCTTGATGTATATGCATTTCCAGAATCAATGTCACCCTTAGCATAGGCAGCACTAGCTGCAGTTGAATACTGAGCAATTCCAGAATTAAAGCCAACCAATGCAGAACTCATTTGTTGTAATCCATCATAAAGTGAAAGCACATTAACGGCCAAACTTTGTACCACATTGCTTTGCGTCTTGGCGTCAGTACTACCAGCATTAGCTGAATTCATTGCACTATTAACCGTCTTATTCGCACTACTGAACGTTACATTAGTAGGATCGTTAGCAAAGTATGAATTAACCAAGCTCGTCTTATTGACAAAATCAGAATATGCTTCACTGCTGCTTGGTTGGGCAATAAATGAGTTCACTGAGCTGGCATAAGATTGATCAGCCTTAACCTTATCAGCATATTTAGCAACTGAATTTATAATGCTGTCAATGTTATAAGCAATTAAACTTGTCGCACTTGAAGCACTATTTGCACCAGAATTACCATTGAAAATGGCAGCACTTGCACTTGAAAAGGCACTGGCAGCACTGTTAAATGAACCAAGTGCAATGTTGATGTTCTTAACATCATCGGAAGCCTTGGAAGCAGCAGTGCTGGCAGTGTTAGTCCAGTCTTGAATGGAGCTAGCGTTAGCTGATAGTTGAGCAGCAACTGAGCTTGCGCTGCTTACGGCAGCCTTAGCTGAAGAAGCAGCAGTATCACCATCAGATGTATTCCCTGCTAAGTAGTACGAATTAGCATTAGCATCATAACTGGAAACAGCTGCAACATAGCTATTAACAGATGATAGTAAGGCCGCATCAGACCCATGTAATCCAGTTGCAGACGATGCAACATTTGATGCAGTTGACCGTTGTTGATCAGCATCAGCAGTATAACTACTAATTACAGATTGAGCGGAGTTAGCGGCACTCGCATAGCCACTTAACACAACGTTAGCGGAATTAGTACTAACAACACTAGCCATACTAGTGTTAATTGTATTCACACTACTTAGTGCACTGTCAGCTTGACTAGCATATGAAGATGCTAATGCAGCATAGGAATTAGCAGAGCTAACGTTAGTGGAATCGGCAGTGTTAGCACTATTGGCAGCTGAATTAGCAGAGCTTGCACTACTACTATTTTGGGTTGCATTGGAACTGGCATTAGTGGCTTGGCTAGCAGCAGCTTGCGCAGATTGCATAGCAGCTTGGGCACTCTCGTTAGCATTTGAAGCATTAGACTGATCAATTTTAGCTTGCGAAGCAGCGGTACTTGCCGCGCTTTTAGCTGAACTAGCAACTGAAGCTTGATAACTAATGTCATTTGCTTGATCACTCATTGCTTGTGCAGCAATTGATGCTTGGGCTCGATATGAGTCCCCTGCACTAACGTCACCATTTTGGTAGGCACTATTAGCAGATGTAACGTAGGAATTAACGTTACTGAAGTTAGAAGCGGCAGCGGATGAATCCCGGTTAGCTTGATTGCTTGCAGCAATGGCAGCTCCAGCGGCACTATTAGCAATGCTAGATTGGGTTTGGGCGTCAACATTATAACTACTTGCACTAGTAGCATAACTATTTGCAATTGAAGCTTGTTGTGAAACTACTACATTGCTTGGGTTAGCACTTTGTAATGAACTAGCAGTAGAAGCTGCATTTGAAGCAGATTGATTAAATCCACTAGTAGCAATAGCAGCGGACCTAGCGTCACTTGCATATGAAGATGCTGAATTAGCATCTGCACTAATGCTTTGGTTGGTGTTTGAAATTGAACCATTCTCATTACTTGCAGAACTAGCAATTGAGTTAGCTTCACTGGAACCGTCGCTCGCAGCACTACTATTGTTATTAGCAGCACTCGATGCACTTTGGGCAGTACTATCAGCAGTACTTGCGTTATTAGATGCACTAGAAGCCAAACTATTGGCATTACTTCCATCCGTAGCAGCATTGGATGCTGCTGCCGCTGCAGTACTTGCTTGAGATGCAAACCTAGAAGCATCATCAGCAGCACTACTTGCAGCACTTCTAGCAGAACTAGCAGATGCACTATCACCACTATTAGCAACAGTGGAAGCAACGCTGGCAGCACTTGATGCAACCGCGTTGGCGGAAGCAGCATTAGAGGATGCTTGACTTGCAAGGACACTTTGTGAACTAGCCACTACACTTGCTGAACTAGCTTTGCTAGCAGCTGAACTAGCGATTACAGCATTTGAACTAGCAGCAGAAGCAGCCGATGAGGCAACGTTGGCATATGAACTTAATGCAGAATTATCTGGTTGTGCTTTAGCAGCACTCGACATCGCAGATGCAATCGATGAGGCATTTGTAGCACTATTCGATGCACTAGCAGCAGTGGAAGCAGCAGCAGAAGAGTATCCACTCGTTGCACTCGATGCTGAGCTAGCCATGCTACTTGAACTTCCTGCACTGCTTGAATAACCACTAGCTTGACTAGCATAGCTACCAGCAGCACTGGCATCACTAACGGCAGCACTGGCTGAAGCAGCACTGTTGAAAGCAGCTGTAATTGATGCATTTAACTTAGCAGCGTTAGTTTGATCAGTAATCGCCTGACTAGCAGCCAACTGTGCCTTTGAACTGGCAGTGGAGGCAGCAGAAGATGCATTCGAAATACTTGAAACTAACCCATTAGCTAGACTTGCATAAAAAGCAATTTTACTGTTAAAGTCATTAACTAAACTAGAATGACCAGCGATTGCTGCACTACTTGCAAGTGCATAAAATGAATTAACACCAGATGAATATTGACTAACCCATGTACTTAGTGAATTCATAGCTGAAGATGCATTTGAAGCACTAATATAGGCAGTTTGAGCACTCGTAAGTTGATTTCCGGCATCAGTATTTAAACTATTCAAGCTATCATTAAAACTAGCGATTGCAGATGATGCCGAAGCAATCACCGGATTCCCAGAATTAACGCTATTCGTGAAGTAACCATTTACGATTGATGCACTACTTTGTCCAGCAGCTGAATAGCTAGCTACCGCAGATGAAGCAGAGCTTGCTTTTGACACTGCATCTGAAGCATTGCTGGACTGACTCGAAACTGTACTATAAACATTTGAAAAGCTTGCTGAAATTGAATTAGTAGCTGAAGAATTAGAACTAGCAGTACTAGATGCTGCACTTGATTGATTTCCAGCATAACTAACCGCATTGGAATATGCATTGCTTGCAGCACTTGCAGCATTACTTGCAACACTAGAATCACTTGAAGCTCTCTGGGCAGCGCTAGAAGCACTACTTGCATAGCTTTGGGCAGCAGTATTAGCTGCACTCGCCGAATCATTCGCTGCGGATGCAGAATTAGAATTAATCACTACTTGCGCACTATACGATGAGGCAACGGAACTATCACCAGTACTATATGCACTGGAAGCTAGCGAAGCATTAGATGCGGCAGCACTAGCAGCATCACTAGCAGCTTTAGCGTAACTAGCTGCTGCAGAGGCAGCAGAATTAGCAGCGGAACTAGCCGAGCTAGCATCACTAGATGCACTGACGGCATCACTAGATGCAGAAGCAGCAGTGGAACTAGCACTTTGCGCAGTACTATTGTAACCACTCATTGTGGAATCATTTGGATATTGGCTAGCGATTGAACTAACCGCTGACGCTTTAGAACTAACAAATTGATTGTTACTAGACGTATTACTTGCGGCTACACTAGCTGAGCTTGCAAACGAACTAGCATCACTATTATGACTGCCGGCACTAGTTGATTGAGCGGCAGCTGAAGTAGAACTATTTTGTGCGGACTTAACATTGTTATTCATGTTATTAACAGCACTGGCAACTGAACTAGCTCCTGAAGCAGCAGCAGCAATGGCATTTGATTCGACTGCCATACTAGCCTTCAAACTACTTAATGCATCAGTAACAGAGCTTAAAACCGTATTCGCATTTTGCAACGTTGCATTAATGTTTGAAACATCAGTGGCTTGGCTTTGCGCTGGAATTAATGAGGCATGCCCACTTGATAGGTTACTTTTGGCAACATCACTGTTACCAGCCTTAGCAGCTGAAACCGCATTACTCCCATTAGAATAAGCAGAACTAGCATACGAAATCGCATTCGGATTTTCAGCATTATAGCTATTCATCTTATTATTTCCGTCTATAACTATCGAATTTTGAGTAGATGCGATTGCACTGAGGGAATCAGCATCAGAAACATATGAGGCTAATGCTGACTCAGCACTCGATCCGGATGCAGAATAATCACTAATCAGTGCATTATTTGGCGTGGAATTAACAGCACTCGAAAGCACCGAGGCAGCAGAACTGGGCCCACTTTTAACTGCACTAACACTAGCCAGCTGACTCTGGTTAGTGACATACTGTGCGCTTGCAGCGCTGGAAGAAAGTGGAATTGCTGCGGAAGCAGTTTTATAGGTATCACTAGCATTAGAGGCTAAGCTCATAATTTTATTTCCGGCAGCAACATCACTCGTCGAATTATAAGAAGTTAGATTGTCCAATGAACCTGCAGCACTAGCTAAAGTACTTGCAGCATCCTGTGCCCGCTTTTCCGCAGCTGCAGCAGCTGCAGCTGCGGAAGCAGCTGCAGATGACGCAACATTAGCTGAGTCTGAAGCTGCTGAAATTGCACTACTTGCAGCATTAGCAGAAGTTGCTGCAGAACTAGCAGAATCCAATGCAGACTGAGCAGCTGAATTCTTAGGATCGGTTTTTAATAAAGCAATTGCACTAGATGCAGCACTTGAAGCAATGGAAGCTTGCTCAGAAACGTTATCTGCCAAATTTGATACAGAAAGCGCAGCAGCAGAAGCACTATTAGCAGCAGATATAGCAGCACTATGTGCACTGGCAGCATCACTAGCAGCACTACTTGCGTCATTAGCAGCACTACTAATCAAAACAACCAAAGAATCAATTGCAGCTACACTTGATGAATTGCCATTACTAGCAGCTACTGCCTTTGCGCTGTTTGCTGTTGAAGTAGCTGATGCTGCAATTGAGGCTGCTTTACTATCAGCACCTGATGCACCATCACGTGATGCCCCAGCAGATGATGACTGACTGTTAGCAGCAGTTTTATCATTTTCGGCAGTTGCAGATGCAACTGAAGCAAATTCACTTGCTATTCTTGCACTAGCTTCAGCAATATGGCCTGCACTAATTCCAGAACTAGCAGTTGACACCATTTCACTAAGTGCTGATGAATTAATAGAAGCTTGGCTAGAAGCTTTGCTAACTGCCTGAAGTGCATTAGAAACAGCAACATAACCAACACTAGCAGCAGACATTGCAGATGATGTAGTCGATGAATCAGTAGTTGTTGTCCCTGCAATGGATTGCAAATTAACAGCATATGAAGACGCTAAAGTCACGAAAGCCCCCGCTTGAACTGCAGTGGCAGAACTAGCGGCTAACGATCTTGCCTTTGCAATATTGGCAATTGCATTACTTAAGTAGCCTGAGGCAATACTTTGAGAACTAGTTGCGCCATAAAAGCTATTATTTCCATCTGCATATGCACTGCTAGCAACTGACAGAAGCGATGCAACGCTGCTAATGTTAGCATCAATTATAATATTAGCGGAACTGATTGCTGATACCTGGGCAGATTGCAGTGCTTGCATCGAACTAATAAATTGAAACTCAGAATAACTAGTAGCTTGGGCGGTCGCATAACTAGAATCAGCAACAGCAGTACTATAAGCAGCACTAGCGGATGCTGAAGCCCCACTCGCAACTGAAGCCATACTCGATCCAGCAGGAACATATAGGCTGTGGTTAGATGTCACTGCACTATTTGCAATGTCGTAATAACGCTGCCCTAACGTATCACCCTTAGCAACATATCCGTTTTGGTATCCAATTTGGTAATCGATTGAATTATTATAAATTCCACTATTAAAGTTAATGTCCGATTGACCTTGTTTGTAACCGGCAGAGTATTGTTGACCAGCATCATAGTCATTTTTGTAAGTGGTATCAGATGAGTTAGAGGTATTGCCAGATTCACCATCCATATAGGCTTGGACGTTAACTGATGCTTCTTTATCAGGTTTAACGGTATTATAATGCGCAGTTACTGTAAATCCGTAATGTTGGGCAGCAGCAACTACATTTGCCAAATATGCAGTTGGTACGGTGACGCTAAATAGCCCATTGGAGTCAGATTTACCTAGATAAGAATTGGCAGTAGAAGTGTCATTGGTATCATCAGAATTCATTATTCCTTGGACTGGAACTGAATTTACATAATTACCATTTAAATCTGGTAATGTATAGCTTAATTTAATATATGATCCAGGCGTTGCATATCCAGTAACTACCCCAGTGGTTGGATTAAAATTAATCCCCCCGATTTGAACATCCTGAACGTGGTTCATTTGCAAGTACCTAGTAAATGCTGATCCAGGAAGGGTTTTATTAGCATTATTACTTACCAATGCTCCCGTGGGAGAAGTAGTGATATTCCCACTTGAGTCTGAATTAACAGTTGCACTGGCAAATGGCCCATAAACATTCCCGTTTATATCCGTAAATGAAGCCACCGTTCCAATGATTTTGACGGAATTAGTAATTAAACGACTCCCAGTGGATGTATTTTTACTAATGTCTAAAATAATTTTTTGCGGGTTATCAATGTTAACGTTACCGTTAGCATTGATTAAACTAATTGCTCCAGAACCATCAACAGAAGCGGTCAAGATCGATTCATTACTAAGGTACATATTACTGGAACCAGACAGATAGATTGCTGAATTAGTAACGTTTCTACTCAAATTAGTTCCGTTAAGGTTCAATTCACCCTGATCCTTAACATTAATCGTAGAAGCACCATTCATATAGATGAATCCACTAGTATTTTGGCCTCCCCACCAAGCCGTAGAACTACCAATCCCAGTTGGATTAACATTTAATTTTGCCCCATCGGTAACGTTAATGCTACCACCACCAGCGGAATAAATTGCTCCTGGCAAGTATTTAGTAAAGTTAGTATTAACGTATGGATTAACGTTTAATGTTGCCCCGGCGTTAACGTTCACATTCCCGGAACCCATTTGATAAATTCCCCAACTAGCTCCGAGCACGGAATCTTCACCACCATTACCACCAGGTGATAAGGTAACATTAGCACCATGGTCGACCGTAACGTTACCACCGCCACCAATTTCCAATACGTTTCCGTCATAGGTAGAGGCATTAAAGGTTACTCCTGGCAAAAATTCAGCAGATTGTACTTGGAAGACTTGTTGATTCGAGCCACCATTCACACCACTTCCACCGGAGGAACCACCCTCAGCTTGGGCAACCATGATTCCATTGACCTTTGACAAAGCCCCACCACTGGATGGCGCTTGAATTGCAGCATAGTTTTGCCCAGCATTGATGTTAACGTAACTCTTGATTGGATTATCATTAACGTTGATGCTACCACCATTAGCAGTGGCGACCGTATCAGCAGTATTGTTAGGATTCCCTAAGTACAAATTCGTAACCGTGGCGTAAGCTAATTGGGACCCAGTATAGTTAATATTATCGTAGTATAACTTAGCCCCAGAGGTTGATCTAGAAGTGATGGGCCCAAAGTAGTTAGCGCCATATAGATTCAAATTTTGCACGACCGTAGTTTGATCTTGGGCATTATATGATAATCCAGCAAAATCAACGGTCGAATTGGTCCCGTCCATTTGCATCCCATTAACGGTAAAGTTTCCACCATGATTATTAGTCCGGTACATATCATTATAACCTGCATACAAACTCCATAGACTAAATGTCCCATCAATATTAATATGGGTTACATTGCCATTCTGAAAGGCTGCATCAAATTGACTAGCATTAGTAACGTTCACAAACCCACTGGCGGCACCAGGATTAGCAGTATTGGCAGAGGCTTGACTAGAAGTCAGACTCGTTGCAGAAGAAACTTGCCTTACTAAGCCACTAACAGCAGATGATCCGGAAGAAATTCCAGTAACCGCATTGCTAACACTGGTGTAATAGGTATTAGCATTGCTACTCTGGGTCGTTACAGCACTTACTAAGCTTGCCATCGCAACTGAATCAATACTTGACCCCGCAGCAATTGCTGATGAGGCCGATGATAATGCTGCGGATAATGAAGAACCATTAACCTGCGCATTCGATGCGAACACACTATTCAAAGTTAGTGAAGTGACATAACTAGCAAGACTATTGTAAGTGGCTAAGGCAGACATTGCCCCTTGACTGGCAGCTTGACTTTTGGAATTAGATGTGGAATCAGCGTAACGAACTGAAAGCCGGTATGCATAATCAGCAGCACTGGAAACTTTCGCAAGGGTCCCTGTATTAGAAGCAATCGCAACTGAATTAGCACTCGCAACGTACGCATTGGAAGAAGCTGCACTATTCAATTGGGTAATTAAACTATTAATTTGGGTCGCTTGGTCATTGCCATCCCCCGTCGCATCAGCATCCCGAAACAATAATTCTACATTCGCAGCATCCGATGCAGATAGCTTATTCACGTCTAACTTGTTGACCGTATCGTTAGAGCCCGCAAAAATCTGGGTCAATGCATCAACTTGTGAGCTCGTCAAAGAAGCGTTACCACTTACGCTGGTAACACTATTTACGGAACTATTAGCATCATTGGATGACTCTGCATTGCTCAATGCAGCACTAGATTGGTTCGCACTAGCAGATGCACTGGCACTGGCGGAAGCTGATTCGCTAGCGCTTTCACTGACCGATGCACTGGCACTAGCGCTGGCAGATGCGCTCTCGCTAGCTGATTCACTAACACTAGCGGATGTACTGGCGCTGGCTAGCTTGCTGGCAGCTTCGCTGGCACTTGTGGATGCACTAGCACTAGCGGAAAGTGTGGCACTATCACTGCTGCTATCGTTGCTACTGCTAGAGGCACTGGCAGCAGTATCAGCACTATTAGAACTCGTTTGGCTAGCACTCGTGGCATCTTTACTTGCACTGCTCGTTTTTGAAGCTTCAGTTGAGCTAGACTGACCGCTTTGATCGGCTGAAGACGAACTAGTTGAACTAGCTGAGCTATCAGCACTGGATTGCAGTGAAGTCGAGTGGTTATCCCCAGCGGTAGTGGAATCACTAGTAACGCTTGATTCATTACTGGATGCACTAGCACTACTCTTACTGCCGTTATCGGAAGCAGACACAGTCGTTTGATTGGAATTAGAATCAGTTCCACTCGTAGTGTAATTAGCATCCCCCGTGGTATCAGCATGCACCGTCTTTTGTGCAGCCGCAGTGGCGCCACCAAGCACTGAGAGCATGGATAATGAAACCACTACCCATTGCTTCTTTACCTTTTTAAGTATTTTTTTATCGTTAACCTTATCAAATTGATATTTATTATAGAGCAAATCAATTCCTCCTCTACATGATCTAACTTTTTAAGTTATGTTCGAATTAACATGGTTTTAATAATCGGTATCTAAGAATTACAGATGCAAAATCTTAAATTATTCAGACTACACTTACTATATAAGTATAGCACTGTTGGTACTATTTGTTATAAACAATAAACATGATTATTTAGGTAATTAACATTATACCAAAATAAAATCCACTTCCAAAGGAGGCGGATTGATTTTAAGTTAATTAGTCTTGAAATAATTTCTAGTAAGAATTCCCACGATTGATTTCACTTCGTAGGCACATGCTTTAAACAACCGGGTCGATTTACGATCGAAGAAATACTTGAGGAGTTGATGGCGATAACGTCCTAAGTGTTTCAATTTTAAATCATAAAAAACGACCTTCGATTTATTATCAACATCCTTGCGGTAGACGTACACCGATTTACGATTATATGAATGGTTAGGGTGCAAGAGCAGTTTTTGATTAAAGGCGCTTACATACCCATCTAAGTAACCCCGCGTATCAAATTTAGGCTTTTTGGGCACCAAGTGGTCAGATTGCGCCTGAGCTAAGCCGCGTTGGTAATCCTCATCGTAGTGGTGTTGATTGTACGTTTTCTCATCATAAGATGCTGCTGTTGATTTAACATGGTGGCCCTCAGGCGTTACTTGGGCAACACTAGCCGTATTTTCCGCTGGACTGGATGCTAAATTCGCAGAACTCACCACCGCCCGTAGACTTGCCTTCGACCGGGCGGCGGCTGCGCTTGCTGCCGCCCGTGAACGACTGAGCTTTACGTTAGTCTGGTGAATCAAATCAGTTAGATTCGCTGCACTATGCATGCTCGCTAATGAATTGCCAATTGCGTTGACCTCATCGTATTTCGCCTTGATCATGGCCCCGCCACCATCAAACGCAGCGCGGCGCTGATTGGCCACGTGAATTAATGCTGCCATCGAATCGGTATTGGCAGCCATATGGCTAGCCCCACTCGTTGCAATGCTAGCGGCAGTGTCAGCATGCTTACCCAGTGCGGTCGCCCCACTATAATCCTGCTGGGCAAAGCGGGTGGCTAGCTCAGCATTATATGAATCAGTCTTTTGGACCGCGAGGGACGTGATCAGTTCCAAGTTCCGGTTATTTTCAAGCAGTGATTTGACTGGCGTCACCAGTTCGTCATTATTACTGATCATTGTTGAACAGCTAGTGGCGGTCGAACTGGCGACACTAGCCTCAGAAGCTAGCTGGGCGGCCAAACTAACTACTGAAGATTGGGGCTCCATCGTCCCAAAGGCGGCAATCTGATTAGCCCGCCTTTGGATTTCAGCTGCTTCAAAGGTCAGCTGTTGCGCACGGCCATTAGCATAGTTAATCATTGATGCCAAGCGGTGCGCACCATCCACACAGTCATCAACCGCATTTTGTGCTTGCTGGGTCACGGCACTAAGCGATGCGTTAAATTGCGGGAGCTGTTGTTTGCGAAGCATGGCTTGACTATTAAGCGCCTTGAAACTAACCTGTTGTTCAGCCATCATGCTAGCCTGTGAATAGGCATTCATCGCCTCAACGTTCGCGCTTTGAATCATGGTAAAGGCTTGATTAAGGGCGTTACAGTTATTTAAAATTTCAGCTGCTGCTGAACTGGTCAACTCCATCAGTGAAGTTAATGAACTATCCATATTGGGTTGGTCGATCGACGCAGCTGAATCGGCCAGACTTTGGTACAGTCCGGCGACATTACTGTTAAAATCAGCTCGATAGGAAGCGGCCAGCGCTGCATACGACTTGGTAACACTTGAAAAGCGCTTATCATTTTCCAAAATCACCTGGACTTGATAATTGATCCCGTGCACCATCGTAAATGCCGTGCTTGCCACTTGCAGCCGGTGGTTAATCGTCGTCATAATTTCAGATGCCTGCTGATATGATGCACTCGCTGCACTGGCTTGGCTATTAAGTTGAGGGTCATCGGGATATTGTTGAACCAATGACTGGACCGAGCTAGCATGCTGATCGATTTGATCGCTCAAACTTACGATGCGGGAAGCACTGGCACTCATTGCAGAGCGATTGATACTTGCCTGGCTAGCGATTTCGGTAATGGTATTTACAACGCTATTGTTCATGTTATCAACTTCCATATCCATAATTCTAAAATTTTTATAAAGAACGCTTATCTTTCTTATAATACATTATGATTGAATTGATGTAAATAATTCGAGACTAAAAAAGCGGAACGCCCTATTAATAAGGACATCCCGCTCTTTATTTTCATTCAATTTAATTTTAGTAGTGTTCCATGTATTGCTTCCGTTCCCATTCTGAAACTTGAAGCTTGTAGGCATCGTATTCAAGATGCTTAGCAGTATTGAAGCCCTTTAATAGACGTTCGCCAAGGGCGTTTTTAACAACGTCATCCTTTGCGAGTTCGTTTAAGGCATCCTTCAACGTTTCTGGAAGGCTTTCAATTTCGTTTTCGCTGCGTTCTTCAGCATCCATCTTGTAGATGTTCCGGCTAGTTTCAGGCATTGGTTGGAGCTTGTTTCTCAATCCATCCAAACCGGATTCGAGCAACACGGCGATGAACATGTATGGGTTTGCAGTAGGGTCACCACTCCGTAGTTCTAACCGGGTGGATAAGCCACGGGTTGCTGGAATCCGAACTAATGGTGACCGGTTAGAAGCTGACCATGCAATGTATACGGGAGCTTCATAACCTGGAACCAACCGCTTGTATGAGTTAACAGTAGGGTCACCAATGGCAGCAATGGCCTTCGCATGCTTCAATAATCCACCTAAGAAGTAGTAAGCATCTTGAGATAATTCAAGTTCACCATTCTTATCGTAGAACGCATTCCCCTTGTCATGGAATAATGACATGTTCATATGCATTCCTGAACCATTAATTCCACTTAGTGGCTTTGGCATAAAGGTAGCGTATAAGCCATGGCGCTTAGCAATCGTCTTAACCACGATCTTAAAGTTTTGAATGTTATCAGCGGTTTCAAGTGCGTTTGCGTATTTAAAGTCAACTTCGTGTTGACCTGGGGCAACTTCGTGATGGGCAGCTTCAACGTCAAAGCCCATCTTTTCCAATGTAAGCACGATTTCACGACGGCAATCTTCCCCTTGGTCCATTGGGGCACGGTCAAAGTAACTACCGGAATCGTTTAATTTAGTAGTCGGATTACCATTTTCATCCATCTTGAACAAGAAGAATTCTGGTTCTGGTCCAATGTTGAATGAAGTAAAGCCAGCCTTTTCCATATCCTTCAATACTCGGATGAGGTTATTTCTAGGGTCACCTTCGAAGTATTCACCATTTGGCTTTCTAACGGAACAAATCACTCCGGCAATCTTGCCGTGTTCTTCGCTCCATGGGAATGTCATCCAAGTGGATAGATCTGGGAAGAGGTACATATCACTTTCTTCGATTCTAACGAACCCTTCGATTGAAGAACCATCAAACATAATCTTATTGTCCAATAGTTCATCCAATTGACTAATTGGTAGTTCAACGTTCTTTACCGTTCCAAATAGGTCGGTAAACATCAAACGAAGAAAATTAACGTGCTCTTTTTCTACCATTTGTCGAATGTCGTCTTTAGTGTAATCATGTTTAGTTGCCATAAATAAATCGCTCCTCACATTGGATATCAAATTTAAATCGGATTGTTAAAGGGATTGTCGTTATCGGATAGGCCACCAAGATGCAAAAACTCATCTTGAAGTAAGCGCCGCGCCTCATCATCTGAAATCGATTTAGCTAAGGTCGCTTGCTCCTGTTTGCGCTTTGCTTCTCGCTTGGCCAATACCGCTTGAATATCCGCAATGTTTAACCCTTCACTTAAAAAATCCTTTACCTCCAAGATGCGATCAATATCATTTAAAGAATACATCCGGCGGTTCCCCTCATTTCGTTCGGGTGATACCAGCCCCTGTTCTTCATAATATCGAATCTGTCTTGCAGTCAAGTCGGTCAATTTCATCACGGTCCCAATTGGTAACACCGATAATGAACGACGTAATTCCTTTTCGCTCATAAGCTTCCCCTCCAACATCTATAATCATATCATGTTTTTTAATTTCGTCAAGCGTTAATGTTAGTTTTTATAACATAAGCTGCTTTTTTGTTAGTAAAGCCACTCCGTCACGGTTTTTTGGACCGCTGTTAATTCGGTCGGATGCTGGAGAAGGTTGAACCAATGAACATCCATTTTATTTCGGAACCAGGTCAACTGCCGCTTCGCATAGTGTCTGGAGTCCTGCTTGATTTTGGCAACGGCGGTCGGTAGATCAATTGCCCCGGTCAAGTACGGGAACAGTTCCCGGTAGCCAATCCCCTTGCCAGCAGGAATCGTATCCCCACCACGTTCAAGTAGCCAGCGCGCTTCATCCAATAATCCGGCCGCCATCATTAAATCGACCCGGTGGTTAATCCGTTCGTAAACTAAGGCGCGCTCGGCATTGAGCCCCACTAAGCAGGCATCGTATTGTCGCGTGGCTAATTGTGGTTGGTCCGAAAACCGGTGGCCGGTCTTTTGGTACACTTCCAGGGCCCGAATGACCCGCCGAACGTTGTTGACCGGGATATTCGCTGCAGCAGCGGGATCGACTTGGTTTAGGTGTTCCCACATTTGCTGATTGCCGACCCGTTTTGCCTGGGTATTGAGCTGTTTGCGGACCCGTTGATCTTCATCATCGCCCCCAAGCGTTAGGTTATTCAGGAGCGCTTGTAGATAAAAGCCGGTCCCACCAACAATAATTGGTAACCGGCCGCGGGCGCTAATTTGGTCAATCAGGCCGGTCGCATCCGTCACAAAGTTTGCGGCCGAATAGCGTTCGTCAACGTCACGGATGTTAATGAGGTGGTGGGGCACCCCGGCCATTTCAGTCGGTGTCACCTTGGCCGTTCCAATGTCTAGGTGGCGATAGACCTGCATTGAGTCCCCAGAAATAATTTCCCCATCAAATTGTTGCGCGAGTTGAATAGACAGCGCCGTTTTACCGACTGCAGTCGGTCCCACGATTGCGAGTACTTTTTGCAACGTTATTTCCCCCCTTGAATATGATTGCGCATTTTAAGTGCCAACGCTGGATTATCGGTAATCAACCCCACGTAGCGGTGGTACAGGCAAAATGCGATTTCAAACTTCGTATTTACCGTCCAGGGCCGAAAGTAATGGTGAAAACTAAAGATGGGATGCACCATTAATAACCGAATTTCCGGGTGGAAGATTTTAATCTGACGGTTTTTAAATAGGGTCTTCATTGCCCGGTAGTGATAAATCATTAAGCCAGCGGTTTCAGTCTGTGGCGCTAATTTGAGCATCTGCTGGGTCGACTGTAGGTTAAAGCTAGAGTAGATAACGTTAAAGGAATGCGCGTGGGTAGCAAAAAAGTCCGCTACTAGCGCTTCAATGCCCGGGTAGTGAATGTGGTCGGTCTTAATTTCTAAGTTCACATCACCAGTAAAGTGCAGATCATTTAGGGCTTGGACCATTTCACCCAGCGTCAAGATCCGTTGGATCCCTAATTCCGGGTGGGTCTGATTAGCGTTTAAGCGCTTAAGCTGCGCTAACGTTAAATCCTTAATCAAGCCCTGCCCGTCGGTCGTGCGGTCAACATCTTCATCGTGGATGATCACCATGTGCCCGTCCTTGGTCAAATGAACATCGGTTTCGATTCCATCGACGCCTAATGCGACTGCCTTGGTGAACGCAATCAGTGTATTTTCGGGTGCATCGTGCTTATCGCCACGGTGCGCAAAAATTTTGGTTCTCATTATTTAACAGCATCCTTTAAATTGGATTATCAAATTATTATCCATCTTACTGGAAAATTAAGGATAAATAAAGCATAATAGAATGGAAAGTTAATCTGAAGAGGAGGCGATACTATGCGTAATTTTGGTAAGGGATTCTTGGTCGGTGTATTTGCCACTGTTGGTTGTGCTGC
The DNA here is from genome assembly GCF_023380205.1 of Nicoliella spurrieriana. Lineage (NCBI taxonomy): Bacteria > Bacillati > Bacillota > Bacilli > Lactobacillales > Lactobacillaceae > Nicoliella > Nicoliella spurrieriana. The sequence goes on from NZ_CP093361.1 coordinate 1,446,109, forward strand.
AGGTGCACTATTTTCATTTAAGAAGACGGTCGTTGACCCAATCGAAGACCAAGAAAACCGGTATGAAGAAAACAGAAAGCGGGCTTTGCGAAAGAGCCGTTCAGCCCACCAAGGTTAATCCCAAAATAAAAGAGGTGCTTAGTCCTACTAAGCATCTCTTTTTTTGGTCTTTCCATTCCAATTCCGATAACCACTCTTTAAAACATAAATGGTTGGATAACCCTTTTTGTGCAGAAAACTCGCTGCACGCGAACTAAGGGTTTGCCCCTGATCGTATAGGATCACTGGCAAATCTGAACGAATATCACCATAAAGTTGTTTTAATGTGGAATACGGAACGCTCCGCGCCCCTAAGATGTGACCAGCATCAAAATCACGTTTTTCACGTAGGTCAATGATTTGGGCCCGCCTCTTAAGTTGGGTAAATTGATTTTCGTCAATTAAAGTGGCAACCTGATTGAGTCGGTAGCGATTGAACAAGAGCCAACCACCCCAGACGATCACGATGACCAGAACTGTAATTAAAAACGACAAGGTTTAACCAGTCCCTTCATTAAAGATTATTTACTTGCCCCAAATGCCTTATCAGCTAATTCAGCAGCACCCATGACCCCAGCATCGTTTCCTAATTGGGCAAGGCGAATCCGGGTCGAATCACGAACTGGCTTAAATGCATTTTCTTGGAAATATCTAGTGGTTGGTTGTAATAACGTGTTTCCGGCGTTAGACACCCCACCACCAATAACGATACTTCCTGGGTTAAAGATATTTCCAATGTTTCCAAGTGCAAGCCCTAGGTATGAACAAACCCGGTCCACCACTTGGTTTGCTAAAATGTCACCATTGTCAGCAAGGTAGAAAATAATCTTGGAAGTAATTTCTTCACGGGCATCTTCTAATTCCTTCAAGCGGGAAGTCCCAGTGAAGGTAGCGGCAAGGTCCTTTGCAACGTGGACGATTCCAGTAGCGGAAGCGTATTGTTCTAAACAACCACGCTTACCACAAGTACATAGGTATCCACCTTGCACTACGGTAATGTGACCAATTTCACCAGCGGCACCGTTAATTCCATGAACTAATTCACCATCAACGATGATTCCACCACCGACACCGGTTCCAAGGGTAACAAAGACCACGTCCTTTTCCTTGCTTCCGGCACCACGCCATGCTTCACCTAATGAAGCGGAATTAGCATCGTTATCGGCAACAAATGGAAGGCCTACGCCCTCTTCAATTTGTTGCTTGATTGGTTGGGGCGTCGTCCAGTTAAGGTTGTAAGCACCAGTAACGGTCCCCTTTTCACGGTTCACCGTTCCGGGAGTTCCCATCCCAATTCCGATGAAGTCACTTTTAACGTGGTTTGCGTTATCCATGGTTTCATTAATCGACTTAATGATATTAGGGACGATGTGGCTCCCGTTTTCACTAATATCAGTGGTAATTTGCCACTTTTCTAGGATTTGACCGTCAGTGGTCAAGAAGGCCATCTTGGTGGTGGTTCCACCTAAATCAATTCCAATTAACTTATTTGCTGCCATTACTAAATTCCTCCTAAATCGTGTTTCTTGGCTTCTTTTTGTTCTTCAATCCGGTGTTCGTGATTAAGAACTAATTTTGCATTGATAAAAGCTTCGTTAGAAATGACGTGGGCTTCGTGTAGATGATCCAATTCAAGGGCCATTACTTCGATATCCCATAGTCGTTTGCCAACGTAAACATAAATTCCAAATTGTTTTAGTAATTGTTGAACATCATACAACGTTTTCATTGTCCCACATCCTAAAGTAAAATGCACTAAATAATTTTAGTACTTGCCAACAAATCCAATATAGAATAAGGCAAGGGCGATGATCACTAGTGTGATGGTTGCTAAAATTTGCTTAGGTAATGAAATAAAGCGCTTTCTTGGTAAACCAACAAAATAGGCGGATAGGAACCCACCTACTAGGCCACCGATATGCCCTGCGATATCAATACTGGATGCAAATAGGTCGAACCCGAGGTTCAAGATGATGAAAAAGACAAACGTCTTCGTCATCTGCTTGACGACTGGATTTTCCCAAAATGTTTCCCCAATCATCATAAAGGCCCCAAACAGGCCGAAGATTGCGGTACTAGCACCAGCAGAAATATCATCACTAAATGCAAAACTAGCTAAATTACCAACAATTCCTGAAATAAAGAAAATTAATACGAACCGTCCGTGACCGAACAATGCCTCCAATTGAGTCCCCATGTAATACAATGTAATCCCATTGAACAGGATATGGGTAACGCTCAAGTGAATGAACAACGGCGTTACTAACCGCCAGAGCTGCCCTTCAATAATCAACGGATTATACTTGGCACCGAAGCGGACCAGGTTAGCAACGCTACTTGTACCACCATCGACAGTCATAATTAAAAAAACGGCCACCATGATGGCTAATAAGGTATACGTAACGAACGGTCGTGAATGAAGCTGAATTAATTTATTCTTCAAAAATGCACCCCGTTAGCTAATAATTGTTTGAATCTTAATATCAAATTGATTCACATCCCAATTCGGTGTTTCAAATAACTGCGGACCACGCGCCAGGCTAATCGTGTGCCCCTGATAATCAGCTAGGTAGCGATCATAAAAGCCACCGCCAAAGCCTAGCCGATCGTGGGTTCGACTGGCAAACGCTAATCCGGGGACGATAATCAAGTCAATCTCTGGCTTTGCAATTACCGAACCGCCCTTTGGCTCCATGATGCCAAAAGCGGTTTGAAACAACGGGGTCGTGTGGTCATAGGCCACGAACTCCATTTGAAAGTCCGGTAACGTTCTTGGCACCACCACCCGCTTGCCCTGGCTTAATGCCCGGTCAATAATGGGGGCCGTATCTAGCTCAATGGGCGCGCTTAGGGTTACCGCGACCGTCTTGGCAGTTTGCCAATCGGGATGTTCAAATAACTTTTGATACAAATTTTGATCTATAGATTGTGTTTGTTTTAAAGCCCTAATGATGCGACTTCGTAACGCTTTTTTATTCATTTTAATTTCCTACATAACAAAAAAGGTTTGGGTTAACCCCCAAGCCTTATTTGGTTTCACGGTGTAAAGTAACTTTACGGTCACGTGGACAATACTTCTTTAATTCTAGACGATCGGGGTTGTTCCGACGGTTCTTGCTAGATAAGTAGTTACGTTCGTGACATTCAGTACATTCTAAGGTAATGTGTACGCGCATTATTATCCCCCCAAACATTAATTAGTTTTTTAATTGAGTTTAACAACTATTGACTAAATCATTTTATCATTTTTTGCGGCACTTTGCTAGTGATTTAAGAAAGATTGTTAAGGAAAATTACTTAACACTTAATTATTACTGCTGCTGACGGTCGAGGTCGATTGAACGTACTTCCAGTACGCGGCATAAATTTGTTTAGCCAGATTGGTGTTATTATCTTCAGCATCGACCGGTAGGTTCGGAATTGCTAATGCCACCACCACCTGTGGATCAGAGGATGGCGCATACGATGCCAAACTCAAAGTAACGGTTTCAGTCCCCTTCCGACCACCGTAGTAAGTCTGGGCAGTCCCCGTCTTAGCTGAAACGGACGGACTAATCGTATTTAAGTTGATCCCCGTCTTATACTGATTGGTTCCGTGAACCACGTCGTACAATCCATCGGTAACAACTTTCTTTTGTGCCTGGGTCATATTAATTTCATTCAACACGTTCGGTTCAAATGAGTACTTGACCCGCCCAAGTTTTCCATTCGCACTAGTGCCACGAATTGATTGCAGAACGTGTGGCTGCAATCGATATCCACCGTTTGCAATCGTCGACATGTATTGTGCCACCTGCAGGGTCGTGTAGGCATCGTAGTTCCCAAATGAAAGGTCCAACGCATGGCCAATGTTTGCGGCTCCACCAGGTCCTTGGATCCCGGCAGATTCACCTGGAATATCGATTCCAGTCTTGACCCCTAATCCGAACTGATTGAAGTAACCACGCATGATGTTAAAGACGTTTGGATTCATATTCAACGGTCCGCCCTCAACGTAATTGAACTTCGCTTCCTTCATGGCTAATTGCATCATATAGGAATTAGATGAAACTTCCAGTGCGGTCGAGGCATCGATATTCATATTTGCGGACCCGTTCTTATTGAACCAAGAAGTCTTCTTGGTCCCACCAGCAATAATTGGCTTTTCAGTTAAAATATCATTGGTAGGGGTAATGACTCCATCCATGAGGGCCCCTGATACGGTGGCCCCCTTGACTACGGACCCCATAACAATTGAGTTATTGATGGCTCCTAATTCGTTGGCGGTCAATTTACCGGTCTTTGGATTCCGATTTACCCCGGCCATCCCAATAATTGCACCAGTATGTGGATTCATAACCACAGCATAGGCCCCGGTCGAATTCCCGACGCTTCCGCTTTCAGCATTTTCAACCAAACTTTGGAGCTTGTTTTGGAACTTATCGTTAATTGTTAATTGGAGGTTATCCCCCTTTTGACCACCGTACTTTTTAATTTCCTTCGTCACGCTGGTCCCGCGGGTCACTACCACCTGGGTCTGCGCCTTGGTCCCCTTTAATGTCGGTTCGTATTCTTGTTCCAGGTAACTCTGTCCAACACTATCGTTTCTGGAGTACCCTTGCGATAGTAACTCGTTGACCCGGTCACTAGGCAACCCAATTTTTTCAGAGGAAACCGTCCCGATGATACTCTTGATGGCACCCCCCTGTGGATAATCACGTGACCAACTAGTCCCAATCTGAATCCCGGGCATTTCAGAAAGATGTTCGCCGACTTCTGCAACTTCCTTACTAGAAACATTATTGGTCTTAATATAGGTCGTAGAAAGCTGGTAGGCCCCATTCATTTTGGTATAGATGGTTGCTGGGACCTTCATGCTATTATTTAAGTCAACGTGCTTCATTACATAATCGACTTCTTTTTCAGACACGTTCGCCGTCGTGTAGTTCCCATTTAACTTCTGCCTAATTTTTTCAGCATTGGTGGGACTAGCAACGTAGTAGTTTGCCATCTGGCGCTTGGTCAACGTATCGGTCGGCACCGTCACGTATTGACTCAATGCATTAGCAATTTCATACATCTTGGATGGTAACACGTTTAGTCCCTTAGTGTATGTAATTGCGCGGTGGGTGTTATTACCAACCAATACCTTCCCGGTAGAATCATAGATCATCCCCCGTTGCACGTTATCAGTCTTAATCGTGGTATCAGAACGGTTCACTTCCGCCTTATACTGGTTTCCGTCGATAACCTGTAAATATGCTAACTTAGCGATAAGTGCCGCAAACAAGATCCCCACGATAACGAAGATAAAGTTTAACCGAAATGAAATCTTGGAGCCGCCCTTATCCTTGCGACGGCCAAATAGGCCCTTTAAAAAATTATTCAAAATAATTAAATCCCCTTACGCATTTCATAATTATTCCCATAATGATATTTTATTTACTTTCGAATGAATGTACAATAAAATTATTGCTTTTTTAATCTATTTTTATTTGAGGTGCGAAACTAATGAAACGCTTTTTAAAATCGAACTGGTTTTTATCACTCAGTTTTTTATTGCCATTTGTTATTATGGCATGTTACTTCGCTTATCGCAACATGGCCCCCTTCGGTAGTCAAAGTATCTTGACCGTCGATATGGGGCAGCAATACGTTGACTTCTATGCCTATTTCAAACACGCCATCACCAGTGATCCCAGCAGTATTTTTTACTCCTTTTCCAAGGCGCTCGGGGGCGAAATGATCGGCCTATGGGCATACTACCTAACTAGTCCGATTAACTTAATTTTATTATTATTTCCCCTAAGAAGCCTCGCTAGTGGCATCTTGATCATGACCCTAATAAAGTATGGGCTCGCCGGATTAAGCTTTGGGTACCTCCTCTTCAAACGCACCAAAACGAACCTAGCATTGATTCCAGCATGGGCAACGATGTATGCGCTGAACGGCTGGATCATCGCTAACCAGTTGAACTTAATCTGGTTAGATGCCATGTACATGCTCCCGTTAGTCGTATTGGGAATCGAACGGTTGGTGGATACCGGCCGGATTAGGACCTATTTGATCAGTTTAGCGATGATGCTATTTATTAACTACTACATGGCATACATGGTCTGTATTTTTTCGGTCATCTACTTTGCCTACTATGCCACTACCCAGTACCGCTCAAAGCGTCAATTGCTGAGCAATACGGTCCGGTATGCGGGAAGCTCGCTTCTGGCAGGTGGGTTAGCAGCGTTCATTTTATTACCGACGTTTGCAGCCCTGTTGGTCAGCAAAGCTACTTACACCGTGACCAAGGTCAAATGGCAATTTGAGTATCAACCGTACAAAATGCTTGCAAAGTTCTTTAACGGTAGCTTTAACTTCGATCAAATGCCTAACGGAACCCCGAATCTATTCGTGGGGAGCGTTGCTTTGATCACCTTTACGGCCTTCTTCTTGATTCCTAAATTTAGGCCGCGCCAAAGAATTGCGGCAGCGCTAGTCACGGCATTGCTGGCCGCTTCAATGATGCTAAAGCCACTCGACTTATTCTGGCACGCAATGCAGTTTCCGATTTGGTATCCATACCGGTTTTCGTTCATCGCTTGTTTTTGGATTATTTGGATTGGCAACCACGCCTTCAACCAGCTTGATTCATTACGGGAGTGGATGAAGATTGTCACCATTGCGATCTTAGCGAGTGGTGCCATGCTGATCACCTTAAACATCAAGCGCTTCAGTAATTTTCTAACGGTCGAAAATGTTTCAATCGGCCTAATTTTAATGGTCGCGGCCATCCTGTTGGTCTTTTGGGTTCGTAACACCCAGTATTCGGCCATCGCGATTTTGATTCTGGTCTGCGGTGAGATGAGTTATAACGTCTTTAGCTCCTTAAACAATATTTCATACGTGACCAATCCTAACTACGTGAACTACACCCAAAATCTAAAGGAGCCCGTTGAACGCATCCAAGCTAGTGATTCTTCGTTTTACCGCATCGGTAAGACCTTCTACCGCACTAAGGACGATCCATTTGAAGCTAGCTACAATGGCGGTGACCACTTCTCATCAACGTTTGAAACGGCGACCCCTAAGTTCTTCGAAAATATCGGTCAACCAGATGGGGACGGCTTCACCGAGTATTCGAACGGAACCATGCTATCCGATTCACTGTTATCAATGAAGTATTGGCTCAATGCTAATAATCCCAACCCTAACCAATACCTTCAGGCGCTCACCAGCAAGCCGGATTTAAACCGCTATCAGCAATTGAATGAGCGAAATCACGTTCAAACCTACCAAAACCCATTCACCCTTCCAATTGCCTTTGCCAGCAGTAATCAAATTTTCAAACCAATTACCGCTACTGATCCGATCCGCTATCAATCCGATATCTTTAACCAATTGTTAGGGCAATCTACTGACCGGAGGTGGTTTACTGCCATCAATTTTGATAGTTCGACCTTTAAGAACCTTCCCCGCCAAAATAACCTGACCGGCGCCTTTCTCCAACGCAAGAACCTATTAAAGCCCGCAAACATGATGTTGACGTTTACACCTAAGACTAACGATTCGTACTACCTAACGCTGGGGAGCGCCATCAACTTAGGGAGTTCCCAGGACAGCCAAAACGTTAAAATTTACAAGAACGGCTTTCCATTGGATCAATATCCGACCTACCGCAATACCGTCATTACAAACGTTGCTTCTAAGGACAAGGGCAAACCCATCACAATCAACATCGAATTAACAAAATCAAGCTTACTATTGCAGAACTTCACACTGTACCAATTTCATAACCAACGGTTCGCATCGCAAGTGAAGCACTTACAGTCTCAATCAGCAACGATTAACAATTTCAATAGTGCTAAACTGCAGGGACGCATCAACATTAAAAACCACCAGGCATTGACGACTACGGTGCCATATTCTAAGGGCTGGCACCTCTTGATTAACGGAAAGACCCATCCAATCAAGAAATGGTCCGACATGTTCATTGGGGCTGATTTGACCCCCGGTAAGTACCACTTTAAATTATACTACTGGCCACCACTGTTGACTCCGGGGCTCCTGATTACCGGAACGACGATTTTAATCATTGGTGGTTACTACCTCGTTAAACGCCGCCATAAACGAGCATAATTAAAAGCCGCATTCAGCAACTAGCTGAGTGCGGCTTTTAAATTTGCAATTAATTATTCAACATTAGTAATTTTTACGATCATGTTTCCAGCAGGAATTTGAATCGTAACAACGTCGTTGACCTTATTACCCAATAGGCCCTTGGCAATTGGCGAGTCGTTGGAAATCTTACCTTCCAATGGATCTGCTTCGGCAGCCCCCACGATTTGGTAGGTTTCAGGATCACCATCGGGTTGTTCGACAAAGGTTACCTTTTTCCCCACGTTCACGATGTCTGAATCAGTATCGGCATTATCGACCACTTCTGCGTATTGCAGCATGTGTTCGATCGTAGCGATCCGGCCTTCGAGCATACTTTGTTCGTTCTTGGCGGATTCGTATTCTGAATTTTCGGATAAATCACCGTAACTCCGGGCAATCTTAATTCTTTCAATAATCTTTGGTCGTTGGTTCAACCGCAAGTCTTCTAATTCTTTTTCTAGGTTTTGTTTTCCTTCAGCAGTCATTGGAAATTTTTCATCAGCTGGCATTTAAATCATCCCTTCAAATTAATTTTTTAAATCGATGTATCAATATTATTTTCAACGCGATGGTCACCGTGTTGAATTAAAATCGACTTAATCTTAGTGGTCAACAGGTCAATTGCGACCTCGTTCTTCCCACCTTCTGGAATGATAATATCAGCATTCCGCTTAGTGGGTTCGATAAATTCATGGTACATGGGTCTGACCGTATCCAAATATTGTTGGATCACTTCATCAACGGTCCGGCCCCGTTCTTGGGTATCCCGTCTAATTCTTCTGATCAGGCGAATATCATCATCGGTATCAACGAAGACCTTAATATCCATTAAATCCCGTAACCGCTTATCGTCTAAGACCAAAATTCCCTCTAGGATAATCACATCCATCGGATCTTGGTGGACCGTCTCCTTACTTCTAGTTAGGCGGGTATAATCATAAACGGGCTTTTCAATCGCTTGGTAATCCAACAGCTGATTGATTTGTTCGATCAATAGGTCCGTATCAAAAGCTAACGGGTGATCGTAGTTGGTCAATTCCCGTTGTGCCATTGTCTTGTGTGATTGGTCTTTGTAGTAAGCGTCTTGTTGCAAAATCATTAGTGAATTGCCCAACAGGTGGTTAAAGATGGCACGACTAACAGTGGTCTTCCCACTTCCAGAACCACCAGTAACCCCAATTACAACCGGTCGTTTTCTTTTTTCTGTCATAGTATCAATCTCCCCTAGTCTGCTTGCTTGGTAGTCCCTTTACTAATACTCTTCAGTGAACTAATTTGGTCTTGCGAATAAAAGACGCGTTTATTACTGGTGTCGTTCAAATAATATAGATAGCCCTTGGAGCGCTCCTTTGGATTTAACGCTGCTTGAATGAACGTTAGGCTAGGGTTGTTGACTGGCCCGGGGCCGTATCCATGGTGGATTGCTAGATTATAAGCTGATTTGACCCGGTAGTCTTGCTTGGTCAACTTTTGCAGGTAGTTATTAGATGCATAGGCGACCGCAGCAGTGGCATCCAGGGTCAATCCCGCGTTTAATTTATTATAAAGGACCCCGGCAATAATTGCACCGTTTTTAGCGTTAACGTTCTCCCCTTGAACTAACGATGCTACCGTTAAGACCTGTTGAACGGTCAGCTTATTTTTCTTAATTTGACGATAGTAGGGCTTTAATTCGGTGTTGGTCTTTGCAACCATCTGTTCGACCAATTGTTTTAGGTTCTTGGTCCCATTTGCACTATAGGTCGCCGGGAATAAATACCCTTCCAGGCGGTACCGAACGTCCTTGGCCTTCGTTGCTGATTTCAACAACTCTGGATACTGTTTAGCCAATTGGTCGATGAACTTTTGATCATTCATTAGGGCTAAAAATTCCTGCCGGCTGTAATTCGTTCGTTGGGCTACCATATCAGCAACCGCTGAAATATTAGCGCCCTCACGAACCACGACCCGACCGCGCAACGCCCGTAGTGATTCTGCAGCGCCACCCTTTTGCAAGAGCTTTGCAATTTGATTTAGCCCCATCGAAGGTGCAAATTCGTAGTACCCAGACCGAAAGTTCGTGATGTTATGGGCCTTAACGTAGTAGTTAAAGACAATTCCACTTTTGACGATTCCTTGGTCTTGTAAGATTGAGCCGATCTTTTTATCAGAAGCGCCCATCGGAATGTTCACCTCGGTCGTTTGATGATCACTAGGGTTCAACGGTTTTAACGAGGTCTTCACATAGTTATGCCCCAAAAACACGATTGATATAAATAGGATAATCAAAATCGAGGCAATCCACAAAATAATTTTGCGCCCAAATTTAGCGGGTGCTTGTGAATCTTGATTTGAATCAGATTGATGCTCACTCACTGACTACGCCCCCAGTCTATATTGGTCGTCCGGCATCTAACGAATCGTAACGTTAAATTCATCTTGAAGTGCCTTTTTAACCTTATCAAAAGCCTTGTTAACATCATCATCAACCATTGTATCATGCTTATTTTGATAGGTAAGTGAATATGCAATCGACTTTTTGCCGGCTGGAATGCCATGCCCTTCGAAAATATCAAAGAGGTGGATATCGGTCAAATATGCACCACCACGTTTTTTGATTACTTCCACCAATTGATGGTTGGTAACTGATTGATCAACTAACATTGCGATATCACGACTGACCGATGGGTACTTAGAAATCGTGTGAGATTGTTGTTCTTGTTTTGGCATGTCAATTAGTTTTTGAAGGTCAAATTCAAATCCATAAGTCGCTTTGATCTTGTATTGCTTAGCAACGCTCGGGTGAATTTGGCCCACAAATCCGACTAAGTGCCCATGCACATAAACATCAGCAGTCCGTCCCGGGTGCATATCAGGATATTGATCAGTGGCCCGGTATTCAATGTCACCAGCCACGTTTAGTTCCTTCAATAATAACTCGGCAATCCCCTTAATTTGATAGAAATCAGTTGGGGCAGGGTCGTGATTCCAAGCCTTGTCGACTAATGAACCGGTAATTGCACCGGCCACGTGTTCAATTTCAGCTGGACGCGCTTGGTCAGCACTGTCCTTGTAGAATACCCGTCCCTGTTCGTATAATGCAACATCGTGAACACTACGCGCTTGGTTATAAGCAATGTCAGTTAGCAAGCCACTCAATAGGTTCATCCGCAGCGTCGTATGGTCGCTACTCATTGGAAAACTCAGGTTCGTTGGTGCACTGGGGCGCATCATGAACGAAGCGGCCTTATCAGCAGACGTGAGCGCGTATGAAATGGCGTGCGTTAAGCCAGCGCCCTCTAATACATCCCGCGTCTTTCGAATCAACGTTTGTTTTGCAGTCAAACGACCCACGGTGGTTTGACTCACTGGTAACGTACTTGGGATGTTGTCATAACCGTAAATCCGTGCGACTTCTTCGAACAGATCTGCTGGGATGTGAATGTCCCATCTTCTGACCGGTACGGTGACCGTAAAGGCACCATCGTCATTTTGCACTTCAAAACCAAGGCGTTCAAAAATCGAACTAATTTGAGTGGCTGATAGATTAGTTCCTAAGACCGCATTGATGCGTTCTGCAGTGGTCTGCACTACGCTAGGTTTGGCATGGTCATCACTAGCGGTCACGATTCCCTTTTGAACCGTTGCATGGTGATCATTACTAATCAATTCAGCCGCTGCATCGAGGGCTTCACGGACGCTTGCGTGGTCAACCCCCCGTTCAAAGCGTTGGGAGGCATCGGTGTGGATCAAATGGCGTTGCGCCGTCTTTCTAACCTTCACGGAATCAAAGGTTGCGCTTTCTAACACGATGGTCGTGGTGTTTTCAGTCACTTGACTAGCAAAGCCACCCATTACTCCGGCTAATGCAACTGGTTTGTCAGCATCAGCAACTACGATGTCATCCGCAACTAACTCATTGTCGTTTTCATTGAGCGTCTTTAGTTGTTCGCCATCGTTTGCTTGCCGAACCACTAATTCATGCCCGGCTAATTGATCGTAATCATAGGCGTGCATTGGTTGGCCGTACTTCCACATAATGTAGTTAGTGGCGTCCACTACGTTGTTAATTGGTTTGATTCCGGCATTCCAGAGTCTAATCTGCATCCAAAGGGGACTGCTTTGGACCTTCACGTTAGTCAACACCCGCAGGTTAAAATTAGGTGCGACCTTTGGATCAGCGGTAGCTTGAATTAAGTCGGCAGCGTTTTGCTCCCCGGTCTCATCCAATGCAGGGTGGTCCAACATTAATGGGAGGTCGTAAATTGCTGCTAATTCATGGGCGGTCCCGTAAATACTTAGCATGTCCCCTCGGTTTGGCGTCACGTCCAAATCGATTAAATCATCATCCATCCCTAAGTATGAATAAACAGCATCGCCAGGCTTGGCATCATCCGGCAGGAAGTAGATTCCATCGGCCCATTCCTTTGGCACAACGTTCTTATCGATGCCGATTTCATCTAATCCACAAATCATCCCGTTTGAAACAACGCCGCGCATCTTACTACGCTTAATTTTTTGATTATCAGCCACTCGCGCCCCGCTTTCGGCAACGATCACCTTCTTGCCAGCTTGGACGTTTGGCGCTCCACAGACAATCTGCACTGGTTCATCTTCACCGATATCCACTTGACACACGTGCAAATGATCAGAATCAGGATGGTTTTCCATTGATAGGATGTCACCAACCACAATTTTCTTTAGACCGGCTTCCGGTCTGAATACGCCGTCCACTTCAACGGCGGTTCTTTCGATTTTTTCAGCTAATTCGGTGGCTGGAACGTCGAGATCCAGGTATTCCTTTAGCCATTTGTAAGAAACAAGCATCTTTTATACCCTCCTAGTTAAATTGAGATAGGAACCGAACATCATCTAAGTAGAAGTCTCGAATATCTGAAACTCCGTACTTCAGCATTGCTAACCGGTCTGGGCCAAGCCCAAATGCAAAGCCGGTGTATTTATCAGGATCGACCCCCGCATTTCTCAAGACGTTCGGATGGACCATTCCTGCTCCTAAGACTTCGATCCAGCCGCTCCCCTTACAAACGCTACAACCCTTCCCCATACAGTTAAAGCAGGTAATATCAGCTTCGACGGATGGTTCGGTAAATGGGAAGTAACTAGGTCTAAGGCGAACGTTGAACTTATTGCCAAATAGTTCGTGGGTCAATAGTTCTAGCGTTCCCTTTAAATCACTCATGGTAATGGTTTCAGAAACCACCATCCCCTCGACTTGGTGGAATTGATGGGAATGGGTAGGGTCATCGGTATCCCGCCGATAAACGACCCCGGGTGAGATCATCTTAAGCGGGCCCTTGGTAAAGTCATGCTTTTCTAGCGTTCTGGCCTGCATTGGTGAGGTCTGAGTCCGCATTAAGATTTCATCGGTAATGTAGAACGTGTCTTGCATATCACGAGCGGGATGGTTCTTAGGGAGGTTCATCATTTCGAAGTTATACTTATCTTCTTCCACTTCTGGACCGCTCAAGACTTCGTAGCCCATCCCTAAAAATAAGTCGGTAATTTCATCAATGATCGATTGAATGACGTGGGGATGCCCCTTGGCAACCGGGGTCCCTGGAAGGGTCACGTCAATTTTTTCTGCAGCTAATTGTTGATTTAACTTTTTGTTCTCCAAATCAGCAATTTTAGCATCCAAAGCCGCTTGTAAATCATCACGGACCTTGTTAGCATAACTCCCTACCTTAGGGCGATCTTGAACTGCTAGGTCCTTAATTCCCCGCAAGGCTTGGGTAATGGGACCCTTCTTCCCCAGTAATTTGACCCTAATGTTTTCACGAATTGATTTAATATCAGTCGCATTCTTAATGGCGGCTAATCCGTCATCATGAATCCGGCTTAGTTCATCTTTTAAACCCATGTTGTTTCTTCCTCCTTAAAAAGTCCACAAAAAAAGCTCCATTCCTTAATTAAAAGGGACGAAGCTGCGCGGTACCACCCTACTTTAGGCGACCAAGGCCACCCACTCTTGAAGTCAATAACGGTGACGACCGGATATTTTTTGTCATTTCAACGCCCAATACCTGTTCAGAAAATGAATTCAGTCGACCTGCGGCTACTCTCAGCAATGATAACCTCTCTGTGAAACGATCAACCTACTAATTTTTCGTCGTAACATATCTAAATTGATATTAACCTATTCAATGTAATTAATCAAGCTTCTTTTTAATCGAACCACTTATTTGCCCAGGTATGAACTGAACTCATGATGGGTTCTAATTCTAATCCCTTATCGGTCAATTGGTATTGAATCAACGATGAGTCATCAAAAGTAACCCGGTTAACGATGCCATCCGCTTCGAGTTCCTTTAGGCGCTCAACTAAGACCCGGTCACTGCACTTATTGACGGCCTTTGAAATGTTCTTAAATCGCAATGGTCCTTCATTTAGCAACGTCTCAATGATCAATCCGTTCCATTTTTTGCCTAAAATGGAGAACGTTTTTTGAAATTTGGGACAGAGATGAAAATCAGGCGCACATTGCATTACCTTAGGTTCATCCATAAATATCACTCCTAAAAGAAATAATTGTTTAACATATATTCTATATTGATTTCATATTTTTTCAAATATTTGCTTTATTTTTTGGTTGAACGGGAGCAAAAATTCATGGATCGCTGCATAGTCATCAACCAATGAGACAATCACGCTTTCCCGATACTTCGGTCGGGCAAGCGTAAATCCCCACATGTGCTTTAAGATGATATCGCGTTCCATTGGTGAAAGTTCAGTGATTTTTTCAGCATTCTTCAAAGCCACGCGGGGATGGATAAAAGCATGCGAGCCTAAATTGAACTTAGTCACCCGCCAATCATAAAAAAAGAAGTCGTGTAACAGGCCCCCGCGGGCAATCGCACGGTAATTCAAATGAAGGCGCTTCGCAATTCGGTAGCTTACGTATGAAACGTAGAGCGAATGCTTCAACCGCGTCGAATGGTGATGCTGAACGATCGTATCCATCTTCTTTACCAATGGTTGTTTCAACAGGTCAGAAACGATCGAAACATATTCTGAATCATCCCGCCACTTAGATGCATCCACAAGCTGACCCCCTTCGTTATTTTTGTAGGTGGAACATAACGATTCCAGCGGCAACGGCAACGTTTAACGACTCTGCGTTCCCCTTCATCGGAATGAAGATGTTATCATCCGTCATTGCAAGCAGTGCTGATTGCATCCCGTTCCCCTCATTGCCCATAATTAGTGCAAAGTTTGGTTGGGCATTTACCGTATTTAAAGCCACGGCATTGGGATTCAATTCGGTCCCATAAACCGGTAGCCCCTGTTCATGGTATTCGTTGACCCATTCAACTAGATCGGCTTCAGCAATTTGCACGTGAAATTGGCTTCCCTGCATTGCTCTAGAAACTTTGGGGGCGTACTGACTAGCGGTACCAGCTCCAAAAACGACGCCCTGTAAGCCCATGGCATCAGCAGTCCGGACCATCGTTCCGATATTGCCGGGATCTTGAATCTGATCTAATAATAACCAGCCACCCCGAGCGTAGTTGGCTGCCACCTGATCACTAGCAGAAATGGTCACCACCGCGAAGATGCCCTGCGGTGTTTTGGTGTCTGCAATGTGTTTAGCAACCTCATCAGTCACCACTACACATTCATATTGATCCGCAAATGCAGCTCCATCGGCATTCAAGCGGGCTTGCGTTGTAATGATCGTAACGATGGGTTGCTCAGCCTTGATGGCTTCTGATACTAAATGCCAACCCTCCAATAGGTATTGATTAGCATTGTCACGACCGTGCTTAGTTTTTAACTTTGTCCAGGCCTTGACCCGGCGATTTTGATTTGATGTAATTTTTTCCATGATTTTTCTCCTATATAATGACGCACTTAATATTCTAACACACTTATTGTGATATAATTTTGTTGTTAACTATTTTTTAAATAAGAGGGATTTAAATGAAACCAACTTTAGAATTAATTGCATTTGGGACCGTCCAAGGGGTCGGCTTTCGTTGGGCGACCAAGCAAATTGCAGACCAATTGGGCCTCAATGGTTCCGTTACGAACTTGGCGGATGGCTCCGTTAAAATTTTGGCCCAGGGTGACCATCACAAACTAGATCAACTCGTCCAACAAATCAAAACGGCACCGACCAGTGCTGCTGAGGTGACCGACGTTAGTCTACGGTTTATTAAACACGATGAATTCAAGGGCTTTAGCGTGAATTAATTTGCAAATTCAGCTGAATTAATTTACGATATTTGGATAGACAATATTTCAAGCAGTTAGGAAGGATTTTGGATTTAAATGAAAAAGTTAAAACGACTAGGTGCGTTGGCCATGACCGGCTCATTAGTTTTATTATTGAGTGGTTGTGTGCAGACTGACAAGAGCGGTAAGCCATACGGTTGGTATTATGACTTATTTGGTAAGACCGGTGAAAACGTCCTGAACTTCATTGCGAAGTTCGTGGGCGGATATGGTTGGGCATTGATCGTCTTGACCGTCTTGGTCAGATTAGTCCTGTTACCACTAATGGTCAATCAAATGCGCAAGTCCACCACGCAACAAGAAAAGATGAACCTCCTAAAACCACAGATGGACGAAATTAGAAAGCATCAAAAGGCAGCTAAGACCCAAGAAGAACAGGTCGCAGCAAGCCAGGCAATGATGTCATTATACAAGCAAAACGGCGTCAGCATGACCGGAGGCATCGGGTGTTTACCAATGCTGATCCAATTGCCCGTCTTTGCGGCATTATATGAAGCAATCCGCTTCTCGCCAGAACTTTCTAAAACGATTTTCTTTGGTATTAAACTGGGCGATAAAAACATTGCACTGGCGATCTTGGCGTTCATCGCATACATCGTCCAAGCATTTCTGTCCCGGATGGGCCTGCCTGAGACCCAACAAAAACAGATGCAGGCAATGTTATTCATTAGTCCCATCTTCATTTTAATCATTGCCTTTCAAGCCCCCGCTGGATTGGGAATCTACTTCTTCATTGGTGGAATCTTTGCATGTATCCAAACCTTTATCATTAACCTATACAGGCCTAAGATTAGAAGAGAAGTGGAAGCAGCTGCAAAGCGCAATCCACCGAAAAAGGTGGATCTAGCACCCCTGACCAATGCTGAAAATGATGATCAGGCTTCCACAACGGAAAAAACACCAAAAAAACAAACCAATCGCAATCGTAACCGTAACGCCGGCAAACAAAACCGGAAGTAAATAAAAAGCGAACCGCTATTCAATAGTGGTTCGCTTTTTGGTTACTCTTGATTTAAATCGGACTGGGCTGGTTGCTCAGCTTGCTCGCGTTGCTCTAACGCTAAGCGTTGTTCCTTAGTGAGAATCGGTAGCGAAATGCTAAAGATCGATCCGGACCCGAGCGAACTTTCAACCGCAATGCGCCCATGATAAGCCTCTACCAAGCGTTTTGCAATCGAAAGTCCCAATCCATTGCCACCCTGGTCGCGACTTCTGGACTTATCGACCCGGTAAAAGCGCTCAAACACGTTGCCCATGTTATCTTGACTAATTCCTTCACCAAAATCCTGTACGGATAACTCCACACTACGCATATTGCGCGATAGTGAGATATGAATGATTTTACGGTCGGTGGAATACTTGACCGCATTATCCAATAGAATGACCAGGATTTGCGATAGATGACCACGATAAATTTGCGCATAGACTGGTTTACGGACGTCGTTATCAAACGTAAAGTCAAAGTCAGGATGCAACATCTGAAAATCACTAAATTGTTGTTCCACAACTTCTTCAACGTCAGTTACCCGGTCACGATAATTTAAACTAGCCTGCTCCACCCTGGAAAGGTCCAGCATTTCATTGATCAAGCTTTTCATCCGATCAATTTCGCCAATCGAAGCATCAATTGACTCCTGCAGGACTTCAGGATCGTCCTTCCCCCACCGTTTTAACAGGTCCATATGGCCCTGAATTACGGCGACGGGCGTCCTTAGCTCATGCGAAACATCCTCTACGAACCGCTGCTGTTGCCTAATGTAGCGTTGCATGGTGTCTAACATGTCATTGAACAATGTCCCTAGATCAGTTAATTCGTCGTTTTGATTTAACTTTGGCACCCGCTTAGTCGTTTTCGGCGACTCATTGACCTCATTAATCGTCCGGCGAATTTTATTGATTGGCCGTAAGAGGTACGCTGCCATTGCATACGCCAATAGGGAAGCCATGACGGTCGTGATCACTAACAGCAGTAATAAAATGACCACTAATTTTGCGGTTGACGAGTGGTAATCGTTTAGCTTGTCAATAATCCGGACGGTGCCGACCATTCGTCGACTATTCTTAGCATAGATTGGTGAATCCCCAACTAGGACCAACGAATGGTTGATGCGATCGGTATACACCCGGCGGTCAGTAACGTCTTGTTTGACCGCGTTAAATACATTGGAACTCCCCACCATGAATAACGAATGATGATTAGCATCCGAAACGTTAATTGCGGTGTTGTTCCGTGATAAGTCACTAAAGACCGAATCAGGTGCCAAGACTTGATCATCATGCCCCTTCGGAGACAGGCGTGGTGACAACACGTTATAGACCCCATCGTAATCAAATTTATTCAGTGCAGTCAACCGGCCAGCAACCCCATTTAAGGTCGTTTGAACGTGCGCGCGTTCTTGGTCCAACAAGACGTCAGAAAACCGATTATAAATTAAAAAAGAAAAGATTGATGCAACTAGAAAAACAACGATCGATGTGCCAACGGACCATTTCCACTTAAGTGAAATCCATCTCCTGCCGTTACTAACGTCATCAGTTTTCACACTTTGTGATTGTTGCTTATCTTGTTTTTGCATCATGAACGCATCACATACCCAGTTCCACGAACGGTTTGGATGTAGCTCTTTTCACCCTCACGATCAATCTTATTTCTAAGGTAACGAACGTAAACATCCACCACGTTGGTTTCAGCATCTGAATCATAACCCCAAACCTTGTTTAAAAGCACGCCACGGGCCAACACCACGTTAACGTTTTCCATTAACGTCAATAGTAATTCGTATTCCCGTTTGGTTAAGTCGATCACTTCATCGCCCCGCCGAACGATCCGGCTTTCCTTTTCGATGGTTAGGTCCTTAAAATGAACCACCTTTTGTTCTTGAGCCTTTTGATGTCCTTCGATCTTGATCCGCCGTAAGAGGGCCCGAATCCGGGCTAATAATTCTTCGATCGCAAATGGTTTTACGATGTAGTCATCAGCCCCATGGTCAAACCCAGAGACCCGATCGATCACGGAATCACGAGCCGTCATCATAATAATTGGGGTGTCCTTCTTTTCACGTAATCGTCTAGCCACTTCCATCCCATTTAACTTGGGTAACATCAAGTCCAATAGGATGACATCAAAATCTTCATTAATGGCTTCTTCAAGGCCATCACGACCATCGCCAGCAACGGTCACTTCGTAGCCTTCATGCTTTAATTCTAATTCAACGAAACGGGAGAGACTCTTTTCATCCTCCACAATTAATACCTTGGTCATATTTAAACCACCTTCATTTTTCATCTATCTTTTATTTTACCATACATTAGGCGATTTTAATTAATGTCTAATCGGCTTACTCAAAAATAAAAAGCCTTCAGAACCCATGGTGTTCTGAAAGCTTTTTTAATCCGGTAATTAGTTACTAGTGTTACTAATAACATCTTTACCATCGTAGTAACCACAACTTGGGCAAACGTAATGTGACTTACGTAGTTCACCACAGTTTGGGCATGGAGTTAAACCAGGGACATTTAACTTAATGTGACCCCGACGCATCCGCTTCTTAGCTTTAGAAGTTCTTCTTGCTGGTACAGCCAATATAAACCCCTCCTTCTTTAAAAAATATCCACTAGTGAAATTTTAAGTCTTACTAATCCTGGTTAAAAAAGTCTTTTAACTTTGTAAGACGTGGATCAACTGGTTTGTCAGCTGCCTTGGGATGATTAAAATCATCTTCCGAAACAACCTGCCAATCTTCGCCCGTAGGCATAATATTGAATTCAGATTCTTCCGGTGACAGGATGTGCATTGGAATTTGCAAGATGATATTATCGGCAACCGCCTTATCAAAGTCAATTGCGCCCTCCTCATCGGTCACTAGCGCAATTTCACCGGCGTTCCCATCATCTTGTTCGAAGCGTCTTAATGCCGCTTCATCTGGAACATAAACCTCATTAATGCTAAAGTCTAACGGGAATTTAACGGGCGTCAAAGAACGAGATGACGGAACCGTAATTTCACCCTTGACCTGGGCATTAACGATTGCGTTCCCCTGGTCGTAAAACACGTGCGATTGCACGGTCACCGGGTGAACATCAAGGATTTGATCAGCATATCTAGATAAGAGGTCATCCTTCAAATCTAGCTCTGCTTGTTCAGAAAGTGGTACGGCTTTGTAATCTTTTAAATCACTCAAATACCATTTCATATAGCAATTCCTCCTAATGCAACATGATTAATTATACTTATTCATAATTTTAATGTCAAGGTAATTTCCTTGATAGGCCTACTTTTTAATAATGGGGTGCCGATACAAATCTTCACTACGGTGCGTTTTCATTTGTGTCACCAACCCCGCTTTAAACTCGGCCCTCAACTGCGATTGTAGCACTGATTGGTCAATCTTTGAAATGATTGGTAGTTGAATCTGCTTTTTAACTTGTCTGAGATATGCTTGCCCCAACCGATTAAAACCTAATACCCGTAAATATGGGTGTTGGTCAAGCATTTCAGATGAATTGAGCTGCAATAGCACCGCTACTAGGAGGCGTTGAATCCGTGCGAACGTATAGCGTTTCGTTTTCACCGCATTTAGAAAGGCATCAAATTGTGGGTGCTTGATTGCAGAAGCCCTTAACCGATGCTCAAGGCCCTCGGTCATTTGATACCGCTGTGTAAGTGCTTCCAGTGATGTCGTCATCAATTGGTAGCGCAATAACGGCCAAAATGATTGCCAACTTAATGGGGTTTCCGAGGCGCTAAGCCGCACTCCTGATGGGGGCATGACGGCAGCAATTTGGCTTTGTTGCCCACTAACCATTAGTTGCCGAATCGCACTCCCACTCGCAAACTGAGTGTGAACCCCTTGATCATGATGCTGGCTCCCAATCCGTTGAATCGGGATTAGATTAAGGCGTTGGCCCAATTCATCAAGCGCCCGAGCGTAATTGAACCCCAAGATGTCATTGGGCTGATCGATTGAAACCCCAAATTGATCACGGAGTGCCGATTGAATTAGTGCTGGGTAGGGCTGTTGGTAGTTAGTAAAGTGCTGGGCGTCATCGTGCAACTGAATTTGGCCCAATGCGGCAAAATCATATTCCGGATGTTCACAACCAAACGCTAACGACTGACACCCCAGTTGGGTAACGAGCTGCATGGCGCCCGTAGCAAAGCGATCAGCTGGTTGGACTGCACTAAAAATGGGTAACTCCACTACCAGATCGACCCCGGCAGCAAGCGCCATTTCGGTGCGAATCCACTTATCATAAATCGCTGGTGCTCCGCGCTGGACCCAATTGCCACTCATAATGGCAATCACAACATCAGCATCCGAACGCCGCCTAGCAGCCTGTAGTTGGTATTGATGGCCGTTGTGAAACGGATTGTACTCCGCAACGATGCCAACTGCACTTAACATAGTTACCCCCTTCTTGCGACAAAGAACCACCGCGTCGTTTTGGGATTGATCTCACTCGTACCAAAATCAGCACTGGGCGTGACCTTAGTGAATCCGGCGGCGTTCAGTGCCCGCAAATACGTTTGCAACGGGTAGGTCCGTTCTAAATGTAATTCAGAAAATTCATCGTATGCATCCTTTTCCGGATTGTAGTTAAAAAACGCCAGGTCGTGTTCAACAGAATGTTCAAACTCACCTGCATATGAACGCCACATAAACGCCCGGGTCTCATCATGGTAGTTGTACATGTACCCCGGATAGATTACATCAGTTTGATACGGCGTAATGACATCAAATAAAAAGGTGCCATCATTATCAAGGTGGGCAGCCACTTGCTTAAAAAGGGTCGCTAGTTCAGTTTGATCGTGCAAATAACAAATCGAATCATCAAAGCACGTGATCGTTTGAAATGTTGCTAGTCCCGCTAAATCGAGCATATTCCCGTTATAAAGTGGTAATGAAACGTTGCTAGCGGATGCCTTTTGACTAGCAATTGCTAGCATCGCATCTGAGAGATCTAACCCACTAGGTGTAAAGCCCCGGTGGGCCAATTCGATAGCTAAACGCCCGTTCCCACAAGCAAGGTCTAACAGACTGCCCCCATTGGCATGCTTTAAAACAAATTGGACCCAGTTGGCATACATTTCTGGATCAAATAACTCATCGTATAGCTCGGCGAATTCACCATAAATCATTATTCAGTAACCCAGTTACTAATGTCTAATTCAGCAGCATCGGACCATAACTTTTCCAGGTCGTAAAATTCACGTTGTTCGCGTTGAAAGACGTGGACGATTACATCCCCTAGGTCAATTAAGATCCAATTTGCAGCATTTTTACCTTCCACTTGTTTAATTGTAATATCAGCCTTTTCGGCTTCATCCACAATCGCTTCAGCAATGGCTTTCACCTGTCTGCTTGAAGCAGCATCCATGATAATGAAGTAATCAGCCATCAAGCTAATTTGTTCCACATTAAGGGCCACGATATCGTGCGCCCGTTTATCATCAGCAGCTTTAACAACTACTGATACCTTATCCTTACTATCCATAATTATTTATCCTTTCTATATAAATCAGACGTTGGGACCCATGCATTGAACGTATCGATCGTTTTTGGAAATACCGCTACGTGGCGGTTCACCAGGAAGTCCAGCGTATGGAAGGTCTGGTATGCAACCCCGTTCGCTAAATTATCAAAGGTAATCTGGCGCGCTTCTTCGACCCCCGGAAAATCACGACCGGTTTCAATGTAGTCGGCCATGTACACGATCTGAGCTAATTTACTCATGTACGGAGCCCCAATGGTATGGTACTTAACCGCGTTTAAAACGTCGATATTGGTAATCCCCAACTCGTTTTTGACTAACAACCACCCTACGTATCCGTGCCAAACTGAATTGCCGTAATTCAATAGGTCCGGGTCCAATTGGTATTCGTGAATGGTTTTAATAAAGTCCTCATCCGGACGTTGCTTAGCATAATCATGGACTAATCCAGCGATACTTGCAATTTCTTCGTCCACCCCGTTGAGCCGGGCTAACTTAATCGCCATTTGTTCTACCCGTTGCACGTGGGCAAAACGCTTGGACCGCAAGGCGCCATCTAAGCGGTTTAGTAGTTCATCACGACTATATGGAACGATGTTTTCTTGATAATCTAAAATAACCTTACTCATAAAGATGATTCTCCTTTATATAATTATCAACAGCGGTAGGTACTAAGTAACGAATGGATTGCACCTGGTGAAGCTTACTCCTGATCAAAGTCGAAGACACGTCAATCATGGGCACATCGACCCAGACGACCGGGTACTTAGACGTAAAGGGATACCCATTGCGCCGCACGGCCACAAATTGGACCATCTTAATCAAATCATTGATGCGATACCATTTGGGCAGGTACTCAACCATGTCACCACCAATAATAAAGTAATAATTATTATTAGGGAAGCGGTGCGTCAATTCCTTAATCGTATCATAACTAAAGCTCTTCCCACCGCGTAAAATTTCGGATAGTTCTAGCCCGAGCTTGGCATTATCCTCAGTTGCAAGTCGCAACATATTAACCCGATGGCTCGCATCGATCGCATGTTTTCGATCAACGTGGGGCGGAATCGCATCAGGCATTAATAATACCTGATCTAGGCCCAATTGGCTTCTGACTTGATCGGCAATGATTAAGTGTCCAGTATGGACCGGGTTAAAAGTCCCCCCTAGCAACCCAATATTGTGGCCCCGTTCACGATGGCCAATAATTTGGGTCAATGTCTTCACGTTATCTTGGTAGCCAACTTTATTCATAATGATCCCACCTAAATTTGTTTAACTTCCTCTGAAATATGCCGGTGCTTTGCCTGATCAGCAATTTTAAATAGCAAGACCGTCCGGCCGATGGTTTGGACAACCTGAATTTGACTGTTTGCTTCCACGAATTCACGGACATCAGCTGGTTCCACCGCAGAATTTTGGAGGATGTTGACCTTCATTAATTCGCGGTTGTTCAAGGCGTCGTTGACCTGCGTCAACCAGGTTTCGCTCAGGCCATCCTTACCAATTGAAAAGAGTGGCCGCATCCGGTTAGCACGTGCTCTTAAAAAGCGTTTTTGCTTTCCCCTTAAATTCATCGTAATTCCTCCTATATCATTGAACGTCTTATCAAGACGGCTACTTGTTTAGGTGCCCAACCAGCAACAATCACGCCTGCTGGCACGGTGATCCACCCTAATCCTTCGATTACTAGATCGCTTTTTTCAGTCGTTTTAAACTCATGTCGAACCAACTCTGGGAAGTGTTTTAAATCCTCACCACTCGGCGGTGTTAATAAATCACCCAGGTGGTTAGCATAAAATGAATCAGCATTTGCTAACTTGGTCCGGTGGACGAAGAGGTTGTTTTCTACGTAGGCCGTAAACCCATACTTCTTGTCCCCATGAAGGTAGTCGAACCGAGCCACCCCAGCAAAGAACAGCGTTTGCTCTGGGTTTAATTGGTATGAACGTGGTTTGATCTGCTTTTGAGGCGCCACAATTTTTAAATCACGACCATTTAAATAGTGCGCCATTTGTTGCGCATGAATAATTCCGGGAGTATCAATAATCTGCTTCCCATCGGCAAGTGGAATTTCAATCTTATCCAACGTCGTGCCGGGGAACCGGGAAGTGGTAATTAACTCCTTAATCCCGGTACTTTGGCGAATAATTTGATTGATCAAGGTTGATTTTCCAACGTTAGTCACCCCGACAACGTACACGTCGCGTCCCTTCCGTTTTTTATCGATTACTTCCAACAGGTGGTCCACTGAGTCGTTCGTCTTTGCGGAGACTAGCTCAATCCCAATTGGTCGAATCCCATTTTTATTTGCCTGTTGACGAATCCAATCAGTGAGCTTACTGCGCTTGAATGAACTAGGCAATAAATCTGACTTATTGCCCACCATCAAGATGGGATTAGCACCCACGAACCGGTGTAATCCGGGAATTAAGCTCCCGTTAAAGTCAAAAATATCGACTACGTAAACGATTAAAGCATCGGTATCTTGAATCTGACTAAGTAACGACCGAAAATCATCATCGGTTAAACTAACCGGTGAAATTTCATTGTAGTGCCGTAATCTAAAGCACCGTTTACAATAAACATCTTCATCATTATCAACTGCTTTTTTGAGTGCGGATGCTGGTACGAACCCCAATCCATTGGGATCAGTGGTTTGAATGACTGCTCCACAGCCAACGCATCTTAATTCTTCATCTTCCATTAACTCTTAACGTCCTCCTGCCATTTTAAATCTGGGTATTTTTGGTGTAATTTATTCATGACCCGTTTTTCAATTTGCCGATTTACCTGGGTAATCCAGGCATCACTACCGACCAGTGGTTTAACTAGTACGCTATTTACATGGGCGTTGTTCGAAGCCCAAATATCAGTCATCAACTGGTCACCGACCATAATGACCTGATCATTTTTCAAATGATACTTCCGAATCGCCCGACGAATCCCATGCGGGAGTGGCTTCATTGCCCGTGAAATAAAATCAAGCCCCAGGTTTTGTACCACCCGTTGAATACGCGAACGCTTATTATTGGAAATCACGACTAGTCGAATATTGAACTGGGCTAAAGTGGCTAGCCAAGCTCGTAACTGGGGGGTTCCGTCAGGATTGTTCCATGGAATGACGGTATTATCTAAATCGGTCAATACCGCCTTAATCCCCATTGCATTTAGCTGGGCTGGCTTTAAATCGTAAATTGCTGGAACCATCCAGGTTGGTTTAAATTTTTCAATCATGACTAGAACTCCCCATAGTTAAATATTATGTAACCGGACGGTGTCCGGCATTAAGAAAAAAACTTCCACCAAGTGAAATGTCTGGTGAAAGTCTTATTTCTGTTATGCTAAAGCTTTCTTAGCAGCTTCTGCAAATGCCTTAAATGCATCTGCATCGTTAACAGCTAAATCAGCTAACATTTTACGGTTAACTTCGATATTAGCTAACTTCAAACCGTGCATCAATTTGCTGTAACTTAAACCATTGATTCTAGAAGCAGCATTGATCCGTGCGATCCAAAGCTTTCTGAAGTTGATTTTGTTGTTACGACGGTCACGGAATGCATAAGTACGTGACTTCATCACTTGGTCTTTAGCAGTCTTGAATAAACGGCTCTTTCCACCGCGGTATCCCTTGGCTGCTTTTAGCATGCGCTTACGACGTGCATGTGTAACGGTTCCACCTTTAACTCGTGGCATATTAAATTCCTCCTAAATAATGATGCTTAGATTAAATTACTTTAATAACTTAAGGTACTTCTTAGTGTTAGTAGCTGATACTACATGAGTCCCACGTAAGTGACGACGTTGCTTCTTAGTCTTACCGTGGAAACGGTGACTAGTAAAAGCATGGGCACTCTTTAAACCACCCTTAGCAGTCTTTTTGAAACGCTTTGCTACGGCGCGGTTAGTTTTGATCTTAGGCATTATGAATATCCTCCTTCAAAATATAGTCATAATTATAATTAATAATTATTTCTTTTCATTGTCACTTGGGGAAAGCATTAAGAACATGCTCCGCCCTTCCATCTTAGCTCTTTGGGTAACGACTGCAACGTCCTTGGTAGCATCAGCCATTTGGTTCAAGACCTTCCGACCGATTTCCTTATGGGTAATTGCACGGCCCTTAAACCGGATTGAAACCCGGACCTTAGCACCCTTGCTTAAGAATGTTTGAACTCGCTTTAACTTAGTATTAAAGTCATTGGTATCAATCGTAGGACTTAACCGAATTTCCTTAACACTAACCGTCTTTTGACTTTGCCGAGACTTACGAGCCTTTTTTTGTTGTTCGAAACGGTATTTTCCGTAATCGAGAATTTTAGCAACTGGTGGTTTTGCCTTAGGCGCAACTAAAACCAAATCCAAATTAGCATCTTCTGCTAATTGAAGTGCTTCGGCCTTAGTCTTTACCCCCAACTGTTCGCCCTTATCGTCAATTAAACGGACGTCACGGGAACGAATCCCATCATTGACAATCATATCGTTTGCTATGGTAATCCACCTCCAAGTATTTTCAAAAAGCAGAAAAAGCGGGCGCACGAAGGCACCCGCTTTTTAATTCGACATCAATCGAATCTTTACCGTACATTTGCCCAGCGACTTAGGTCCCTAAGGCGAGAAGCGGGATGCTTCTGCTTTTTATCTGTAAATAACTATACCAGAATTTTCCTAGTTCGTCAAGGCAGAACTAATCAGCTTCTCTGGAGTAGTTAGCAATGTCAGCCTTGATTTGATCCGTAAATGCTTCAAATGATTCACTATTACTATCATCTTGGCCGTAACGACGAACTGAAACGTTATTGTTCTTAACTTCTTCATCACCAACCACAAGCGTGTATGGAATCTTATGGGTTTGGGCATCCCGAATCAAGTAGCCCATCTTTTCAGCCCGTTCGTCCACTTCTGAACGAATTCCAGCTGCTTTAAGTTGTTCGTTTAACTTGCGAGCGTAGTCGCCGTGCTTTTCTTCGCTAACTGGGATAATCTTAACTTGCTTTGGTGCCAACCAAGTTGGGAAAGCTCCCTTGTATTGTTCGATCAAGTAGGCAACGAACCGTTCCATCGTTGAAACTAAGCCCCGGTGAATCATAACTGGTCTGTGTTCCTTACCATCTTCACCAACGTAGTGTAGGTCAAAACGTTCTGGTAACATGAAGTCCAATTGAATCGTGGATAGCGTTTCTTCATTTCCAAGGGCCGTGTAAGTTTGGACATCCAACTTAGGACCGTAGAATGCGGCTTCCCCTTCAGCTTCAACGTAGTCCAAGCCTAATTCATCCATGGCACCCTTCAACATGGATTGTGACTTGTTCCACATTTCGTCATTTGCAAAGTACTTTTCAGTATTCTTTGGATCACGATAACTTAATCTAAAGTGGTATTCCTTGATGTCGAAGTCGTTGTAAACATCCATCATCAAGTGCAAGATCTTCTTGAATTCTTCTTGAATTTGGTCGGGAGCAACGAACGTGTGCCCGTCATTTAAGGTCATTTCACGAACCCGTTGTAACCCACTTAACGCCCCTGATTTTTCGAATCGGTGCATCATCCCAAGTTCTGCGACCCGCATTGGAAGGTCTCTGTATGAACGGATATGGTGGTTGTAAATTTGGATATGACTAGGACAGTTCATTGGCCGTAATTCAAGCTCTTCACCGTCACCCATGTCCATTGGTGGGAACATGTCTTCCCGGTAGTGAGCCCAGTGCCCAGAAGTCTTGTAAACGTCTAGGTTCATTAAGACCGGTGTAACCACGTGTTGATAACCGTTGTTAACTTCCTTGTCGATAATGTAGCGTTCAATCACGCGGCGAACGGTAGCCCCATTTGGCATCCAGTAAGCTAATCCAGCCCCGACCTTAGGATCAACGAAGAAGAGGTCTAATTGGTTTCCGATCACCCGGTGGTCACGTTCACGAGCTTCTTGGCGCTTCTTTAAGTCGGCTTCTAAGTCGTCCTTCTTAAAGAAGGCAGTGGCGTAAATTCTTTGGAGCATTGGGTTAGAGGACTTACCTTCCCAATAAGCTCCGGCAACTGAGAGGAGCTTGAAGAACTTAAGTGGTTTCGCATCTGGTAACACAACGCCTTCACCTAAGCTTAAGTAGTCACCAATTTGATAGAAGACCACTTGATCGTCCTTAGCAAACTTACGGACTAAAACTGCTTGGTAAGGATCGCCATCAACTTGCTTTAAGGCATCTTCAAGGGAGAGGACCTTGCGTTCTAACTTAACGTCTGATTTAACCAATTGATTCATTTTATCAGCTAAGCCGTCTAATTCATCGGCACTAACTTGGCGGTCTTGCTTATCAGTATCCACAAAGAAGCCATCTTCATCGGATGCACTTTCACCAAAGCGAATGTCCATGAATGAATCAGCTAATACGGCCTTTAATAATTGAGCCGCAGTGGCCCGTAGCACGGTCAAGCCTTCTGCATCGTCCTTAGTTAAAATTTCAATTTTACCACCCTTTTGAAGTGGGGTTGTCAATCCAAATGTTTGACCGTCAACCTTACCTGCAACTGACTTCTTTGCAAGACTAATTGAGATTGACTTTGCGATATCTTCCGTCGTAACTCCAGCGGCGAATTCCTTTACACTTCCGTCTGGAAATTCAAATGAGAGTTGAGCCATAATTATGATCCCCTTTAAAATTATTATCCCTACTAGACTAAAAAACGCCCCATGTGTGCATATGTATAATCAGCACACATGGGACGTCGTAGCGCGGTTCCACCCACTTATTCACAGTTAAAAGACTGTGAACCCTTAATTTGGTATCTAACGTTAACCAAACGACCCGTCATTTCCAACGGGCAGTCAAATGAAGTGGTAATTTCCGGATGAATTAACGGACCTTCCAGTCAATGGCCCGCTTCCCTAATAAATTCAGCACCGCAAATCGTGTCTTCAAACACTTTTAGCTAGTAAGGATTTTCAATTATCATTAAACTATCATTTAGCACTAATGTCAAGTTAAACGTCCACGACTAATCATTCTAATTAGGAATCCCATTCACTAATCGCTCAGTCGCAGATTTTCACCCTCCATCCGATACTCCTTAGCCAAAAAGCGGATCCGTTGCATAATTCGACCGGCCCGTAATCCGTTTCGATCATTCTTCTTATCGTATGGTAAGTGGTTCTTTTCTAAATCATCCATTGATAGGTTCGAAGAAAAGAAGGTCGGTAATTCATTTTGCATTCGGTATTCCAAAATAACGCCCAGGACTTCGTCACGAATCCAATTTGAAATTACATCAGCGCCGATATCATCGAGCATTAAAACTTGCGCCCGCTTAACGGCGTCTAACTTATTCGCGTTGGTATTATCAGCAATCGAATTTTTCATTTCAACTGCAAAGCTTGGAAAATGAACCATCGTGGTGGAAACCCCCCGTTCGGCGAGCTCATTTGCAATCGCCCCCAACATAAAGGTCTTCCCAATCCCAAACGAACCGTATAAATACATCCCCCGTACGAATTGGTGGGGGTGTTTGGTATATTGATTCACAAACGTCACTGCGGCATTAAAAACCACCATCCGACTTTTTTGTTTTTCAACCTTAATATCAGAAAATGAAGCAGACCGGGCCTGCTTAGGAATCGAAATTGATTTAATGCGATCCTTTAGGGCCTTTGATTTTTGCTTTTCAATTGTTTCCATGGTGGGTGAGTAGCTAATATCAATCAAATGCCCATTGAACACCAATTCTGGTTGATACCCCGGAATCAAACGATGCTTACCGGCATTCGCATTGTGCTTTTGTTGCACAAATTCATAGATTCGCGCGGCTGAATGGCGAACGGCGTCGTTATCAATATGGTGCTTTTTAATGAATGCCTGGACATCTGGATCCTTAAAGGCTTGATTCATTAATTGACGGTACTGTTCATCAAAGCCAGTCTTATTTTTGATTGCCGCTTGCAGTTCACTTTGTAAGTCCTTAATCGTGATTCCCCCCATCATTTATTATTGTTAAAGTCCTTCAATAACTGTTCCATCTTCCGTTGTTCTTCGTCGGTAATTTCTTCATCCTTAGGTTGGTAATCCTTCTTCATCCAATCTGGCTCAAAGTGATTTACCGGCTGTTGGTTTCGGTAATAACTCCGCTTAGGTTTCGCATCCCCAGCTGATTGCTTTTGATTATACTCTTTAATCGCCCGCATGGCATCGACAGCAGACCGGACGTGATAATTTTGAATCCAATCGTTAGCCACGTAATTAAACAGTTGTTTTGGAATCTGGGGATTATCCCGATCAATTAGGACGTGGTAAATTAGCATGTTCAAAGCCCCGTCGGTCATCACGTGTCGATCAAGCATCTCTTCGATCAAGTGGTTCTCAGAACCAGTCGGAAAGCCATTATGCGCATGCTTTAACTTGGCTAAAAAAGTGGCAGGTGGATAGTATTCAGCCCCCTTGATCAGTGAACGTTCCTGTGCATTAAATTCACCGGATTTAGGCTGGGCATCTGCAGCCGGCGTTTGATTGGAATCAGGAGCTGGCGTTTGCACCGGGGCCTCATACATCCGACTGACCAAGATTTTTAATTTAGTGGGGTCAAATACGTTGTTGCGAACGTTGGTTGCCCGCACGATCAATTTGGCAATTGAGACTTCATCAATCCCATACATGCGGTGTTCATTAACAATTAGTTGGTAGTACTTTTTGACCTGATCAATGTGAACATACGACTTTGCCAGGCAGTCCAAGACTAAGTTAAAGTCAAAGTCCTTTGCATCCACCTGGAAATCATCTTTCGCATGGGCATCATTCACCGGGGTCTGCAAAGCATAATCGCGCTTTAAATTCCCAATCGTCTGGGGTTGATCAGTAATTTGATCAGCATCGATTTGAAATGAATCCAAGAAATTCTGGGTAATTTCCTCGGCACTCCCAGCTTGAAACGGCTTGATCAACAATCGGTTGGCCAAGCGCTGGTACATGGACTCCCCGATGTTTTCCAATAGTGCTAAGCTCAAAAGATCATCGTTAAAAAACTGCCGGTCAGTCAGGGGCGGCACTAATTGATAAATAATCACCGGACTGGAGTCGGTTTGTTGGACGAACGTTCTTAATAACCCCGCCCCCTCTAATTTAATCCGGCATTCCTTAAACCTACGAAAGTCAATTTGTAAAAATGCAAACACATCGGAATGGGAACGTTGCTGATATTCCTCACGCCGTTCATCACTATATCGCCAAAGTAAGCGGATCAATGCCGTCGCAACACTGCCGATAACGGGTTGATACAATAAATCGATTGCCTCGCTTGCTAGGTCGGATAACCGTTCATTTTTAACAACAATGAACCCCGTTTGGGGGTCGTTTTGCGCTAGTTGATTACTCATTATTTACCATTATCCTTTGATTCTTTGTCACGATCACGGTTCATGACTTCCTTCATCTCGTTATAAAACACGGTCATATCCTTGAACTGGCGGTAAACGCTTGCAAAGCGAATGTAAGCAATCTCATCAACGTTGGCTAGTTCCTTCATCACGTATTCACCAATCAATTGACTAGCGACTTCGGTGTCACCAGTCGCTCTGACTTTCGCTTCAACATCATCAACGATCTTCGCCATTTTATCTGATGAGACCGGTCGCTTTTCAGCAGATCGAATGATTCCGCGCAACACCTTATCGCGATTGAACTCTTCACGATTACCGTTGTGCTTGATTACCAATAATGGTGCGGTCTCGACGCGTTCAAAAGTGGTATAACGATACCCACAGTTTTCACATTCTCGCCGCCTTCTGATGACGGTGCCATCATTCGTCGGCCTAGAATCAATTACCCGCGAACTATTTTTATGACAATGGGGACATTTCATTTTGCTCACCTCGCCGTTCGTTTATCGTAAGTTATCCAGTAATTTTATCACTTGTTGCTTCGTTTGACCAATCGAACCCGAATTATTAATCGTAACGTTAGCTAACTGTTGTTTAATCGATTGACTCCATTGCTTTCCGATCAATTGGACCGCCCTAGCCGTACTAACGTGGTCGCGGGCGGTGATCCGTGCGACCTGCTCCACCGAATCACAGGTGACCATCACCACTAAGTCGGTATAACTAGCATACCCCGCTTCAAAGAGCAGCGGTGCATCTAACACCACGAGTGGGGTTTGTTGAGCACTTAACTCGTTGATCCGTTTTAAAATGGCGTGTCGAATGTATGGATCCAATAGCCGATTCAGCTGCATTAGCTTAGCATGATCAGCAAAGACGATTTGGCCGAGGCGCTTGCGGTCGATGGCATCCTCACCGGCGACCGTGGGGCCAAATGCATCCACAATTGCTAAATAGCAATCAGTGCCATGACGTTGCAACTGATGAACGATTCGATCGGCATCGATGATGGGCACCCCGCAAGCTTTAAACTGTTTACTTACGGTCGATTTCCCGGTCCCGATGCTGCCGGTCAAACCAATCAGCTTAGTCATCTACGCCCACAACTCTTTGACAGTTCGGACAAAAACTAGTTCCCCGTTGGGCCACCTTGATTTTTTCAATTGGCGTCCCGCAACGTTCGCAGGGTTGGCCCTTCTTGCCGTATACGTGGAGCTGACTTTGGAATTCACCGGCTTCGCCAAAGGCATTGGAATAAGAATGAACCGTAGTCCCATGCCCCTTGATGGCCAGTGCAATTTCATCGATGATGTTGCGGCGCAACACCTTAATCTGATCATCTGAAATTAAGTTCGTGGGTTGTTCTGGATGAATCTTACTCATCCAAAGCACTTCATCGGTATAAATGTTACCAAGTCCTGCAATGTGGTCTTGGTTCAATAGAAATGGCTTAATTTTACCGCGGCTCTTGTTCATGATCGACTTCATGTAGTCGAACGTTAAATCGGTTTCCGTTGGTTCCGGACCGATCGTCCCGATTCCAGACAAGGTGTGTTCATCCCCATTTTTAATCAGATACATCCGACCGAATTTACGGCTATCATTGTAACGGAGTTCGCGTCCATCGGTTAGGTGCATGATGATGTGGGTGTGTTTGTCTGGTTTTTCACCATCCGTTTCGACATCGTACTTTCCTTCCATTCGAAGGTGGGAAACAACGGTGTGGCCGTTATTTAATCTGAATAACAGGTACTTCCCACGTCGATCAATTTGGTTGATCGTACTACCGCTCAAACAATCAATAAACGTTTGGGCATCCACATTCAGCATCTTAGGATAAATTACATCGACGCTTTTAATCTGGGCCCCCTTAACTAACTGGGTCAGTCCTCTGCGGACGGTTTCAACTTCTGGTAATTCTGGCATTTAATTCAACCTCTCTTTATTTACTTAGCATCGTACCAAGTGGCCCCAAAGTGGCTGGCGACCTTAAGTGGAACGTGGAGTTTAACTGCTGAATCCATAATTTTGGGCACTAACTTTTGGAGCACTGGAATTTCTGATTCAGGAGCCTCAAAGACTAATTCATCATGAATCTGTAACAGCATGTTGGCTTGCATTCCTTCAATTGCCCTTTCCATATTAATCATGGCAATTTTAATGATATCGGCAGCACTACCTTGAATCGGTGAATTCATGGCAGTCCGTTCGGCAAATGACCGCAAATGGAAATTCCGGGAATTAATATCAGGTAAGTACCGTCTCCGGTGGGTAATCGTTTCTACGTAGCCCTGTTCATGGGCTTGTTTAACCGAATCCTGCATATACTTATGAACGTTTGGATATTCAGCAAAGTACCGTTCGATAAATTGCTTAGCGGCCTTTCTGGTGATTCCGGTATTTTTAGCTAGGCCAAAGTCACTGATTCCATAAACGATTCCAAAATTAACCGCCTTGGCTTGCCGCCTTAGCTCGGGCGTTACTTCGGCATTTGATTTTAAGCCGAAAATTCGGCGAGCCGTTGATGCGTGAATATCATCATTGTGTAAAAATTCATCCTGCATGTTAGTGTCACCACTAATCGACGCCAATACCCGCAGTTCAATCTGCGAATAATCGGATGAGAAAATTTGCCAACCGGGATGGCTAGGCACGAACGCCCGGCGAATCTGACGCCCCTCTTCAGTCCGAATCGGGATGTTTTGCAGGTTCGGATCCACTGAAGATAGCCTCCCGGTCTGGGTCAACGTCTGTAAGTAACGGGTGTGGACCTTATTATCGTCTGGATCAATGACCTTTAATAATCCATCTACATAGGTCGAAGCAATCTTACTTAACTGACGATACTTTAAGATGTTATCAACAATTGGTGCTTGGGGCGCTAATTGCTCCAAAACATCAACGGAAGTCGAATAGCCAGTCTTGGTCCGCTTAATAACCGGTAAGTTTAACTTATCAAATAGGATCGCGCCTAGTTGCTTGGGCGAACCGATATTAAATTCGGTCCCAGCTTCGTTATAAATCGCCTGTTCACATTCAGCAATCCGTTCGGAAAGCTTACTACCCATTTGCATTAGTTGATCGCGATTAACGGTAATCCCAGCAATTTCCATCCGGGCTAATACGAACGCAATCGGTAGTTCCAATTCGGTATATAACTTAGTTTGGTCATGCTCAGCTAGTTGGTCAAGCATCTTTTGCTTCAGGGTCGTAATCGCCAGCGCCTTTGCAGCCAGGTGGTTGAATAATCTGTCATCATCATCTGGAATCGACCGCTTGGCACCCTTTCCATAAACTGCTTCGTCACTTTTGACGTGGTAGTAACCATGTTTACTTGCGACCTTGCTTAAATCATTACTATTATCATTGGTATTTAATAAGTATGAGACCAATAACATGTCAAAATCAACGTGATTAAGCTCAATTCCCAAGCGATGTAAGCCTACGTACGCCCGCTTAGCATCGAAGAGCGCAACGGTCGTTTTAGCATCGGTTAGGATTGATTTCAACGGGGGCTGTTTTAAAAGTGCAACGTTTCTCGAAACAAAACAATGTTGCTCATCACTGATCACAAAGCCCACAAACGGTGCGGTGTGATAATTATCGCCATCCATCGCTAAATAAAAGGTCACCTGCGAGCCCAACTCATTAACGGCTGTTAGATTCTCATCATCCAAGCGGGTAAATTCGATTTTAGGCGTTTGCTCATCTGCAGAGGCGCCCATTTCACTTAAAAACTTGCGGAAGTTCATCTGTTGATAAAATGCAGTTAATTCCTTGATTTGATCACCCTGGTAGGCTAAATCAGCGACCCCAATTGTAAGTGGTGCATCCCGATCAATGGTGGCCAAGCGTTTCGATAGCAATGCTTGATCATGGTCTTCAATCAAGTGCTCCTTTAATTTCTTAGCGGTAATTTCATCAAGATGTTCATAAAGATTTTCAATCGAGCCGAACTGCTTAATCAATTTGTCAGCAGTTTTTGGGCCGACCTTGTTCACCCCAGGATAATTATCAGAAGAATCCCCCTGCAGACCCTTAACGTCAATAATTTGCTGCGGGGTAATCCCCATCGTTTCTTTAACGGATGCGGCAGTATAGTGATCGGTTTGACTGACCCCCGTCTTTGAAATGCTAACGGTGGTCCGGTCGGAACATAATTGGGTCAAGTCACGATCCCCGGTCACGATCGTCACCAGATAACCATCGGCCTCTGCTTGTTTAGCAATCGTACCGATAATATCATCGGCCTCATAGTTAGGGAGTTGGTAGCTCTTAATGCCCCGGGCAGTTAGTAGTTTTTTAATATATGGAAATTGTTCAATCAATTCATCGGGCGTTTTGCGGCGCCCACCCTTATATTCCTTGAACATTTTGGTCCGAAAGGTCACCTTACCGGCATCGAATGCAGCTAGTGCAGCGGTCGGTTTCACTACGGATAACATATTGTCCAACATGGTGTTAAAACCATAGATAGCACTAGTGTGGAGGCCATCTTGATTGGTAAAACGATCAACTGATTGGTAAAGAGCATAGAACGCCTTAAAAGCAATGCTATTTCCATCAATTAACAGTAGTCTCTTCTCAGCCATTTCATTCTCCTTAGTAATTTTAATTCGAAATAATCCACTTAATATTATATAACAATTTTCAGCAATTGAAAAAAGGAGCCCCCCGATAATTTAATTATCGAAGGCCTCCCCTAAATCGGTAACGATTAGTTCCGATTATCACCAGCACCAAAGATTTGTAATAAACTAAGGAACAGGTTAATGAAATTCAAGTACAACATTAATGCGCCACCAATGGCAACGCCGTTAGCTGATTCGCTATTTCCATTTTGGTTGTAGAACTGCTTTAGCATTTGAGTATCATAAGCAGTTAAACCAGTGAAAACGACCACCGTCACGATGGAGATGATCCATGATAACATCCCTACGTGTAGGAAAATATTAATCAAGGATGCAATAATAATGGCGATCAAAGCGCCAGTTAAAATGGTTCCCATCTTAGCTAAGCTGCGCTTTGTAATGAATCCATAAACGCTCATTGCGATAAATAGACTGGCACTAGATACGAATGCAGCAACGATGGAGGTATTGGTGTAAACCATCAAGATGTTCGAGAACACGAATCCGGTCATTGCCGAATAAATAAACAATAACGCTAGTCCCAATCCAGAAGAACGTAATGCAGCCCCCTGGATGAAAAATGGAATGATTGCCCAGACGATCATCAAGACAATTGCAGAACCACCTGACATCGAAATCCCATTTTGAACCACTAAGAAAGCGACTAATGCGGAAATTAAGATCGATGCACCCATCCAACCATAAACTCGAGCGAAGAATGAGTTAACGCCAACTGCGTTGTTAACCGCTCTTCTTTCCGTTGGTTGATCAAAATTATTCAAAAAATTCCCTCTTTTCTTTAAATCAAATTCAACTATTTAGACTATTATAGCAGACTAATTATTAATACTAAATCATTTTAACCATTAATTTACGTTTGGTCGTAAATCATTTAGCAAATTCTCATAAATTTTTTCATACTTTTGAATGTCGCCGGCACCCATGAAAATAATCACCGCATTTTGATAGTCAAGTAGTGGGGAGACGTTCTCCGCTTGGATCAAGCCCCCATCCTTTGTGATCTTATCAAAGAGGTCTTGACTAGATACGTTCCCTGATTTTTCACGGGGGGAACCATAAATCTTAGTCACATAGACCTTGTCAGCCTTGCTAAGGCTCTTTGCGAAATCATCCAAATAAGCAATCGTTCGACTAAATGTATGGGGTTGGAAGACCGCCACAATTTCCTTATTCGGGTATTCTTGGCGAGCAGCGTCTAACGTTGCGTTAATTTCTGATGGATGGTGAGCATAATCATCAATGATGATCATGTCAGCCACTTTTCGTTGGGCGAACCGCCGTTTAACCCCCTTGAAGGTCATGAGCTCGCGTCTAATTTCAGCTAAGTTAACGTCTTCAAAATATGACACTGCAATCACGGCTAGTGAGTTTAAGATGTTATGTTCACCGAACAACGGAATTTTAAAGTTCCCTAGATTTTGATCCTTGTGCATCACATCAAAACTGGAACCTTCAGTCGTTCGCTTAATATCAACCGCTCTAAAATCATCGGATTCACTAGTCCCATAGGAGTAAATGGGGACGTTCGCAGTTAGTTTAGTCAGGTTCGGGTCATCCCCCCATACAAAAATCCCCTTTTGAACTTGGTTAGCAAAGGTTTGAAAGGCATCGGTAACGTCTTCAATCCCCGTATAGTAATCAGGATGGTCAAAATCAATATTGGTCATAATTG
This sequence comes from Nicoliella spurrieriana, assembly GCF_023380205.1. Taxonomy (NCBI): domain Bacteria; kingdom Bacillati; phylum Bacillota; class Bacilli; order Lactobacillales; family Lactobacillaceae; genus Nicoliella; species Nicoliella spurrieriana. The sequence goes on from NZ_CP093361.1 coordinate 1,484,687, forward strand.
CATAGTCGGGGCTAGTAGCTAGGAAGTGGCGCCGGTATTCATCGGCTTCATAAACGAAGAACCGGGCGTCCGGAACCCCCTTCCCAGTTCCATCACCAATCAAATAATCCGTAGCTGAAATCCCGCTCAATACATGGGCCAATAAACCAGTGGTACTGGTTTTACCATGGGCACCAGCAATCCCAATGCTGGTGTAGCCCTTGATCATTTCACCTAGCAATTGGTGGTAGCGATAAACGGTCAAGCCCATTTCACGCGCCCGGGTAATTTCTGGGTGGTCATCCTTAAAGGCATTTCCGGCAACAATGGTCAACCCGGCATGAATATTATCTGGATCGAATGGTAAGATCTTAATGCCAGCTTGTTCCAATCCCCGTTGGGTAAACGTATATTGATCGATATCAGAGCCTTGAACCTGATAACCCTGGTCATGCAAAATCAGTGCCATTGCACTCATCCCAGTCCCTTTAATTCCAACAAAATGGTAAATCGTATTCTTATCCAATTTAACTTCCCCCTATGTTATAACATCCCCCATATTAGCAGAAAAACTGCAACTAGTGGGACATAATCAACTAAATTTTAAAGATTTAATTTTTTAAAATCATCTTCCGTTAGGTAGACCTCCCGGGGCTTTGAACCGTGTTGCCCCGAAATGTAATTTTGCTGTTCCAAATCATCAATTAAGGTTGCCGCACGGTTGTAGCCAATGGAAAAGACCCGTTGTAACTTAGATGTGGAGACGGTCTTTTCCTTTGCGATATACGCTAAGACCTCGGGCATTAAGTCATCTTGTTGTTGGACCATATTGACCTTTTTCAACAACGACTTTGGATTAAACGCGTACTGCGGGGTCCCCTGGGTTCGGACCGCAGCGGTAACCTGTTCAATTTCTTCATTGGTAACAAAGGTCCCTTGAAGCCGCAGTGGCTGGCTCTTTCCGTTACCCAAGTAGAGCATGTCCCCACGGCCCAATAGTCGTTCGGCTCCAGCGGTATCAATGATCGTACGCGAATCGACTTGACTTGAGACCATAAATGCAATTCTAGTCGGGATGTTGTTCTTAATGGTTCCGGTAACGATATCGACACTCGGCCGTTGGGTCGCTACGATTAAGTGAATCCCGGCTGCCCGGGCTTTTTGGGTGATTCTAACGATATAGTCCTGAACCTCGGTCGAAGCGACCATCATTAAATCGGCCAACTCATCAATAATAATTACGATGTATGGCATCTTCAGCTGTGGTTGGTCACTTTCGACCGCCTTTTGGTTAAACTGTTCAATATTTCTGGCTCCGGCTGCCGCTAGTTTTTCATAACGTTCATCCATTTCCTTAACCGCCCACTTTAGGGCGGCAGAGGCCTCGTTTGGTTCTGAAATTACGGGAGCCAACAGATGTGGAATATTATTATATGGCGCTAGTTCAACGGCTTTTGGATCGATCAATAACAACCGTAGGTCCGCCGGGGTCGACTTGTATAGTAACGAGACTAACAAACTATTGATAAACACACTTTTCCCGGAACCAGTGGCCCCGGCAATCAATCCGTGCGGCATCTTAGTAATGTCAGTTACCTGGGGTTTCCCGGTCAAATCCACCCCTAGTGCAATCGTTAGCGGTGATTTAGCCTGTTGGAAACTATCGGCACCCAGGACTTCAGATAACATTACCGGACGGGGTTTCGGATTGGGAATTTCAACCCCGACCGTCGTGCGTCCTGGAATCGGTGCTTCAATTCTGATGTCCTTAGCGGCTAACGCTAGTTTTAAATCATCATTTAAATTGGTAATCTTGCTAACCTTGACCCCCAAGGCCAGCTTGACTTGAAATTGGGTCACGGTCGGGCCGTTGGTCCAATCAACGACCTCCGCATTAACGTGAAAGGCACTGAGCGTTCGGTCTAAGATTTCAGACTGATTTACGATCCAGTCATCAAGCGCAGCATCGTCGCGCCGTTGGGGTTCCTTTAGCATGGTAAACTTTGGAAACTGGTAGCCCTGTGAGTATTGATCACCGCTACTAAGCGTTTGGTGGTCAGGGTCACTTTCCCCCGGACCAATGTAGTGTTCAGACTCGTCGCTAGCTGGGGCATCGACCGTATCGGAAGCTGCCGCCACCGTTTGCGGCGAACTTGAATCACCATCGGCATGGCTGGAATCCGTAAGTGAATCGGATGCACTCGTAGACCGGTGTTCTATTACCCCGTCCTTAAAGAATTCGACGTCCTTTTGGGCATCAGTTTCATTATCTAAAATCGCTGATAGGGAATGCCCCAACCCATGCTTTGCTTGTGGCTTAGCTTTGGGTGCTTCAGAACTATTCGCCCGGTTAGCATTTAACTCCTCAGCGGCACTTGCAGAACCAACCGAATCACTAGCTGCTGAATCGGCTGCAATAGACTGCCGATGCCGAGCAATGCGGGACCGCGCTTCCCCGCTTGAATTAGTGGCTGCCGAACGCTTAGGGGGTTCACCGCCAGCTACATCCGAAGGCGCCGAATTTAATTCCGGTGCATTCAACCGGGCAGCAGTTACCTCATCATTAGCGGATGATTGATTCATTTTGGCAACTGCAGATTCAAACCGCTCAGCGTTGGGCTGTTCACTCTGTGGCACCCGTGGTTCGTCATTTTGGTAGGCGGCCCTATTTTCACTGGTTTCATCAACATCGTCAAATTGAATGACATCTGAATTAGCCCGGGTATTAATTCCATCATCAAATAGGACACAATCAGAATCGTGTTTATCTAGTTGTTCAATTAATTTCAAGTAGTAGCGGCCTAATTTAGACTCTTCCAAATATTCATCACCAGTGATGCGACGAGCATAGTTACCACGGGGCTGAAACGCCTGGGTCAACTTTAAAATTGAATTTTCAGATTGGGGTTGAAAATGATCACCGGTCGTCCGAAAGTTTTCCCGATGGGTCTTGTTCCCGTTCAACGAATCAATTGGCGTCCGATGGGTCATTTTATTATTAGAATAGCTAGCTTGATCCTGATTTGCCTTTGGTTTTTGTAAAAAGCGCCGGTAAAACGCCGGTCCATCATAATGGTTCATTTATCTTCACCCTTAATTAACGTTAATTATTCAAATATGTAAAATCAGGAGTGACCAGCTCCTGACTAATTATGAAAATAGATTTTGGGCCCGTGCAAAATCAAATTGAGTCCCAACTTGATAATCATCGGGGAGAATTAATGCTCCTGGTTTTTGGGGTGCATTGGGAATCTTTAGTTCGCGTCCTGAACAAATCATCCCATCACTTTCAACGCCCTTCAATTCACCAGGCCAGATTACTAGTCCACTTGGCATCATCGTTCCCACTTCGGCAACGACGACTTTAATGTCAGCTTGCATGTTAGGTGAGCCACTTACGATTTGCAGCGTTTTGCCATCCTGGACCTTAGTCTTGGTAATCTTTAGGTGGTCTGATTTAGGATGTTTTTCAACGGATTCCACATAGCCAACGACGAACTTAGGACTATCATCGACACTCAATTGGTCATCAAAATCAGCCGCTTTTAAGGCCGCATTCAATTGATCAACGTCAGCGTGGTCTAAAGTCACCTGGCCGTTTTGATCCTTTAATTTGGGTAGGTATTTACTAGCATCAAAGAAGTTGTAACCTAATACCGTCCCGTCCGTGGCGGTAATTTTGACGATGGAATCACGTTTAGTGACCACTTGCTCCTCAACATCTGGGTGCATTAATAAAACTAAGACATCCCCCATTTGGGATGGATTATAACTGGCTATCAATTTGTAACGTCCCTTCTGATTAATTTAATGATTCAATAAAGCTTTCCACTTGCGCTTGGGTCTTACGTTCCTTATTGACGTAGCGACCAATTTCTTCGCCATCTTCGAAGGCCACGAAGCTTGGAATCCCAAAAATATTTAACTCTGCTGCTAAATCGATGTTATCATCACGATCAACGGCCAAGAAGGTGTATTCGGGATGGTTAGCGACAATTTCTGGTAGTGCTGGTTTGATGACGGTACAATCAGGACACCAAGTGGCACTGAAAAAGAGCATGTACTTGCCGTTAGCAATTTTTTGTTTGAGTTCTGTTAGGTTCATTGGTTGTAATTCTTCCATTTGAATGTTCCTCCCTTGAAATTCTACGTTCATCATTATAACGTAATCATGAACAATTCGACAATTTTTGATTATAATAACAGTATAGCGTTAAATCCAATTGAAAGCAGGGATAATTTTGCAAATTAAAACTAAAATTAGACTTGGCATCGCAATCACAGCCGTAGCAGCGATTGAAGTCCTCAAAAGCGGCATTCGTGCCCGGGTCGAACACCGCATCTACCATCAAATTCATCAACAATTCGGCGGACAGACGATTTATGGGACCTGGCTACATCCAGAATACCGCCTAATTGCTGAGGACTATTACCTAGGCGGCGTTAACATTGTTGATGGTCAAACGATCACCGAGTATCAATTTACCGCCAGCGGTAACGGGAAGTTAGTCGAGCTATACAAGACCGATTCCCACCAAATTAGTTCGTTTTAAAATTAATTACAATTTTATAAATTGGCCCATTCTGACTGAACTTAGCCTCATACTCGGTCTCAACGTTGTCTGCTTGTTCTGGACTATCGTGGAGATCAAGCGATACATATTCAAAATTAGTCCCAAATTGATTGAACGAAATCAATGAATATTCAAATAGCCCCCGGTTATCAGTCTTGAATTCAAGCTGGTGGCCATCCTTTAAGACTTCGCGATAACTCCCTAAAAAGGTGGATGAGGTTAAGCGCCGCTTTGCGTGCCGTTTTTTAGGCCACGGGTCGGAAAAATTAAGGTACATTTTATCAATTTCGCCAGCCCGAAAGAGCGTATTGACCAACGCCCCATCGGTCTCCACTAGCTGGACGTTGGTTAATTGTGATTCGACTAACTTCCGTAATGCCACTGCAATCACTGATTCTTGTAATTCAATTCCAATGAAATTGATTTCGGGGTGGCGCTTGGCCATTTCAATAATGAATTGCCCCTTTCCAATTCCAATTTCAAGGTGCAGTGGTTGTTTTTTTGCAAACCGTTGATCCCACTTTCCGGCCCATGCCTCAGCATCGGTAACGATCAGGGTTGGTTGTGATTCAATATAGGGCTTGGCCCATGATTTATGTCTTACTCGCATTGCGAACTCCTTTAATTGATTAATCTAATTTTTGGTTGATTTTGTTAGTAATTAAATGATTAGTCAAAACCCAGCATTCTGCTAGGTTAACGACTAAACTGATGGCACCAATGATAATTGAGCGGCTCCCAATTAAGGTCATAATTGCAAAGATAACTGCAGAGGTGTTCAAAAGAACTGCAACGACCTGTTTAAAGCTTGTGAGCTGCAATTTAGTATCCACCGGATAGATATGGGTAAATACGTTGTTTGTAAAGTGGAAGTAAAATGGAATCAACTGGAAGCCAATCAAATAGAGGAACAACATGCCAATTAAAATTGGCAGGTAGGTCCCGCCAACCCCGACCAATAAAACGGCCCCGATTACCGTTAACCGTAGGTGTAGCCCACTATATTCGCCGTTTCGAACGATCGAATGGCCGTATAAGTAGCGATAGGTATTCTGCGGAAGCGGCTTGATCCGGTTGATCAAAAAGTCGAGGTAGCGACGGCGCTTGGTGGTCCCTTGAATGTTAGGCACATCGGTAAAGAGGTTAAAGAACTTATAGAGCGCAAGCATCCTAGCATCCTCGTTTTCGATTAACGTCCCCCAATTCAATGAGCGACTTTGCCACCCACGCTCATTTCTAGCGGTCATGCCAATAAATAAAGCACTGATCACGATGCCCAGCGAAGGAGCTAAAAGCGTCACCGTAAGGGCAACTAGGTTGATCAACCACTTTAATTTAGCACTGATCGATCGATGGTACGCAGCGTTGAACTGGTTTCTTAAATCGGCCCCCTTTAATATCACCATCGTAAATAAGAGGCCGAGTAACTCTAACCAATTAAACGCCATCGTGACCCGAATGAACGGTAATAAGATGAACCAAATTAGCAGCTGTGGAATGATTGCGATTAATACGCTATACCGATAAGCCGCCTTTAAATACCCGTGCATGGCACTTTCCTGCGGGATTAAAAAGATTCGATCAGCTGGTTCGATCAAAGTGGCTAAGTGGTTAAAGCTTTGTGCAATCAATCCAATCACAACGATGACGATTCCAGGCCACCATAGGCCGGTGTGGAGTTGTTTTAAGAGGTTGGAGTAAGCAAAGCCGAGCCCCCCGATCAAAAACAATAGCGCAATTACAAAAAAGTCATTAAAAACGTATCGAAGGTACTTCACCATCTCAGTCAGATGGGTCCCCAAACGTTGTTTAAATAAATCGCTCATTATGCCTCACCCTTCGCTAGCGAAAGGTAGATGTTGTTCAAGGAGTCCCCTGCATTCGGGAAGGCCCCCTTAATCTGCGCTAGGTCCCCTTCAATCTTGATTTGGCCATCATTGATCAATACGAAGCGATCACAGAATCGTTCAGCCGTATCTAAAACGTGCGTGGACATTAAAATGCTGCAGCCGTGTTGTTTTCGATCGTTAATTAGGTTCAACAGGTCGTTAACCGCCAGTGGATCCAATCCCAAGAATGGTTCGTCAATTACAAACATCTTAGCATCCGTCAAAAAGGCACACACGATCATTACCTTTTGCTTCATTCCCTTTGAAAAATCAACTGGGAACCATTCCAATTTATTATCCAACCGGAACGTCTGTAATAGATCATGGGCACGATTCCATGCTTGCTCTCGATCCAATGCGTATGCCATGATCGTCATTTCAATGTGTTCACGCAGCGTCAATTCATTATACAGAACCGGAATTTCCGGAATGTATGCAATTTGTTTTTTATACTCCGCGTTGTTTTGACTAATTTGATAACCATTGATTTCAATCGTCCCGGAAAATGGTGTTAACAGGCCAATAATGTGGTTAATGGTCGTTGATTTACCGGCTCCATTCAGTCCAATTAAACCCACTAATTCACCATCATGGACATCAAATGAAACGTCCTTTAACACGGGCACTTGTGAGTAGCCCCCGACTAAATTTTTAACATCTAAGGCCAATTCGATTCCCCCTAAAATTTACTTTACTCTCATTATAGCATACGCAGCCGAAACGCTTTCGTTTTCAAAAGCATTTTCAAATAGTGTATACTTAAATTAATTAATAATAAGGTAGGTAATTAATATGACTGATTGTATCTTTTGTAAAATTATCAACGGGGAGATCCCCAGCTACACCGTATATGAAGATGATGTCGTAAAGGCATTTTTGGACATCTCACAAGCCACTCCTGGCCACACACTAGTGATTCCTAAAAAGCACGTGCCTAACATCTACGAATATGATGCCGACTTTGCAAGTCAAGTCTTTGCAAGAATTCCAAAGATTGCCCGGGCCATCCGGAAGTTCAATCCCGATATTAAGGGGATGAACATCGTTAATAATAACGGTGAAATCGCTTATCAATCCGTATTTCACTCCCACTTCCATTTGATTCCTAGGTACTCGGATCAAGATGGTTTTAGCATGCACTTTGCAGACCATACTGACCAATATGACGATGCCAAGTATGAATCAATCGCCCATGCCATCAAGGAACAAGTGGAGGATTAATTAATGAGGAATCTATTTAAATTTGCCGGCGTTGCCGCTAGTGCGCTCGGGGTCTACTTAGTGGCCAATAAGGAAACGCCTCAGCAATTTTTCAAACGGACCACTAGTTTCGCCCTCGAAAAGGCCGAACAGCTGCAAACGTTCAATCGCGACCGGGCCCAATTTAACGACGCGTTGAATAAATTCAAGGTGGAATTGACACGGAGTCAAAAGGCCATTCGGGACGTTCAAACCAGAATTGATGAATATTCCTTTGAAATCAAGCCCCACCTGGATAAAATCAATCAGACCTTAAACCAAATGAAGTAGTCATTTCATTTAATTTTTAGTTAAGGTCAATTATGCGTGTGTCGATATAATATGAATTATGTTATATTGGAACATGTTAAGCAATCATACTTATAATTTTGTACGAATGGATGTGTTTTTTTTATGAAAAAATGGCTAGTTGGAGTAGCCGGAGTATTTTTGAGTTTAACCTTAGCAGCCTGTGGTAGTTCCGCAGTTGCAACTACTAACGGTGGTAAGATTACTCAAAGTCAATACTACAGTAGCATGAAGGAAACTTCTAATGGTAAACAAATCCTTCAACAAATGATCCTAAATAAGGTATTGGAAAAGAACTACGGTAGCAAGGTCAAGGATTCCCAAGTTAACAAGCTCTTTAACCAATACAAATCTCAATACGGATCACAATTTAGTGCCGTTCTTCAACAACAAGGATTAACGAACGCTACGTTCAAGAGTCAAATTAGAGATAATTTACTTCTTGAACAAGCAGTGCGGGCTAATACTAACTTCTCTGATTCTGCTTTACAAAAGCAATTCAAGAGTTTCCAACCTAAGATTACGGTTAATGCCATCTTGGTTTCTAAGAAATCAACTGCTGAAACCGTTATCAGTCAATTAAAGGATGGCAAGAGCTTTGCTAGCTTAGCTAAGAAGTACTCCACTGATACTAACACCAAGAACAAGGGTGGCCGGCTACCAGCGTTTGACAATACTTCATCATCAGTTGACTCAGCATTTAAGAAGGCCGCATACAAGCTTGATAAGAAGGGTGACTACACCACCACTCCTGTTAAGACTCAATACGGTTACCAAGTGATCCAAATGGTTAACCACCCTGCTAAGGGTACCTACAAGGACCACACTAGTGCCTTGAAGGATCAAATCGTTACTGCTGAAATGTCAGATAGTACGACGCTTCACAACATCGTTGCGAAGGTATTACGGAAGGGTGACGTTGACATCAAGGATAACCAATTAAAGGACATTCTTGCTAGTTACATCACTACTGAAAGTTCTACTTCAAGTAAATAAGCATTGAAAAGTCGCTGAATGGCGGCTTTTTTATTTGAAGCTAAAAAAGAGTCCGCTGCGAACGTAATTGCTCACAACGGACTCTTTTTCACGTGGTCTAATTCCCACCTAATAACTTTTTGGCATCGTTAAACCATTTACTAGTTTGTTTTTTAACGGTATCAAAGCCGTTTTCAATGTTCTTGCCAATATTATTGCCGCTCTTCTTCACATTGTCCCAAACGTTATCACTCTTATTATTGTTACTATTCCGTTGGTCAATGATCGTTTGCGCATCTTCAGTATTGAACTGGGTCTGCTTGGTCGTTGGAATGATCGAACTCATCTCACTCTTGAACAACGGGCCAATCCCAGTCCCGCTGAGGTTTTCCAAGTGATGATTACTATTGGTATCATCAAAGCCCTCCCAAGTAGCAACCACCGTATTAGGGGTATAACCAATGATCCATTTATCACGGGTCGCATCGGTATCGCCGGTCGAATCAGCTTCAGTACTCCCGGTCTTTCCAGCCACCTGGTAGCCAGCTGGTTTGGCATCGACACCGGTTCCGTTATCAAATACCCCCAGCATCATGCTGGTCATATTCTTTGCGGTGACCGAAGACATTACCTTGGTCCCCCGTTGCTTAGCGGTATTATCAATAATCACGTTCCCAGAGGCATCCACGATTTTACGGATGTAGTACGGCTTCATCGCAACCCCGTTGTTAGCGAACGCGGTGTAGGCCCCGGCCATCTGCTGTGGTGAAACCCCGGTGGATAGTCCCCCTAACGCTAGCGATAGGTTCCGGTCACTCTTTGTAATTGGAATGCCGAACTTCTTGACCGAATTATAGCCCGCCTCAACGCCAATCTTATTCAATAACCACACTGCCGGAGCGTTCATACTTTGCGCTAGGGCCTCATACATCGGGACCTTGCCGGTATATTGATCATTGTAATTTTGTGGGGTGTAGTGGTTAGCACCATATGAACGTTTTTGATTCACCAAACTGGAGTCAAAATGATAGCCATCTTCTAAGGCTGGGGTATACACAGCCAGCGGCTTCATCGTTGAACCCGGCTGCCGTTTCATCTGGATTGCCCGGTTGTAACCACGAAAGACGTGTTTGCCCCGGCCTCCAACGACCGCTGACACCCCACCAGTCTGTGGGTCCACCGCAATCGAGGCCGCTTGGACCTTCGTCCCATCGGCAGCGTTTTGGGGGAACATACTACTATCATTAAAGTTATTTTGCATTGCGGATTGCTGACTTTGGTTCAAATTAGTGTAAATTTTATAACCACGGTTCATAATATCAGCTTCAGATAGCCCGTAGCGATTGATGGCCTCGTCAATGACCGAATCGAAGTAGTATGGATAGCGATAACTATCCCGATAAGTATAGCTATCATGGACTTCAATTGGTTGGGCTTTGTACCTTGCGGCCTCCGCCTTAGTAATCTTACGATTATCGACCATTAGGTCCAACACGGTGTTGCGACGCTGTAATGCTAATTGAGGATGATCCACCGGATTATACGCACTGGGGTTGGTCAACATTCCGGCCAGTACGGCTGAGTCCGGAACCGAAAGATTTTTAACCGAGGTCCCAAAGTAGCGCTCAGCAGCGTCGTGTACTCCGTATACCCCATTGCCAAAGTATGCATTATTCATATACATGGTTAGAATTTGATTTTTAGAGTAGACGTTTTCGACCTGAATCGAAATAAAAAGTTCCTTTAATTTCCGTGAAAAGGTCTGCTCTTGCGATAGGTAGGCATTTTTGACTAACTGTTGGGTAATCGTGCTTCCCCCACCGCTAATGTAATCACGATGGAGCAATTTGTTTTTAACCCACAATAATCCGGCCCGTCCGAACCCCTTAATCGAAAAACCATGTTCATGGTAGAAGTTACGATCTTCGGTCGAAAGAATTGCATCGGGAACATTTTGGGAAATGTTGCGCATGCCGACATAGGTCCCCTTTTGGGAATATAATGCCCCCGCTTTTTTATTACTGGCATCGTAAATGACGGTCGATCTTTTTAACGATGAATTAAGATTTTGGACATCCATCGTTTTAGCAACGAACGTGAGATAAGTACTCATTGTAAATATGATGCCCATTACCACCATGATGATCCAGCGGTTAATATGGTAGCGGTGCCAAATCCGCTTTTGGATTTTTCTAAATGCTTGCCAATATGGTGAAATCGAATGGCCAATTTGGCGTGATGATTTTGGTTTCATTAAAGGCGTTTCGCTCCCTTCAAATATTACATTTAATTGTACCACAATTAGTAAATTCGAGATGCTCCAGCGTTAAAGCTTAATTTTTAACACACAAAAAATGGCGTCCCCACCAATTGGAAACGCCATTTTAATAATTAAATTACATTTCGTCTGGTGATTTAACACCCAGGAGTCTTAGGGATTCCTTTAATACGATCGAAACACTCTTAACTAGTGATAACCGGGCAGCTAAGTGGTTCTGGTCATCCAAAATCCTAGTGTGTGCATAGTACTTATTAAACGCCTTTGCTAACCTCAATGCGTACTTAGCAATTACTGATGGTTCAAATTCAGCACAGGCATCCTTAACGATGGCTGGAAAGTCATTCAATAGTTTAATGATTTCCCAAGCTTGTGGATCGTCTAAGTCACGACTACTAGTGTCTGCGTCAAAGTCAGGCACCCGTCTTAGGATACTTTCAGCTCTGACTCGTGAATATTGAACGTATGGACCGGTTTCACCCTCAAAGCGGAGTTGTTCTTCCAAGACAAAATCGATGCTATCCATTTTATCATTCTTAAGGTCACCAAAGATGATGGCACCGACCCCTACTTCTTGGGCCACTTGGTCCTTATTTGGTAGGTCTGGGTTCTTTTCTTCAATCTGCTTTTTAGCCAGTGCGATTGAATCGTTCAATACCTCGTCCAACAAAATGATCCGTCCAGAACGCGTCGAGAGCTTCTTACCGTTAACGGTAATTAATCCGAATGGAATGTGGTGGAGGTCCTTAGCAGATGGAACCCCCATTTCTTCTAGGACGGCCTTTAATTGCTTAAAGTAATACGTTTGTTCTGAACCCACTACGTAGAGGTTCATTGCAGGATGGTACTCACGGTCCCGGTAGATGGCAGTGGTAATGTCTCGGGTAATGTAAAGTGAAGCCCCATCACTCTTTAAAATCAACGCAGGGTTCAAATCATACTTACTAAGGTCTACGATTTGAGCCCCTTCAGATTCCTTCAAGAGGTGCTTATCCTTTAGCATTTGAATAACTTCGGGCATTTTATCGTTATAGAAGGCTTCCCCATTGTAGGTATCAAATTGAACGCCCAACTTATCGTAAATTTGGTTAAAGGCTTCCAATGAGACGGAACGGAACCACTTCCAAAGCTTGGTAGCTTCAGCATCCCCGTGTTCAAGCTTACTGAACCATTCACGAGCTTCATCATCTAATTCGGGATGGTTAACGTCTTCCTTATGGAACTTAACGTAGTATTTCACCAAATTATTAATCGGATCCTTTTTAACGTCTGCTTCATTTCCCCACTTCAAGTAGGCAGTGATCAACTTACCGAACTGCGTTCCCCAATCACCCAAATGGTTATCCTTAATGGGGTGGTAGCCGTTCTTAGCCAGGATGTTAGCAACCGCATTTCCAATTACGGTCGAACGTAAGTGACCCATTGAAATTGGCTTTGCAATGTTTGGGGATGACATATCGATTGGAACGTTTCCGTTCTTACCATCTTGGTTTTGGCCGTAGTCAGCTTTTTCACTTAAAACGGTCGTTAACACATCCCGACTAAAGCCCGGTTTGCTTAAAAAGAAGTTTACATAGGGACCCATCGCAACGACCTTTTCAAACCCGCTTGCATCAATGTTTGCAACGAGGTCTTGTGCAATCATTTGGGGTGCTTTGTGTAATGCTTTGGCAAGGGTGAAGGTTGGAAATGCCAAATCACCCATCTTAGCGTCCTTAGGCCGTTCAATTTTAGCTAGGACTGCTGAATGGTCCAAGCCGGCATCGGCATCCAGAGCTGAACTGATTAAAGAAGCAACTTGTTGTTTGTATTTATCCATGATTATTCCTCCATAAAATTAAAAAATCCCCTGCAAATATAATTTGCAAGAGACGGATGGTTTTATGATCCGCGGTACCACTCTAATTGATATGATTATCCGCTTGTTATTTATAATTTTAAGTCTAAAAAGCACGCTTTCAAGGCCATCGTAATCCGGCTTCCACCCTCCCGAAATCGCTTGATACTTAAAACCCCTACTACTCAATTATCATCGACTACATATCGAAAATTCGATAAAGCGGGTAACGGGAATCGGACCCGCGACTTAAGCTTGGGAAGCTCATATTTTACCACTAAACTATACCCGCATGCATTACTTAAAATAGTATATCATAATCACCAAAAAAAGTCATCACCCAAATGGATGATGACCAATCTTTTTTAACTATATTTCTTAACGTTACTCTTAATGAAGTCAGCTGACTTTTGTAATTTAGCTTGTTCTTCTTGGGTTAAATCTAATGCGACCCGCTTTACGACTCCCTTACGACCAATCACGGCTGGGTATGATAGGTAAACATCCAAGTCAGCCTGGTAGTTCGAAACTGGCATTACGGTCATTGAATTACTTAATACCGCGTTGGCTAATCGAACTGCAGCGGTGGCTACTCCGTAATTAGTGTATTGTTTCCCACTAAAGACCTGGAAACCACCCTTTCTAGCCCCATCATCCATTGCAGCTAAATCTAATCCCTTTTCAGCTGCTAATTCAGTAATTGGTTGATCAAAAACGGTCACAGTCGACCAAGCCGTAAATTGTGAATTGCCGTGTTCACCTAGGTTGTATCCATGAACTGATTTAGGATCAACATTTAACTCTTCACTTACTTCACGTAGCATTCTAGCGGAGTCAAGTAGGGTCCCGGTCCCAATTACCTGGTTCTTTGGTAGGCCCGTGTATTGTTGGTAAAACGAAGTAATGACGTCACAAGGATTACTAATATCAACTAATACTCCGTTGAACCCGGATGTTTTTAATTGTTCAGCAACATCCTTAACCTGCGCACTAGTAAATGGTAATTCAGCGAACCGGTCGGAAGACTTACTACTTTGTAAACTAACCTTTCCCATTGCTGAAATCACGACGTCCGCATCCTTTAATGCGGAATAATCATTGACCGTAATGTTAGTATGGAATGGCAGGTTGGGCATTGCATCTCGCAAATCGACAGCGTCGGCCACGACCTTGGCCTCGTTAGTATCGATCATTACTAATTCATCTGCAAATCCTGCTGAAACTATGTAATGGGCCACCGTTGAACCAACGTGCCCACTTCCAATTACACCAATTTTTCTACTCATAATTATCCACCTCGAATTAAAATTTTATTAGAGTAACAAAACTAATATAACACTTATCTCATAATTTTGCACTAGTAACACCCTATTAATATTAATAACTATGCTAAAATGGAAATATCAATTCAATTAGAAGGGAGTGTCTTCCCCATGTGGGTCACTTTAAACTATGTTCTATGGGGCTTTTTGATCATCTCATTAATCACGGGATTTACTCGTGACTACGCTAAGCGAATCATTCAATCTTTAATTTGGTCGCGCATTTTTTACTTTTTAATCGTTAGTAGTCAATTTGTCATCAGTATCCGCATTTTTCACCATAGTGCCGTAGCGGTAATCATTAGTGATGTCCTCTGTATTGCATCAATCGCACTCATCGAGCGCGGTTATCAAAAATTAGAAGCGCAAACATTTACCCGCTTAGATTCGCTGGGATTAACCCTAATCATTCTGGTCGCCATTATTGCACAAACGATTGCGCTAAAGTAATCTCATATCTTAATGGTGCTGTGATATACAGCAAAGCAATCAACAGACAACGAAAAAAGATTGATAAGCTGATTATCAAAATCTAATTAAAATTGTTGAAGCCCATAATCAGTTGGGACTCAACAATTTTTTTGATAAAATGTTATAATTTTTTCAAGAGGGGTGAACAATATGAAAATAAGCAATTGCGTAGTAATTACTGCCGGACTATTGTTTAGTTGCTTTGCATCTCCAAGCGTCGCAAATGCTGCCACCGGCTATGGGTACGCTAGTACGGCTACCCACAAAGTGAAAACCACTAAACCCATGAAGGTCTATAAAGTCCTGGTCGGCAAGGATGAAGCTCATAATCAGTTCTTCAAAGCCGGCAAGATCAAACGGGGCACCCATTTATCAGTTAGCGACTGGGTCATGAGTACCGGTGGTGGATACGTGGTTACCGGTCAATACCACTTAAAGCCAACTAGTAAGACGTTCTATTTTGTATTCGATCAAAATCAAAAGAAATGGTTTAAATAATAGCGATTCAAACAAACTACTTCAAATGGGATGATGTTATGAAAAATTATAGGTGGCTCTTTTTAGTTCTTTTTACGATGTGTGTCGGTTATCAAATTACTAATACGGTAGCACGGGCCAATTCTGGCATCCTAGATACATATCTTAATGGCGGCTACACTGCTTTTTCGAATGCAGTTAAGGATGCTAATAATCCAAACTACTTTGACCCTCACAATGCAGGTGATTACTATACCAAGATTCCAAAGGGATATCACTTCTTGATGGTTCGGAAAAACACTATCATCGGTGCAGCTGAAAAAATGAATGGCTTACCCACTTATCCGGTTCCATATGGTGATACGTTCATCGTTAATCAGATTATTAATGATAACGGGAAATACAGGTTTAAAGTTCATAATGAAAATCCATTCGCTACTCGGAAGACCCAATATATCTCTGCTAATCGGAAACTGGTGCAATTTATTTCAGATTCACTTAGGGTGAACCTTAGTGGAACTGCTGATCCACGAGAAACCAAAAATCCGGGTAAGTACTACCCCACCATTGCAGTTCCAACTGTCATCATGCAAGCCCTTATCCAACGTGACTATGGTAATCCTCCATACAAGCCAGCAACGTTCAAACGCGCTAGGAAACGGGCCCCTGGCGAGGAAAAACTACTAGTTAAATACTTTAAGAATCATGAAGTCAAGCCGATCAGTTACTATGTCAAACGGCATCAATTTTTTGATCGATACTTTGGTCTAAGGGGGAGTTCATCAGTAGTGAACTATCGTAAATATTTCCCCAAAAAGTTTTTAGACGTTCGAAACTATCTAAAATAACGTCGGTAGTTCCATAATTGGTTCAACGAAATCTGATCGTAAACAAATAAAGCCACAATTGCCCTGAGAAATCAACTCCAGGAGTAATTGTGGTTTTATAGTAATCTAAATTTATTCCATTTTACAATTCATTCAGGGCTGCTTGATGCCCCTAGCAGCCCTTTAAATTTGCCATTAACCATTTAATTATATTAATAGTAATATTCAAAAGGTGCATTATGGTATTAAACGGTTTTTAAATTGTTTTTTAAACTAACAGTACGGCATAATTAATAAAGTGATTAAACATCGTTTATGCAATCAAATAAGCAGTGCGCATCGCATTAATGACCATCAACATCATAAAATTTAAAAATGGTTCTTGGTAGCAGAAATATTCATTTCCTACGTCAAGAACCATTTATGGTAAGGAGCTATATCGCAGCCTTTTTTTCATTTATTTAGATTGACGATTGCGCTCTGCTAGTTCGATCGTTCGATCTACTAATACCGATTGTGCATCCATCACCGGATAGGAATGGTTGCCAGCCTGTTCTTGAGCAACCGATAGTTCGGTACATCCTAAAATTACAATATCACTCTTTAAGGTATTGACCATTTGGGCCAAGATATGATGATAGCGATTAGCATTCACCGTTCCATTTTCCTTAATATCGTGATAGATCAAATTCATGGTTTCATCCCGGATTTCCGCAGTTGGTTTAACGACTTCAAAGCCGGCTGCTTGAATTTCATGGTCATAGACACCATCATGGAGCGTCCCATTCGTGGCAATTAGCCCCACCCGCTTGGCAGTTGGATAACTAATTTTAATCTGCTCAACGGCCTCCCGTGGCATGTGCAAAATCGGCACGTCAGTTGCGGCTTGTAGCTGATCATAAAAGTAATGGGCAGTATTACAAGGCAACGTAAAGAAGTCCGGTTTCAGCAACGATTGTTGCTTGATATCCTCAAGTAGATCCGGGAGCGGATTGGGCTTAGTATGATCCAAAATATAAGCGGTCCGATCAGGAACGGTTGCATGGTTGACCAAAATATAATTGAGGTAGTCTTGATCATGATGCGCCGGTGTCCGTTGGTTCAAAAGATGCAGATAGCTTTCGGTCGCTTGCGTCCCCATTCCCCCGATGATCGAGAAAAAGTGCTTCATTGAAACCTACCCCTTATTAATTGCAAAGTATTTTGCGAAATTCTTGCTGTAGTTATGGAACATCCACTTCATCAAGGCCCAGCGTTTTAAATTGCGGTCCTTTGAATACCAAAAAGTGGTTCCGTACTGGTTTTGATCAATTAATTTTAATGCTGCTTGCTTTTCAGCATTGTCCTTAGCGTATTGCTTAAATACGGCAACGCTTACCCCTAGCCATAGGTAGTACTTCGCCGGGTCTTGATTAGCATAAACGGGCGCTTGATCTGATAGTGAATCAAAGGCATAGTCTTGAACGACCCAGTCAGCCAGATTATACCCATTTAACGTCACAAAGAAGCTACTCCGCCCCTGGCGCAGGTTAATTTCAAATAGCTTAAAGGAACCGTCACGCACATCGTATTTCATATCGAAATTTGCATACCCGGTAAATTCAATTGCTTCCAAAAACGTTTGAATCTGATTATAAATGGTTTGATTGTATTCTGGAATAATGGCTACATAATTTCCAATCGCAGAGGGTGCGCAGTCTTCTAGTAATGGATGCCCTAAACACATCATTTTAACATGGTGGTGTTTATCAACGTAGGCGTTTAAGACCCGCATATTACTATCATCCCCCGGAATAAAGTCCTGCAAAATCAAATCCGAAGTATACCCATTATCATAAATTTTACCGACAATGTCATTGAATTCCGCTGCTGATTTAATCACAAATGCCTTTTTCCGGCCCTCAAAGTGAACATCGAGCCACTCCACACTGTTTGTAGGCTTCAATGCAACTGGATAGCCAAACGGTTGCTCAATTGGGGTGGTTGACTCATACATTGCCTTACTAATGATCTTAGTCTTAGGATATGGCAAATTGTACTTATCACAAGTTCGATAAAAATTTTCCTTACTGTTCAACTGGCGAATTAAATCATAGTCAACGTATGGACATACAAAGACATCTGACAATTCATCCTTATGCTTGGAAATTAGTTCTGCATACCCATCCCCACAACCAATCAAAATAACTGGTTCAGAGTGATTAGCGTATTGTTGTTTTAACTTCCGCATTGCTTGGATCCACTGTGGATCTTCACTAAAGCCAGGAATTAGTTCTAAATCAACAATCTTCGTGAACCGGGTCGGTGCTAATTGAATTTCGGCATAGGCCTTGACCGGTTTACCGTACTTTTCGTAAAGTGAGCGGGCCATTCCATAGCAGTTAAAGTCACTCCCCAATAGAATCGGGGTAAAGTCAGTTTCACTCATTATTCTAGAATCCCTTCAAGATATTTTTGACCACCACTGAGTCGGTCTCATAAGGTGTATCAACACCATTGATTTTTTGGTAGGGGTCACGCCCCTTCCCTGCAACTACGACCATGTCGTTTTGACTAGCTAACTCAATGGCTTGAGCAATGGCCTGTTTGCGATCCATTTCAAAATGAACTGTCACCCGCTGGTGGTCGATATGAGCATCAATTTCATTGGCAATTGTGCGTGGATCCTCAAATGCAGGGTCGTCAGTGGTTAAAAAGGCAACGTCAGCATTTTGACTCAACGCCTTCCCGAACCCCTCTCTGCGATCTTCACCCTTGTTACCAGGGCTACCGACCACTACGATGACCCGGCCGGCTGGATTTTCACGTTTCAAGAACCCTAATAACGCGTTCATACTAGCGTAATTATGAGCATAGTCAACATATACCGTTCCATGCCCATGACTACGGTAGCTTTCCATGCGTCCTGGAATCATCACGGTCGCAAGTCCGGTGGCAATTTGGGTCTGATTTGCTCCGGCAATGCCAGCTGCAATGATGGCAGCAGTCGCATTGGACTCGTTATAATCACCAGCAATTGCAATTTGATAATTCCCAGCTAACTGCATTTGAACACTCCGGTCGTCAGTAGCTACTAAATCAATTGCATTGTGATCAAGCGTGTCAGCAGTGCTTACGAACCTAAAGTCAGGGGATAGCGGTAATTGTAACTTAACATCCTTCCGTGCAAATAAATAAATGTTTTCTGGTTGGCTCGTGGCCTTGGCCGTTTGGTAAACATCGTTTAAATAGTCCGTTTCAGCATTTATGATGCACACCGTCGAGTTAACCAGGAGTTGTTCCTTGCAGTGTAAATAATCCGCAAAGGTCGGGTGTTCATTCGGCCCAATATGATCAGGTGAAATGTTTAGAAAAATGCCCACATCAAAGTGCAGCCCATACACCCGATTTTTCTTGTATGCTTGTGATGAGACCTCCATTACTAAATGGGTCATCCCATTATCAACAGCGGTCCGCATGTACTTGAAAATATCAAGTGATTCGGGCGTCGTTAGGTGCGATTTGAACCGTTGAGCTGGTTTGGGTCCCACCACCGTATCAATCGTTGATATCAAGGCGGTTCGGTGGTTAGTCTGGTTCATTAAGGCCTGGTACGTAAAATAAGCAGAGGTGGTTTTCCCCTTCGTTCCGGTATAGGCAATGATGAAGAGCTCGTTTTGTGGATAGCCATAAAACGCAGCCCCCAATAGCGCCATTGCCTTTTGAACGTCTTTAACGATAATTGCCGTTAAGTTTAAATCTGCTGCCACTGGTTGTTCGGCTTCAGCAAGGTACCCAATCGCACCATGCTGTGCAGCAACCCTTAAATATTCAGGTTTAAAGTTTCCCTTACAACAAAATAGGTCGTTTAGTTCAATTAACCTTGAGTCATATTCAATATTTGCAAACGTTACGGCTTCAAGCGGTCCGCTGATGTTGATCAAAAGCGCGTGTTCTTGTAGCAGTGTAATTAATTCTTCAATTTTTAAAGCCACTGCAATTTCACCCTTCCTAAAACAACATTATTTTGTCTTATGAACCAATTCAACGGTCTTAGCAGAGGTATTTTCAGGGAAAAATACTTCATACCAAAGAATAAACGTGTAAATGGTAAAAATCTTTTGCATGTTAGACTTACCATTTGCGTGTTCTTTGACGATTCGTTGTAATTCATCGACATTAAAGAAGCGTTGCGCAACGTCTGAAGTAAAGGCTTCTTCGATCTTAGCATGGAACTTTGGCATGTTCATCCATGAAGCGATTGGGGATGGGAAGCCCATCTTTTCCTTATTAGCGACCCGTTCTGGTAGGGCAGCCATTGCAGCTTTTCTAAGTGAGACCTTGGTTTCACCCTTATGAATTCTGGTTTTAATTGGCATCGTAGCGGCAAAATCAGCCACCTTCTTATCAACCAACGGGGTCCGCACTTCCAGTGAGTTACACATACTCATCCGATCGGCCTTGTGCAAAATATCGAATGGTAACCAGGTATTGATGTCAAAGTATTGCATTTGCGTCATTTCATCCTTACCAGCCACTTCATCAAAAATGTGCTTGGTGAACTCACCAGAATCCCGGTTTAATGATGGGTCCTTTAAAACCCGGTCCCGGTCTTCATAATTAAAGACGTAGTTTACCCGGTAGTAACGCTCGCTAAGTGGTTGGGCCCCTCTAATTAAGAATCGCCGGCCATGGAAGCGCGGTAGTTTTTCAGCAACCGATGCTAAGCCCTTTCTAATTGGCTTGGGGACCCATCTTTGGTAACGTTCAAACGGAAATGCTTCTAGGTAGGTATTGTAACCACCAAAGAATTCATCGGCCCCTTCACCTGATAGTGCTGCTTTTACATCTTGACGGGTCCGTCGAGATAGGTAAAATAATTGAACGGCAGATGGGTTCGAAAGTGGTTCGTCCATGTAATACATCATGGTTGGCAAGAAGTTAAAGTAGTCATCACCATTAATGTAAATCGGCGTGTTCTTTTGGCCAATTTCCTTAGCAAATTCCGTAGACCATGCTAATTCACTATACTTGGAGTTCTTAAACCCTAGTGAAAATGATTGGATGGGTTTGAGTTTGGCTGCTTCATTCAAAACGTAACTTGAATCCACCCCACTGGAGAGAAAACTACCAACTGGTACGTCTGAGATCATGTGCTTTTCAACTGATTCCTTAACGATCTTGCTAATTTGCTTAGCATCACCATCAATCGTTTGGTTTTCGTCAATGTGATCGTAGTTAAAGCGGAAGTAGCGGTGCACTTCAGTGTCGCCACCAATCTTATGAACAAAGTATTGTCCTGGTAGGACCTTGTAAACGTTCTTGAACATCGTATCGCGTGATGGAACAAATTCAAAACTTAAGTGAATTGGTAACATATCGATATTTACTTGCTTGTTGAAATTAGGGTGATCCAAAAACGCCTTAATTTCAGAGCCCCACATGAATGCATCGCCATCATCATAGTAGTAAAGGGGCTTAATGCCAAAGTGATCACGAACCCCAAAGACTTCTTGCTTCTTACTATCATAGATTACGAATGCATACATTCCACGAAGCCGCTTCAATAAATCTGGACCCCATTCTTCGTATCCACGAATCAAGACTTCAGAATCAACGTCGGTATAAAATTTGTGACCCTTTTGCTTTAATTCTTCCCTGATTTCTTCGTAGTTATAAATTTCACCATTAAAAGTGAGGACCTTGGTGTTATCTTCACTAAACATTGGTTGACCACCGTGCGCAAGGTCTAAAAATGACAATCTCCGAAAGCCCATTGAAACATTATCATCTTGGAAGTATTGTTCATCATCTGGGCCCCGGTGTCTAATCCGATTAGCCATGTTAACAATCGTATTACTAGGGACATCCTTTTGATTTACATAACCAGTGAATCCACACATATTAATTTTCCCCTTTATTATTATCAATTCTTAGTTATTTTTAAATTAAATTTAAATAATCTTCAAGTACTAATTGTATCAAAAAATAATTTGATAAACTACTACCGTTGCTATTTCTTAACAAAAGTTGCAGATGTTATTAATTCAATTGACTATTCCTTATAATACCCATTTTGCAAATTTTAGCAACTAAATTTGACCAGTAACTTTATTTTATTACTGAATTATAGTAAAATATTAGTTGCTTGCCCCAATGGCGGAATTGGCAGACGCGCAGCGTTCAGGTCGCTGTTTGATTTTATCAAGTACAGGTTCGAATCCTGCTTGGGGCATCACAAAAGCGGAAGATTTTATCTTCCGCTTTTTTTATTGGTTTTGATCAAAATACTTATGAAATTCTCCCGGCGCAGCATCCCTACCTAATAAAAAGGTTGGTAGTTCGGCTTGACCACGCTGCTGATGACTAATGGTCAGTTGAAACCGTAAATCAATATGAACGTGTGCCCCCTCGTTTTTAAGGGGGTTGGCGGGAATCTTAATCACGTTTACATCCCGCAGGCCGCGTAATTCATCGTTAATGGGGTGCGTGGCAAATCCAGTTTCTTCAAGATATTCACGTTGAGCAGTCTTAAGCGGGGATTCCCCTGGTTCAACGTGGCCGGCAGGTAATAAAATCGTATGCAAATATGGATGCTTAATAAACCAAATCCGGCCGTCTTGAAACGCATAGGCGCTGGCACTTAAATGGCCATCCATGTTCTTGCGGTCTGCTAATCGATCCTGGTTCGTTCGAATGAACGTCACCGCAGTGTGGTATGCCTGCTCGTTAATTCGGTAGCGGGAAGTCCTCAGTTGGGCAAGCAACGCAAGCAGCGAATCAACGCTTTGTGCCATCATTGTTGCCACCATGGAAACTCAAGTTGTTTGCGCATTTGTAACATGAGGTTAGTCTCTTCAACATCATGGACCCGGATAATTTGGCCCCCCATATGAACCATCATCAATTCAGCCACCAGGGTCGACCAAACGTTTTGCTTAGCATCAATGCCAAATTGCTTTTTGAACATGCTCTTGCGTGAAATCGCAATTAACGTGGCGATGTTCATCTCGCTCAGCTCCCGAAGCGTATTGATCAGGTCAACGTCACTTGCCTGACTATCAGGAGCTAAAAAGCCAACGCCGGGATCAATGACCCAGTTATCATCATGAATGCCCAGCGAGGCAAATAATTCCTTCCGATTGGCGAAAAAGGCGGGCAATTGGTCCGGTTGCCACTGACTGATGCGGTGATTGTACATCGCAATTAAAGCGGGATGGTAAGCGGCTATTAATTTTAATTTCGCATCGCTGTCTTCAAAGCCATTAATGTCGTTTATAATATCAGCCCCGGCATCTAATACCGCCTGAATGACCGCTGGTTTATAGGAATCAACAGAAATAATTGCATCCGGAAATTCCCGTTTGATCAGCTTAATGAACGGAACCGTTCGCTTAATTTCGACTTCGGGAGCGATTTCTTGATACCCCGGGCGCGTCGATTGGCCCCCTAGATCAATGATCTTAGCGTTGTTGACCATGAATGATTCGACCTTCTTCAAAATGCTTCGTTCATTTAAATTCGACGCATTCCCGTCAAAGAACGAATCGGGACTGGTGTTTAAAATCGCCATGATGGCTGGGTCAATCGTTAGGTCTAACTCGAAATTAGCCCCGCGGAGCATAATTTGATGCCGGTGATAAATTTGCATTAACCCGGCGCTTAACCCGGCGCCCCACGCGGCAGTCGCAGTTAACTTGATCAACTGGTGTAATTGGACCTTATCAATCACCAGATTTAATTCATTCGTCAGCCAATAATTCACGTGCAGTTCAGTTAATACCTTCGATAATGAAGCAACATCTTGATTGCCAGTAATGACAATGTTAATTAAATCATTTTGGTTGTGCATTGGGACTTCTTTAACTTGCATTAATCAAATTCCTCCAGCGATTAGTTTAACGACGTCTTTAATATTGTAAAAGGAACCCACCACTATTTTTTGAGTTTGTGAATCAGCGGCAGCTAGGAACGCGGTGCCCCTTTCAATTGAGTGCGCATCAATGACCCGATTGTGCCCAGCTTGAATCGCGGGTTGCGCTTGAAAGAGCTTCAATAGTTCAGCCGAAGGCAGCGCGCGATCATGATTGGCCGGTGTAATCGTCACGAACGTCGCATTTTGTAGCTGTTGCAACTCCGCTACGCAGCGTTTTACCTCCTTATCGGCCAAAAAGCCCACCATGATCAACTTGGGTTGGGTCTTAAAATAGAAGTTGGTCGTGGCAACAAATGAATTAATGGCATCAAGATTATGAGCGCCATCAATAATCCAGCCGTTGGCAAGGCGACTAAAGCGACCTAATTTAGTCGTCCGCTGAATCCCTAATTGCAATGCATCTAGCTTAATGGGATGGGCATTCGTGCTGTTATAAAGGTGCCACCATTCAATTACCGATTGGGCATTTTTAATTTGAGGATCCCCCATCATTTGCAATTCTATTTGCATTTTGACGTTATCAATTTCAGCAGTGAACTTAGTCGGGGTCGCTAGTGAGCCGGGATCAATTTCGCTGATGGACACCTCCCCCGCTGAATGAAGGCTTGCGCCACGTTCGGCTGCAACCCGTTTTAAAATTTGGTTGACCACCGGACGTTGATTAGCGCAGGTAATGACTTGTTCGCCCTGCCTAATCATATTCGCCTTAGTAGTTGCAATCGCTTCTAACGTATTGCCCAAAAATTTAAAATGGTCCATCCCAATCAACGTAAAGAAACTATAATCGGAGTGGTCAATTGCATTGGTAGCGTCAAATTCACCGCCCATTCCACATTCTAAAATAATAAACTGTGCTTTTTGGGTAATAAAAAATTGAAGCGCAATTAAAAACCACCCCTCAAATTCAGAAATATCACGGGTCAAATCATAGCCCAATTCCTGACAAGTTCGTTGAACCACTTGCTTAGCATCCACGAATTGGTGTTCAGTAATTGGGACCTGGTTCAATGTAATTTGTTCTCGTGGATCGATTAAATAAGGGGTCGTAAATAATCCGACCCGTCGATCATCAGCCATTAACACATTATTGACCATGTTACTAGTCGAAGTCTTCCCATTGGTCCCACAAACTCGAATCACGGTTTGGTGGGGATGAGTTCGATAAAGGCGCTCGACAATTCGGTTCAATAACTCAATGCGTTGCTTGCCATCGTATTTCATGGTGTGGTTCAGGCGCTTCAAGCCTGCTTGGTATTGCGCTGCTTTTTTATCCATTAACTTAACCTAATTTCATCCAGTAGTTCGCGCTTGGCAGTGGGATCCTTAAATACACCCCGGTAGTACGTCGTTTTGGTACTACCAGCCTGTTTTTTAACCCCGCGCATTTCCATGCACATGTGCCGAGCATCAGCAATTACAGCAATGCCCTTCGGATGTAAGATTTCATCTAATTGCACCCCGATTTGGTGGGTCACGTTCTCCTGAACGCTCGGCCGGCTAGCAACAAAGTCAACCAACCGTGGAATCTTACTCAATCCAATAATCTTGCCATCCCTTGGAACGTAGGCAACGGTGACCCGCCCAAAAAATGGTAACAGGTGGTGCTCACACATGGAATAAAATGGAATGTCACGAACGATTACGGTCCCATTATCCTGCACATCGGAATTAAACACCTTATAGTTAGTAAATTCACGATTTAGCGATGAGAACACCTCGGCATACATTTTCGCCACCCGCTTGGGCGTTTCAATCAATCCCTCACGAGTGGGATCTTCCCCCACCGCAGTTAAAATGTCCTTGACTGCGGATTCAATCTTTTGTTGTTGTTGTTCATTCATAATTTGATCAAACTCCCGATTCCTTCAATTTCTTGACCCTCAATCTTAGCATTAGCAGCTGCTAATTTACTAACGTCACCATCATAAATCTGCATCATTGGTTCCAAAACGAATCGCCGGTTATTCATCTCAGGGTGTGGAATCTGCAATGTTTCGGTATCAATTTGCTCGGTCCCGAACGTAATAATATCAATGTCTAACGTCCGCGGGCCCCAGTGAATCTTTCTGACCCGGTGAAGCTGTTGTTCAATTTGATGAATCACATTCAACAATAGCCCCGCACTAAGGGTGGTGTGAATCTGAGCAGCTAGATTATAAAAATCATCCTGCTTCACCCCGCCGACCGGTGCGGTTTGGTAAACATCAGAGACCTTAGTCACTTCAATTTGTGGATCGGCATTTAATAGCTCCACCGCTTGTTGTAATTCACTGAGCTTATCACCCAGGTTACTTCCTAAACTCAAATATGCAACTGTCAAATTCATTATCCTTCCAATTCAATTTCAACATTATCCAAGACCCCATCAATGGGGAGGGCGAGTTTTCTAATTCTAACGATTAATCTCGCTAACTGATCACCATGGTGCGACTTGATTTCAGCAATGATTTTAGCGCCCAGCGTTTCAATCAACTGAACGCGATTGTTGGCAACTACGTCCGCTACCTCGTCAAAGACCAATCCATAATTTAAAGTATCCTTAACGTCATCAGAAGTCACTAACTGCGTAAAATTAGTCTGCATTTCAACATCAATTTGAATCGCTTGCCCAACGACGCGTTCTTCTTCCAATACCCCAATGTGGGAATGGAACTGCATGTTATTCAACCGAATGGTTTCCATTTCTGATTCACCCATTTCATTTTTAATATCCATTCTATCATGTAAAAACGGAATTCAAAAGACAATAAAAATAGAGCTAGATTTTAAATCCAACTCTATTTTGATTACTTAAATGCCTTGCTACCAATATCAGTTCGATACTCATAGTCATCTGAATTGACGAATTGGTCGAGGGCTGAATTTACCTTAGCTTGGGCCCGTTTTAAATCGGGGTCACTGGCAATTAACATCAAGACCCGACCACCGCTGCTGACTAATTGTTGGTCCACTTCAGTCACCCCGGCATAACTAATGCTAATTTGTTGATCGGATACGCTGGGCAGTGCCAAGTGATCACGATGCTTACCAGGATACCCAGCAGCAGCAATCACCGCCCCTAAGTAGAAGCGGTCATGTTGCCACTTAGGCGTTACCGGCCGACCGGCCATTAATTGCTCAATCACCGTTCCCAAATCTGATTCCAATTGTGGCAAGATTACCTGGGTCTCAGGATCACCCATTCGGACGTTAAATTCAACGACCTTAGTGCCGGTGGCAGTTTGAATTAATCCCGCGTACAAAAAGCCGGTAAACGGGTGGCCCTGCTCCTTCATCTCGGATAGGACCGGCATGATCACATCTTGTAAGGCGGCATCAACCACCGCTTGACTAAATTGCGGCACCGGGCTATATGCTCCCATGCCACCGGTGTTGGGTCCGCGATCGCCATTTAATAAGCGTTTATGGTCCTGAGCGATTTGCATGGGCACGACTTCGGTTCCATTAGCCATGACAATGAATGAGAACTCCTGACCAGTCATAAATTCTTCAATCAACACCTCGGAATCGGGATTGATTTCAAAGAGGTGGTGAATTGAATCCACTGCCGTTTGCTCATCCTTAGCAATGATCACGCCCTTCCCAGCGGCTAGCCCGTTGGCTTTGATCACAATCGGAAAGGCACCATTCTGAACGAACGCAATGGCGGCTTGAGCGGAATTAAATTCTTGATATGCAGCCGTTTTAACGCCCCGCTTTTGCATAATTTGCTTAGCAAAGGCCTTGGAACTCTCTAATTGAGCAGCCACCTTAGTGGGACCAAAGATGTTAAGTCCCCGTTCCCTAAATGCATCCACAATCCCCATTGATAGTGGTGCTTCGGGACCCACGATCGTCCAATCAACGTGGTTTTGTTGGGCAAATTCAACTAACCCCGCAAAGTCCATTTCATCAATATCTACGGTCCCCACGTTTGTAAGTTGATTCATCATTGGATTCCCGGGTGCTACGTAAACGTTTCTGTCACCATTTTCTGCTAACTTCTTTGCAAGTGAATATTCACGACCACCAGAACCAACCAATAGCCAATTTTCCATCATCATCGCTCCCCATTAATATTAGTGCTTAAAGTGACGAGCGCCACTGAATACCAATGCCACCCCTAATTCATCAGCCTTCGCAATTGAATCCTGGTCCTTAATACTCCCACCTGGTTCAACGATGGCCTTAATGCCGTGTTTAGCAGCAAATTCAACACAGTCATCCATTGGGAAGAATGCATCGGAAGCTAGAATGGCTTGGTCGTAGTTTGGTTTCGTTTCTGCCTTTTCAATTGCGATCTTAGTCGAATCGATCCGGTTAGGTTGTCCAGCACCGACCCCAAGGGTTTGATTAGCAGTGGTAACCACAATGGCGTTACTCTTAACGTGTTTAACCGCATTTTGGCCAAATGCCAACGCCTTTAATTGTTCTGCAGTTGGTTGGACCTTAGAAACGACCTTAAAGTTAGCGGCAGTTTCGTGAAGTAGATCACGGTCTTGAACCAGCATGCCACCCAAGACGCTCACTTCATCCTTGCCCTTAGCATCAATGGGGCCGAATGGGACCGTTAATAACCGAATGTTCTTCTTCTTAGCCAATACATCGTATGCTTCATCGGTAAATGATGGTGCAATCACAATTTCCAAGAAGATGGCATGCATCTTTTCGGCAGTGGCTAAGTCGACTTCCCTGTTCAACGCAATGATTCCACCAAAAATTGAAATTGGATCGGATTCATATGCGAGGTTCCAAGCCGATAGTAAATCATCAGCAGTTCCGATTCCACATGGGTTCATGTGCTTTAAGGCAACGACGGCTGGTTGTTCTGGGAATTCAGCAATAATTCTCAATGCTGCATCGGCATCCCGGACGTTATTGTATGATAATTCCTTTCCGTGCAGTTGCTTAGCATTTGCTAGTGAGTACTTTTCAGGAATGGGTTCGCTGTAGTAAGCAGCCTTTTGATGGCTGTTTTCACCGTACCGCATATCTTGGACTTTTTCATAGGTTAAAGTTAGTTTTTCTGGAAATTCTTCCTTAGTTAAGTATTGTGCAATTAGGGCATCGTAAGCCGCAGTGTGTCTAAATACCTTCGCAGCTAAATGGCGATGGTAATCAGCATCTAATTGATCCGCATCGTAGCGCTTGATGAATTCGGCATAGTCGTTAACATCGGTAATGACAATTACGTCTTGGCTGTTCTTTGCGGCCGCTCTAAGCATTGATGGGCCACCAATATCAATGTTTTCGATTGCTTCTTCGTCAGTAACGGATGGCTTTTCAATCGTTTCTTTAAATGGATATAGGTTTACACACACGAGGTCGATCGGATTAATCCCCTGGTCTGCAATTTGTTGCATATGTGTCTCGTTATCACGGCGAGCTAAAATTCCAGCATGAATGCGGGGATGCAAGGTCTTGACCCGTCCATCAAGCATTTCATCAAAATTAGTAATTTTTTCCACCGAGATGGCCTTGACCCCACCATCAACCAGGGCCTTCAACGTCCCTCCGGTCGAGACCACTTCGTAGTCGCGGGCTTCAAGTTGCTTAGCGAAATCAACAATTCCAGTCTTATCAGAAACGCTTAACAATGCTAACTTTTTCAATTTAGAGAACTCCTTTTTTAATCAAATCAAGAATCGTATTCGGATATAATTGGTGCTCCACTGCATGAATCCTAGTGGCTAAATCATCAACATGATCATCTGGATAGCGCGGGACGCTTTGTTGAGCAATAATTTGACCCGTGTCAACCCCTGAATCAATGTAGTGAATCGTAACTCCGGTCTGTGAAACGTTAGCCGCATAGGCATCTTCAATTCCATGTAACCCGGGAAAGTTAGGCAGTAGTGCTGGATGGATATTAATGATTCGTTTGGGAAAGGCGTCCAACAACGTTGGTCCAATAATCCGCATATAACCAGCGAGGAAGATGGCTTTAACCCCCTCCACCCGCAGATGGTTTAAAATAATTTGTTCACGGTGTTGTTTCGTGGTTCCATGCTTTGCTTCAATTACCAATGCCGGCACCCCAAATTGAGCGGCCCGCTTTAAAACGTAGGCGTCATGATGATCACAGACTAATAATTTAATCTCAATCGGTAGCTGCGCCTTCGCGATCGCCTCAAAATTAGTCCCGTTTCCAGAAGCAAAGATTGCAACTGGTAGTCGGTCACCACTAGTTGATTTCAACTGCTTTTCGATTACGGTTCACCACCTTACCAATTTGATAGTATGTTTGCGACTGCGCTTTAAGATTTGCTTGCACTGCGGCGACCTTCGATGGAGGAACTACTAGTACCATCCCAATGCCCTGATTAAAGACTTGATCCATGTCACTAGTGTCTAAGTGCCCCCATTCCTGTAGTGCTTTGAATAGGTGTGGGACGGTCCAAGTCGTGCGATCAATTTGGGCCGTTAGATTATCTGGAATGCTCCGTGACAGGTTATCAGCAATTCCGCCACCGGTAATGTGGGCGATCGAGTGAATCAAATCAGCTTGAATCGATGGATTAACCGCATGGTAGTAGAGCTTAGTAGGGGCTAACAACGCATCGATTAGTGGTTGCTCAAAGCCAGGGTAGGTTTGATTAACGTCTAGTTTGGCATCTTGGATAATCTTGCGCACTAAGGAGAACCCGTTCGAATGAACGCCACTGGAAGCCAGCCCAATTAAAACATCGCCAGCTTGGACCTTATCAGCGCCGAGTAACTCATCCTTATCACCGATTCCGACTGCAAAGCCGCTCAGATCATAGTCACCATTCGTGTAGATGCCCGGCATTTCTGCCATCTCACCACCGATTAATGATAGTCCCGCTTGCTTACAACCATCGGCAACCCCAGAAACGATTGCCTTAATTTGAGTAGGGTTCAACTTTCCGATGCCGACATAGTCTAAGAAGAAGAGTGGTTCAGCACCCTGGGCTAAAATATCATTAGCACACATGGCCACTAGGTCAATTCCAATCGTCGTATGCCGGTCAGCCTGAATGGCTAATAATAACTTAGTTCCGACCCCGTCGGTTCCTGAAATCAAGACTGGGTTTTTGAACTTAGCAAAGCTGTCCTTGAGGCTGTATTCAGCGCCAAAGCCGCCGATGCCCCCAATTACATTCGCATCCTGGGTGGCTCTTACGATCGACTTAATTTGATCGACCGCCTTAGCACCACTTTCAATATCCACGCCCGCTTGTTTGTACTGGTCGGCCATCTAATCCATCCCTTCGTATAGGTGTAAGCGTTTTGCTTCACGCTTGTACATTGCTTCATAATCATAAAGTGGAGTGGGGTACTTCCCATCGAAGTAGGCGGTACATAAACCATGGTATTGGTTATCACACTTCAAACCAATTGAATCGATCAATCCATCCACACTCAAGTACCCTAGTGAATCCGCACCAATTTGGTCGCGGATGCCATCCACACTGTAGTTGGCACCAATCAATTCACTGGGTTTTTGAATATCAATCCCATAAAAACACGGGAACTTCAAATCAGGTGAGGCAATCCGCACATGAATCGACTTTGCCCCAGCATCACGAAGTAACTGCACGATGTAGCGACTGGTCGTTCCCCGAACGATCGAATCATCAACTAAGACGATGTCCTTACCCTCAATTACCGATTTAACGACCGATAACTTCATCGAAACACCCCGTTCCCGTTTCTTTTGGGTGGGTTCAATAAAGGTCCTGGCAACGTATTGGTTCTTGATCATCCCCATATCGTATGGAATGCCGCTTTCGTTAGCATAGCCAATGGCAGCAGACAGTGATGAATTGGGCACCCCTAAGACCACGTCAGCCTTAACTGGATGTTCACGGGCCACCCGCGCCCCCATTCGCTTGCGCGCCTCATGGACGCTAACCCCGTGAATTACGGAGTCAGGCCGGGCAAAGTAAATGTATTCCATGGAACAAACGGTTAGTTCGGTATCAGTTGTATAGTGACCAATTTTAATCCCATCACCATCGACCTTGATTAACTCACCTGGTTGGATATCACGAATGAACTCAGCCCGCACTTGATCTAGCGCACAGGTCTCACTACAGATAACAACACTGCCATCCGCACGTTTCCCCATTACTAATGGCCGCAATCCATTTGGATCAGAGACGGCATACATTGCATCGGTGGCCATTAAGATGTATGCAAAGCCACCACGCATTCGATTAGCAGCGTCCTTAATTTTATCGGTAAAGTTATCCATTTCCGAAACTTCAATTAAATCACCGAATAGCTCACTATCGGAGTCGGATTGAAACTGAACGCCCTTAGCACTTAATTCGCGCTTTAAAGTGTCAGCATTCGTTAGGTTCCCATTGTGTGAAATTGCAAAGTGATTACTAATGTTTTCGAATAAAAATGGTTGAATGTTATTAATACTGTGGCTTCCAGCAGTCGCATACCGAATATGGCCAATTGCCGAATTCCCGTTTAAAATTTCTAACGTTTGTGGATCTTCAAAGACCTGGGCCAATAACCCTAATCCACGGTAGCGATGAAGTTGGTTGTGATCGTTAGAAACGATTCCAGCCCCTTCTTGCCCCCGGTGTTGAAGCGCATGGAGTCCATCATATGTTAAGCGGGTCGCATCAGGGGTTCCCCAGATGCCGAACACACCACATTCATCGTTTAAACTTTTGACTTCATTAGCCATGAGAGTCCTTCCTTCCAAGTTTGTTTCATTTCATTAACATCTAATTTTAAATGATCGTTGCTAAGCTTTAGGTCTAATTGAACATCATCGGTCGTGGTTCCTAACATGGTCGCATGGCCACCAACTAGTTGTTCAAATGCAGCTTGATTTTGGCGTGCAACGGTAATCACGAACCGGGATTGGGTTTCTGAGAATAGTTGTTCACGGGTTAGATCAGTTTGCCCATTGAACCCGAGTTCATTATCAAATAACGTTTCCAAGAGGGTCACAATCACCCCCCCCTCACTAACATCATGAACGCTGTCAACTAAGTGCTTCACAATTGCTTCGTGAACTAATTTTTGATTGGTAGCTTCAGTAGCAAGATCAAAGTGTTCAATCTTACCGCTAATCTTGCCAGCCAACATTTTTTGAATTTCTGAACCGCTGTAGTCATCGAAGGTTGCACCCAATACGTATACTAATTCATCACCTTGCTTAGCACTGGAACGGGTAATAAATTGATTATCTTCAATCAACCCAACCATTCCGATCAATGGGGTCGGATAGATGGCTTGGTTATCAGTTTCGTTGTAAAGGGAGACGTTTCCACCAATGACCGGAGCATCAAATTGTTCACACGCCTTAGCAATTCCCTCGGCTGACTTACTCATTTCAAAGTAACTTTCGGGATCGTCTGGATTCCCGAAATTCAAACAATCGGTAATCCCAATTGGGATTGCTCCGCTAGCAACAATGTTACGCGCTGCTTCAGCCACTGCAATTTGGCCCCCCTGGAATGGATCCAAGTAAATATAGCGCGCGTTACAATCGGTGGTCATTGCAAGTGACTTTTTCGTCCCGCGAATCCGCACTACGGCTGAATCACTGCCCGGTGCTAACACGGTGTTAGCTTGAACCCGGCTATCGTATTGTTGGTAGACCGATTGTTTGGAAGCAATCGTTGCTTGGCCAAGCATTTGGTTAACTAGCTTGCCCAGATCAGCAAATTCAGGGATAAATGGATCCACATCCTGTTTGAACCGGGCTGGTTCAACTAGGGGGTGGGTGTATTCAGGAACGTCATCTACTAACGTCCTAGTGGGAATATCACAAACGACTTCGCCGTGTTGGGAAAGGCGATATTGCCCATCGTCGTTAACACTCCCGATGACGACTGCATCTAACCCGTACTTTTCAAAAACATCCAAGACGGTTTGTTCATGGCCCTGCTTAACACACAGCAGCATTCTTTCCTGGGATTCAGACAGCATAATTTCATATGGGGTCATCCCGGGTTCTCTTTGTGGGACTAAATCAAGATTTAAATCGACCCCACTGTTGGCCTTAGCAGCCATTTCAGCGGAGGATGAAACTAATCCTGCCGCTCCCATGTCTTGAATCCCGACTAAGATATCACTGTGATGATGGGTGATTTCTAAACAAGCGTCCACCAGTAGTTTTTCCATGAATGGATCACCAACTTGAACGGCAGAACGATCGGATTCTTCTTCCTTACTAAACTGACTGGAAGCAAATGTGGCCCCGTTGATCCCATCCCGGCCGGTCTTTGCACCCACGTAGATAATGGAATTCCCGGTTCCGTGCGCCCGACCAGCTTCAATGTCCTTTTGATCCATGATGCCAACACACATTACGTTTACTAATGGGTTGCCATCGTAGCACTGGTCAAAACTAATTTCACCACCGACGGTTGGAATCCCGATACAGTTACCGTAACCAGCAATTCCAGCAACCACCTTGTCCAATAAAAAGCGGTTTTTCGGGTTGGTCAACTCACCAAACCGTAAACTATCAAGCGATGCAATGGGCTTTGCTCCCATTGAAAAAATATCACGGATAATGCCACCAACCCCAGTCGCAGCCCCTTCGTAGGGTTCCACAAAGCTCGGGTGGTTATGGCTTTCAGCCTTGAACACAACGGCTTGCCCATCGTTGATGTCTAAGACCCCGGCACCTTCACCAGGTCCTTGGATTACTCGAGAACCCTTGGTCCAAAACTTCCGCAAGATCGGTTTGGAGTTTTTGTACGAACAATGTTCACTCCACATTCCGGAATATAAACCGGTCTCAGTAAAGTTTGGTAACCGCTGCAATAATTTGGTTGCAATTAAATCGTATTCGCCATCGGTTAAGCCCCAGTCTCGATACACTTTTTGGTCTCTAATTGCTTCTGGAGTAAGTTCGACTTGTTTTTGCACTGATATTAGCTCCTCACTTGATTTAAGATCGATTTAAACAACGTTAATCCATCGGTTCCGCCAAGAATCGATTCGACTGCTCTTTCTGGATGGGGCATCATGCCCAACACATTCCCAGCTTGATTAGTCACCCCAGCGATGTTATTCCGACTTCCGTTTGGATTATCTTCATAGGTAAAAACGATTTGATGGTTTGCCTGAAGTTGCTTTAAGGTTTCATCATCGCAGTAATAGTTTCCCTCACCGTGAGCAATTGGAATCGTAATCGTTTCATCCTTTGCATAGCCGTTCGTAAACATGGTCTGATTATTGACGACCTTCAATGGAGCCCAATCAGAAATAAATTCCATGCTAGTGTTATTTTGTAATGAACCGGGAAGCAGTCCCGCCTCCACTAGAATTTGAAACCCATTGCAGACCCCAAGGACCGGCTTACCAGCTTCAGCCATTTTTTTAACGGCTTGCATTGCAGGGGCAAATCTAGCAATGGCACCACTCCTGAGATAATCACCGTATGAAAACCCGCCGGGAATTAAAACGCCATCGTATTGGTCCAGATTTGTTTCATCAGATCTGACCATGTCAGCTTCTTGGCCGAGTGCATCATTAATTGCATAGTACATATCCCAATCACAATTGGAGCCGGGAAAACTAATTACAGCGAATTTCATTGGTATCTATCCTTCCTCTACTTCGTAACTGTAGGTTTCCATGTTCTGGTTCACTAAGAGGTCCTTACAAATGGATTCAACTACCTTGATGGCAGCTTCCTTACTATCAGCATTAATGTTAACTTCGAAAAATTTCCCCTGTGAAATCGATTCGATCGAAGTGTAGTTCAAACGATGGAGGGCGTTTTTAACTGCTTCTCCTTGGGGATCTAAAATCGATGGTTTATGGGTAACGTAAATTTTAGCTAGGTACATTTTTAATTTCCTCTCTATTTTAAAGCTGCTTGTAATTTAGATAAAATCTCGCGATAACCGGTCATCATGTCACCAGTTTGTTTTCTAAAGACATCCTTGTCCAATGATTGCTTCGTGTCAGCATCTAAGAGCCGGCATGAATCGGGTGAAATTTCATCAGCTAAAATGATCTGCCCATCATCGGTAATCCCAAATTCAACTTTAAAATCAACTAAAATAATGTTCATTGATTTAAATAACTTAATCATTAATTGATTTACCTTTAATGCAATCGTCCGCATCGTTACTAACTGGTCCTCAGTGGCGATGTCTAACGCCTGGGCATCCGAATCATTAACCATTGGATCATGCAATTCATCACTCTTAAAGAAGTATTCAACCACTGGTTTAGTCAGTGGGCGTAGGTAGGTCGTCCCAAACCGCTTTTGAAAGTGTCCAGCAGCTAGGTTTCTAATTACCACTTCCAATGGAATCATCTGCACCCGCTTGTTCAACTGGTCGGTCGCATCCAGTTGGTTAACAAAGTGCGTAGCAACGCCAGCTTGGTTCAAATAGCCAAAAATCAGGCTGGAAATTTGATTATTAACGGCCCCCTTGTCTGGGATCAATTCGTTACGTTCCCCATCACCAGCGGTGGTGTGATTAGTGTAGTGAACCCGCAATACGTTCGGATCGTCAGTGGTGTATAATTCTTTGGTTTTGCCTGAAGCTACTAATGATGACATGGGTATGAACTCCTTATTTAAATTGATTAACTTGTTCTAACAACTTTGCGATGGAATCGCCAACGACCGTTACGTGGCCCATTTTCCGACCAGGTCTGATTTCAGCCTTGCCGTAATCATGAAAGTGCCATTCGGGATGCGTCGGAAGTGCCTGCCTAGCAACGGTCAGGTTATCACCCAATAGGTTCACCATCACTGCTGGATGGTCCTGTTCGATGGTTGGAATTGCCAGTCCGCAAATACTTCTAATGTGGGCCTCAAATTGAGAAATGTTACAAGCCTCAATTGAATAGTGACCAGAGTTATGGGGTCTAGGGGCTAGCTCATTTACTAGTAGCGTGCCATCTTCCATTAAGAAGAATTCAATCCCTAATACGCCCACTAATTCTAAGCGATCGGCAATCTTGGTGGCAATTTGGCTAGCTTGTTCGTGAACCGTGGTGGAGACGCGTGCTGGAACGATGCTCGTGTGTAGGATGTGGTGTTGATGGATGTTTTCACTCAACGGGAATGGAATCTTCTTGCCGGTCACGTCCCTAGTCACCATAATTGAAACTTCCTTTACGAATGGTTGTTTTTGCTCAAAAATCCATTCCCGGTCGTTCAATTCACCAGCGGCTTTTTCAACGTCACTTTGGTTATTAATATCAATTTGGTCGTGTCCATCATAACCACCTTCACAGGTTTTTAAAATTCCCGGAAAGCCAATTTCACTCACCGCCCGCTTTAAATCAGCAGCGGTATTAACGGCAGCAAAATTAGTGACTGGAATGTGATGCTCCTTTAAGAAGTTTTTTTCATGCAGCCGATGACTCGTAATTGTTAATTCATCAATGGCCTGTGGAACATCCACTAAGTTCGTGACCTTGGCTAGGGCTGCTTGATCAACATTTTCAAATTCATAGGTTAGAACATCCGCCCGTTGGGCTAGCTCTTGAAGCGCTGCTTGATCATCGTAATCCGCAACAATTTGGAAATCAGACACCTGAGCCGCAGGAGCATCCTTAGTCGGGTCTAAAATACCGACCTTATAGCCCATTGATTTAGCAGCCAGGGCCATCATTTGGCCTAACTGGCCACCACCTAAAATTCCGATCGTAGCGGGTGGTAAAATCGTCTTAATTGAGTTGGTCATTGCTCTTAATTGCCTCCTGAGTCTGATTAGTTCTAAACTGAACTAATTTTTGGTTAACGGTGTCGTTATGCAATGCGATAATTTGAGCAGCTAAAATCGCTGCATTTTTAGCCCCTGCATCGCCGATTGCAACGGTAGCCACCGGCACCCCTGATGGCATTTGGACCATCGAAAGGAGTGAGTCTACTCCATTAAGGGCCTTCGTTTGAACGGGAATTCCAATCACCGGAAGGGTAGTATTAGCAGCCATCATCCCTGGCAGGTGGGCAGCCCCACCAGCAGCAGCAATGATCACCTGATAATGTTCGCCTTTTGCTTGCGCACCAAATGTCTGTAACTGTTCGGGCATCCGGTGAGCAGAGATGACATGTTTGTCATAACTAACTCCTAGGCTTTCTAGCATTTCAGCAGTTTGCTTAACTACTGGCCAATCTGAGATTGACCCCATTACGAGTGCAACTTCCATCAAAAAAGTCTCCTTTACTAATTGGTACCTTAATAATAACAATTGGAACGAATTTCGTCAACAAAAACACGAACGTTATCATTTAAGTTTTCTTTTAAAGTTCGGTTTATTTTAAAGAAAAGATTATAAAAATGCAAAAAAATAACGCCCGGTTGGGCGTTATTTTTATTTACGGTTGCTAAAAGCAGTATTCAACTTACCGAAATCAATCGTTCCCAATCCAGTTGCTTGGTTGTAAAGCTTACCGGGTTGGCCAGTATAATAAAGATTATTGTTATTGGTGTCACTATCGAGCGGTGTAAATGGTGAGTCGGCTCCCTTAGCGAACTGATAAATCTGCGGATTCCAAAAGCCCATTCGCTTCCCCTGGGCACTGTTAATAACCGCAGCCATTCCAGCAATTTGGGGCGTTACTACACTCGTCCCACCGGTAACGTACCACTTTCCATTATAGTAGGATGCATATCCGGTATTCGGATCAGCATTAGCCACCACGTCCGGAACGTTTCGGCCGGAGTGCTTCCCGGTAACCACAGTTGGCTTATTCAACCGTTTTAAATAGCCATTGCCATATTCCCAAATTTGGCTAGCCCGGAACGTCCCTACGCCACTGAAACCAGCTTGGTAACTTGGGACCGGATTATAAGAACTAAACCCGCCCCCGCTTCCTGCAAAGTAACTAGCCACCCACTTAGCGGGGTTCCTAGCAGGTGTTAACGTGGCATCAGCATCAAATTTAGGGTAAAGGTAGTCACTACTCCAGGCGCGTTCCTTGCCGATGGTATAGTGCTTCCCATTAATGGTGTAATTTCTAGGCAACGTCGTCCCACCCACAGCGGTAACATAGGGCGAAGTGGCTGGGGTATCCGTCGTTAGTTTTGGATACCGATTCTCACCCATCCCATCGTAAGCTCCGTTATCACCAGTGGATGCAAATACGCTCATCCCCTGGCTAGCTGCTTGTTCAAACATTAAGTTCAAAATTTGGATGTAGTTTGCCGGTAATAAGCCCAGCTTAATTTGGTTCCTAACCTGGTTTTCACTCTGCCCCCAACTAATCGAAAGGCTACTAACTGCATTTTGTGAAACCGCGGTGGCCAATGAATTGATCATCCCAGATGCAGAAGCATTACTTTCATAGACGTTGATGTTAGCCTTAGGGGCCACTGCTCCCGCCTGCTCAACGTCCATTGCAGTCTCATCTTGTCCGGAATAAGAACTTTTCCCGATCTGATAAGTTTTGATTCGGTTGGCCTTAGCCGGAATGCCCTCTTTTTTCCAAAACTTAGTGGCATCACTCGGCTTAAACTTTGCAAACGAAATAATCCCAATTGTTTGCCCGGCACCAACATGGTTTTTGGAGTAAAGGGCTCCAGCATTATAAGTATCCATGAATTTTTGTGGTGTACCCTGATAGGTGTTAATATCACTGGTTTCTTTCGATAATTTATCGGAAGCCATCCGGCTAGAATTTAAATAGGTATTGTTGTTTAGTCCAAAGATGCCCATTACCTTAGCACTCACTGAATACGGTAGCTGATACTTACGGTTGGCCTTTTGATAGCTATCTCCTGGCACCTTGATATTTTGGAGCTTAATCTTAAACGCCCTTTCGACGTTCTTGGTCTGCCCAGTTAATTTAAGAA
The DNA here is from genome assembly GCF_023380205.1 of Nicoliella spurrieriana. Classification (NCBI taxonomy): domain Bacteria; kingdom Bacillati; phylum Bacillota; class Bacilli; order Lactobacillales; family Lactobacillaceae; genus Nicoliella; species Nicoliella spurrieriana. The sequence continues at coordinate 1,524,525 of NZ_CP093361.1, forward strand.
CCAAATTACCGGAATAGACGCTGGTTTTGATGTGATATTTTTGGAAGTACTTTTTAATCTGCCTAACCGATCGATCAGATTGACCGTATCGTTTGGCGAATTGCTTGGGGGTTAAATACTTCCGATAGTTATCATTTCCGGGGGTAATCGTTTGATTCACGTATTCATCTAGTTGGCCCTTGGCCCGGGGGGTTAAAATCAAATTAATGGTTTGCTGCTTAGTCGCCTTAACTGCCGTCACCTTTTTATTACTGGCAGCACTGGCAGTAGTTGGTTCATTGAGACTAGTCATGCCCACTAGTGAAATTAGGGCGACTAATCCCACCTGAATTACTTCATTAAAGATGCTTGAATGGTTATGTGTGATTTTAATCAATCCTCTCGATCCTCTTCTTTTTGACGCTTTAACTTTTGTTTGGTTTTAATAATAATTATCGTTGTCAACGTTACCTGTAAAAGAATACAAACAATGATCCAAGTCGTAATAATCTGAACTTCACTAATGTTTAGACTCATGGTAATTATAAAAGTAGCAAGAACGACAATTATGATAAATACGGTTAACCAAATATAATCTTTTTTGCTCAACGAACCACCATTTCTGCTTTTTATTATTTGATTATGATAATATCTGTTAAAATACAATTATACTATATATTATTCAGTTTGACTAAACAAGAGAGGGGTAATAAGTTACTATGTTTAAAGATTTTAAAGCATTTATTTCCAGGGGGAGCGTCATCGATATGGCAGTCGGGATCATTATTGGTTCTGCATTTACCGGAATCGTCCAATCCCTTACTAAAAACTTGATCAATCCATTAATTGGGATTTTCTTGGGTAAAATCGACCTATCAGGAATTGTATTCACCGTTGGCAAGGCCCACTTTATGTTAGGAACCTTTTTGAATTCAATCATTAACTTTCTAATCATTGCGTTCGTGGTCTTTATCATTATTAGGGTTTTTAACAAGGTCACTAATCGCAATACTGCTTCTAAGCCCAGCACTACCGATCAGTTATTAACTGATATCAAGGGCATTTTGGAAAAAAGCCAGCCCAATGACGATCCAGCGAATGCTACCGCTGCCGATGCGGAAGACTCATCATCTGAGAATCCAAGTAATGGCTCAGCTGCTGATAAGTCTGCAGCAGCAAATCACGGAACTAAAAAGTAAGCATGGATTCGATAAAGGAAGGTTAAGTTGTGATAATTACTGCAGGAATGATTGGGGTGGGTAAAACCACCCTAACTGGTAAAATTGCCAAGCACTTTGGCAGCCGTCCGTATTACGAACCAGTCGGTGAAAATCCGGTGCTCCCGTTGTTCTACCGGGATCCAAAGCGCTATGGATTTCTGCTCCAAATTTTCTTTTTAAATAAGCGGTTCCAAATGATAAAGCGCGCGAAGCGCAATCCACATAACGTCTTGGACCGCTCAATTTATGAAGACCACCTGTTCACCCAGCAAAACCATCTGGATGGTAATATTTCGAATCAAGAACTTGCAATCTATGATGAATTATTAGCTAATATGTTGGGCGAGCTCCGTTCAATGCCCACTAACCATTCAGACTTAATGGTTTATTCATATGCGGACTTTGATACTGTACTTAGCCGGATCAAAAAACGAGGCCGTGAATATGAACAATGTGATAATGATCCACAGTTACAAAATTATTACTATCGATTATGGCAAGCATACCAAAAATGGTTTGCGGAATATGATGAAACTCCCAAAATCAAAATTGATTTACAAACGTACGATTTAGCGAATCCCAACAACGTTCCAATCGTGTTGGGGCAAATTGATGATGCGGTGAGTCAATTTAACGTTTAATTTACCAAAAACAGGCCTTAGTTTAAAAACTAAGCCCTGTTTTTTTAATTATAATCAAAATAACTATTCATTTAACGTGGCTAATACCTTTCCATAAATGGCCATTGCCAACATTAAATCATCAATTGGTTGAAATTCATTTGCTTGGTGCATCGTATTCTTTGTCCATGGGAATAACGCCCCAAAGGCCACCCCACGTTCCATCAACCGGGCAAACGAACCACCACCCACTACGTGTGGCTTAGCGTCAGTTTCACCGGTTAATTCCTTATAAACTGAAATCAAAGTTTTGACGAATGGATCATCAGCAGAAACAAAATGTGGTCCCATATCATCTTCTTGGGTCACATTGCCAGCAGTGGCCCCGTTAGTCAACCCACGCTGAATGTCAGCAGGGCCCATTCCCTTTGGATATCTAAAGTTAGTGTTGACCATGCCGCCATCTTTAATGTCATAGCGCATAATCCCAACGTTCATGGTTAAGTCACCCATTACATCGTCAGTAAGGTTAATGCCCAACTGATGGCCCCTTGAATCATCATGCAGCTTATTGGCAATGAACGAAACAAAATGCTTCGCATCCCCTGAAAATGGGTATTGATTTAGGAAGGTCGCTAAATAGGTTCCCGCATTTACCCCATCATCTGGTTCCATTCCATGGGCCGACTTTCCAATCACGTGCAATTGAAGGCCGCCATCGGTTAGTTCAGAATCACCGCTAACTGGATAGTGATCTAAGAACTTAGTAAAGTCATCTGAGACCCGTTCGTTATCATCTGATTCCACCACTGCAAATGCATCCCGTGGCACCATGTTATCGCGTAAGCCGGCTTTAAAGGTTCTGAGCGTAAATTCAGTATCTTCTTCCCCGGCATTGTGACCACTAAAGGTTGTTACAAAGGTAGTATTCCCCTTTTCACCGTTAATCACCGGAAATTCAGCATCTGGTGAGAACCCTAAATCAGGGGCTGGTTCGGTCTTTAAGTAGTGTTTGATGCCGGTCCAATTGCTTTCCTCATCGGTACCAATCAGAAAGCGAATTCTAAACTTGGGCTGAATCCCGGCATCCTTTAGCATCCGCAAACCATAGTATGCAGCTAGCCCCGGCCCCTTATCATCAGAAGTGCCACGACCATAAGCAACATTATCCTTAATCGTTAGTTCAAATGGATCGGTATTCCAACCTTCACCAGCTGGCATCACATCGGCATGCACAATAATCCCAAGGGTCTTATCGCCATCCCCATATTCAATGTAGCCGGCTAGATTATCATAGTTCTTGGTCTTAAAGCCATCCCGTTTCCCAATTTCCAAATACTTTGCCAATGCAGCGGCGGGACCCGGTCCTAATGGAAATTCATCACTTGCGTGTGCATCATCACGTTCACTATCAATTGATACTAATTCCTTTAGATCATTTAGATAGTCATCTTGATATGCTTTCGCCCTTTGTTTCCAATCAACAGTCATAAAAAGTAACCTCCTTAATTTATGTAACTGGTTTCATTTTAGCATAACTTCCAATGGTTGCCATGTTTAAAGGTGCTCATTTTTAATGATATAATAAATTCCAAGAGGTGGAGAGCATGAAATATATTAATCAAGCAACTTTAAAACAAACCATTCGCGTTAGACCCGATAATAGCTTTAAGGGGACGTATGGTCACATTACCCTAGTGGGCGGGAACGCAAACTTTGGTGGCGCCATTATCATGGCCACCATGGCTGCCGTTTACTCTGGTGCGGGGCTCGTTACCACGTTAACTGATCCGGCCAACAAAACTAGCATTCACGCCCAACTTCCGGAGGCAATGGTCGCTGATTATCATAACGTAGACACATTGACGAGTTCAGTTCAAGGGGCCGATGTAATCGTAATTGGTTGCGGATTAGGGACGGATGCTGAAGCTCTTGCAGTCCTGAAAACCGTTTTTAAGACCGTTACGCCCGAGCAATTGCTAATTATTGATGGGTCTGCAATTACAATGGTGGCAACCGAGCACCTATCGTTGCCAGATGCCCGCATCATTTTGACCCCCCATCAAATCGAATGGCAACGCTTGTCTGGAATTAAATTGGCAGACCAAAGTGATGTCGCTAGGAATCAGACTGTTCGTGATCAATTAAACGCCATTGTGGTGCTAAAATCACACCGCACCCAGGTTTACACTAAGGATGACGTCTATGAAAATACCGCTGGGACCCCTGCCCAAGCTACTGGTGGGATGGGTGATACACTAGCTGGAATGGTGGGCGGCTTCGTTGCCCAATTCGCTAATAAGGAAAATGCGGTCGCTGCTGCAGTCTACGCCCATAGTGCGATTGCTGACCAACTAGCTCAAAATCAATACGTGGTATTACCGCACCAAATTATCCATCACATTCCACAGTTCATGAAGCAAAACGAAGCGGATAAATAATCAACAAGTCAAAAGAGCATTCACAATTTAAATTTGTGAATGCTCTTTTCAATTAATCACTATTTAATATGAAGCTGATTCCGAATTCGAGCAACCCGGGCCCCCACAATTTGATCAGCCAAGCGGGTCTTAAGCGTCGCGTAAATATACACGCCACCACCTAAAACAACTGCGATTGCAGTTACAACCCCACTGCCAATCGTGGAATGAATATCCATAAAGTGTCCCAGTCCCCAGTTAAATGCAAAGACACTGATCAATGCTGTTAAGTAGGTCAAAATCGAGAATAATAAAATCTGGTTCGTTCGTTTTACCACTAACCGATAACTAATGTGAAATTGCTTCGTCAATGAATTAAGAATCAATCCGTTAGTAACGATAAAGCCAATAGAAGTAGCCACTAACGGGCCAAAGGTGCCGAATAATGCAATCGCTGGAACCTGACAAATAATTTTAACGATCGTTCCAATAATGAAGTACTTCACCGCTAATTTATTTTGGTAAATTCCCTGCATAATGGCAGAAATAACGGTGAACAACCCTAGAATAATGGAAACGATCGAGTAAAATGAAAGCACATTCGCCGATAAGTGTCCGTAGCCGGTCCCGTTAAAGAGCCGGTTCAATGGCCCAGCAATTGCTGCCATCCCCAGTGCCGATGGAATCATAATAAATTCAAATAAAATCAATCCATTGATAATTTCACGTCTAATTCCATCGTGGTCGTTATTGGTATAGGCTCTGGAAAGTAGTGGTACCACCGTAATTGCTAGGGCAGAGGCGAGGGAAATGGTAATCATGACCAGCTTATTAGCATTCCCCGCATAAATAGCAAATAGCTTTTGTAACACTACTTCTGGATAATTACGGAACACCCGCATCAAGTCGAAGAACGTAAATTGATCAATTAATTGAAAAATCAACACCCCAGCACCCAAAATAATGAATGGAACGGCTTGTTGAATAATTTCTTTGTATAATTGAATCGTTTTAACCTCTAGTTGGTGATTACTATTAGCAACCAAGCTCCGGTAGTAGTGACGGCGCTTGAAATAGTAGTACCCGAGCACTAGTAATCCGGCTACCGCCCCCATAAAAGCTGCAAAGGTCGACTGTGAAACTGCTGTAATCCAATCTCCCTTAATGACCCCTAGATGCATAATCAAAAGCGCTGTTATCAACATGTATAAGACCCGGACCAATTGTTCGACGAACTGTGAAATTGCTGATGGGGCCATATCTTGATAACCTTGAAAGAACCCGCGGGTCAAACTCATGGTCGGAATGACTAAAATCGCCCAAGAAAGTGCCCGCATAACTGGAATTACGTTTGGATCACCATTATCCAATAGTGGTGCCGCAAAGTACAAAAGCAATGCGAATATAATCCCAGTACTAATCGATAGCAACAGCCCCCGCTTGTATAATTTAAAGCCGACCCCGTATTCATTTAAGGTGTTATAGTGCGCCACCTGTTTAGCCACCGCGGAAGGAATTCCAGCAATTGCTGCAATTAACAAGACTCCATACACATTGTATCCCTGCACGTATAGGGCGTTAGCTTGGAAGAAGAATCCAGCGAACCAGATGCGCCAGGGAATGATATAAACCGCCCCCAAGATTCGCGATAGAATGCTCCCACCGGTCATCCAAGCAGAGCCCTTGAGCATCGTTTCTTGCGAACCCTTATCAGTATCAGTTAATCCCTGAACCGCTTCTTCGCGTTGCGTCTCTTGCATTTTTATTCCTACTTTCTTACTCGATTTCTGGTTAAAAATTACATAACTTACTAATTTTAATCAAAAATCGAATTGATAGCAACAGGTTGTTTTTAATCAATACCATTCCTTAACCAAAAAAAGCCCACTAAAAAGTGGACTTTTAAAGGAGCTTCAATTAGTTTGCAACGATGTTAACAATTTTACCAGGGACTACAATCACCTTTCGAATCGTCTTCCCATCGGTAAATTCCTTCACTTTTGCGTCAGCTAATGCTTGTTTTTCAACTGCATCCTTAGATGCATCCTTAGATGCCTTGATGTGTGCACGAACCTTACCGTTAACTTGCACTACGATTTGGACCGTGTCTTCAACTAGCATGCTTTCATCATAGGTAGGCCATGATTCGTATGCAATTGATTCATCATGCCCACACTTACTCCACATTTCTTCTGCAATGTGGGGCGCAATTGGTGAAAGCATTTTAATAAAGCCTTCCACATACTTAAATGGTAAACTGTCGGCTTTGTAGGCTTCATTAATGAAGACCATCAATTGTGAAATAGCGACATTGAAACGCATCCGTTCCATATCATTAGTAACAATCTTAACGGTTTCATTGTAGACCTTATCCAGCTTCCCATCATCGATGGTCGTTACCCGATCACGAAGATGGTTATTATCATCTAAGAAGAGGCGCCATACCCGGTTCAACCAACGGTATGAACCCTTAATTCCTTCGGTACTCCATGGCTTTGCTTCGGTCAATGGACCCATAAACATTTCATAGAGTCTAAGGGTATCAGCACCGTATTCATTAACGATATCATCTGGGTTAATTACATTTCCCTTGGACTTGGACATCTTTTCGTGGTTGGTTCCTAAAATCATCCCTTGGTTAACTAACTTTTGGAATGGTTCCTTAGTCGGAACTACGCCCAAGTCATAAAGGACTTTATGCCAGAATCGAGCGTACAACAAGTGCAATACAGCATGTTCTGCACCACCGACGTAGAGGTCGACTGGTAGCCAGTAGTTCATCTTTTCAGAATCCGCAATTTGCTTATTATTATGTGGATCGATATAGCGAATGTAATACCATGAACTTCCAGCCCATTGTGGCATCGTATTGGTTTCACGTTTACCCTTCCGACCATTCTTATCCACCACATTGACCCAGTCAGAAACATTGGCTAGTGGGCTTTCACCGGTTCCGGATGGTTTTAGATTATCGGTATTTGGTAGTTTTAATGGTAACTCATCTTCAGGAACTAAAGTGGTTTCACCATCTTCCCAGTGGATAACTGGAATTGGTTCACCCCAATATCTTTGCCGGGAGAAAATCCAGTCACGGAGCCGGTAGTTAACCTTCTTATGGCCAGCATCGTGTTCAGTTAACCAATCAATTGCAGCAGCGATGGCGGTCTTTTTATCCATGCCATCCAAGAAGCCGGAATTAATGTGCTTTCCATCACCAGTGTAGGCTTCCTTAGCAACGTCACCACCCTCAATCACGGGTTTAATTGGTAAATCAAACTTAGTAGCAAATTCATAATCACGATCATCGTGAGCAGGAACCGCCATAATGGCACCGGTTCCGTATGAAATCAAGACATAATCACCAATCCAAATTGGAACTGCTTCACCGTTAATGGGGTTAATTCCATATGCTCCAGTAAAGACCCCACTCTTGTTTTTGTTCAAATCAGTTCTTTCCAAGTCGGACTTGGTCGAAACTTGCTTGCGGTAGTCTTCAACAGCTTGTTTTTGATCGGGCGTAGTAATTTCATCCACTAATTTATGTTCTGGTGCTAACACCATGTAGGTAGCTCCAAACAATGTATCCGGTCTGGTGGTAAAGACTTCAATCTTTTTATCTTCATGGTCCTTGACCTTAAAGTCAACACTAGCACCAACTGAACGGCCAATCCAATTCCGTTGTTGTTCCTTGATGCTTTCAGGCCAATCCAAATCATCCAAGTCATCGATCAAACGGTCGGCATATGCAGTAATCCGTAGGACCCATTGCCGCATTGGGACCCGGTAGACTGGGAAATCACCCCGTTCAGTCTTTCCGTTGATCACCTCTTCGTTGGCAACCACGGTTCCACCCATTAAATCAGGTGCCCAGTTAACTTCAATTTCGTCTTCGTAAGCCAGGCCCTTCTTATAGAGTTGTTCGAAAATCCATTGAGTCCACTTGTAATAGTCAGGATCAGTCGTGTTAATTTCGCGATCCCAATCATATGAAAATCCTAATGACTTAATTTGTTTTTTGAAGACCCCGATGTTTTCTTCGGTAAATTTACCAGGATGATGACCAGTCTTCATTGCATATTGTTCAGCTGGCAATCCAAATGCATCCCACCCCATTGGATGTAAAACATTTTTGCCCTTCATCCGTGCCATTCTGGCCATAATATCAGTTGCAGTATATCCTTCTGGATGCCCAACATGCAGGCCCTTCCCTGATGGATAAGGGAACATATCCAAAACATAGTACTTTTCTTTATCTTGATCTTCACCGGTTGCAAAAGTATGATGCTTATCCCAGTAACGTTGCCATTTCTTTTCCACATCTGTATGATCGTAAGGCATTTAAATTTCCTCCTCTTTCTTCCTAAACAACAAAAAACGCCCCATAGAAAAAGATTCTTCTATAGGGCGACTATTCCGCGGTACCACCTAAATTCTCCACCCATAACGGGTAAAGCACTTGGATCCTTAACGCGGAAAACGTTTTAATCTACTTAATATCTAGTTCAATTAAAAATCGATTGCGATGAGTTCACTGATTAACCATCTAAATTCGCACTAACCATTTAGTCTCTGAAAAGAATTAACGCAGCTAATATTTCGCTTCATTTAAGTTGTTTAATTTAATGTTATAATAGCAAAGTTATCCTATAAAAGCAAGTTAACATTTTATTATTTTATGAAGGGAAGCATTTAAAATTAAAATTAAATCAGCATTAGCTTATAGTCACACGCTATTACAATCAGTTGTCCAAGCTGGTGATGTCGTTGTTGATGCCACAGTTGGCAACGGACATGATACTGAATTTTTAGCAAATTTAGTGGGGCCTTCCGGGCGGGTATACGGATTTGACGTCCAACAACTAGCCATCGACAATACCACCGCCCGCCTAAAAAATAGTAACCTTTTAAGCCGGGTCCGGTTATTTCATCAGGGCCATGAACAAATTGAGCAAGTTCTTGCCAAGGATGTTCAAATCAAGGGGGCCATGTTTAACTTAGGGTACCTCCCAGGTGGCGACCACCAAATGATTACAAATGGGGCCACTACAATTAAAGCAATTAAAGCATGCCTAACCCGCCTGACGCCATCCGGAATTATCGGAATCGTTTTATACTATGGCCACCCCGGCGGATTGACTGAAAAAAACGCCGTGATGAAATTTGCTAACCAACTACCCCAAAAACAATTCACGGTGTTACAGTATCAATTCATCAACCAAGTCAATGAACCCCCCATTTTATTAGCAATTCAAAAAAGATGAAGCATTTAACTATGCTACATCTTTTTTGCGATAGAAAACATTAATAATCAAAGCTAATCCTACAATGATGAATCCCACTAGAAAAACGTTGTGTAAAGCATTATATAAAATGTCCTTTAGATTTGGAATTAACTTTGCCGGAAGGGTTTCAGCAGCCTCTGGGTTCATTAATTTATTGATCATCTTAACGGAAGTCCCAGATACTTGAAGGGTCCCCACTCGTAATGAAGTATTCATAAAAATACCGAAAATAACGATAAACATCGTTTGCCCTAATGTGCGACAAAGGACGTTGAACGAAGTCGCTGCGCCCACGTTTTCATCCTTCACCTTATCTTGAATTACTACCGTTGGATTCGTCGTTGCAATTCCAAAGCCCAGACCACAAACCGAAGCCACTAACACTAATCGGTTAAATGAAGCTGTTTGGGGCATCATTATAAAGCCAATTGCGCCCGCTAACACCAGGCAAATGCCGACCGTTGTGACATCTCGTGAATGTAATCTTATGATTAACCATCCTGAAATAATCGATCCTCCAAACCATAAAATCGAACTAGGGGTAATCGCTAGTCCCGCCATTGAGGCCTTCATGCCCATTAACCCCTGAATCCAGTTTGGCACGTAGACTTCAATACACATCACAAAGCCACTAATAAAAAAGGTGACTAGATTTTGGGCAACGAATGAGCGATGCCTAAACATGCCCATTGGAATAATCGGTTCAGGAAATGAATGTTCATGCCTAATAAATAAAATAAAACTAACGAACAGGGCTACGAACCAAAATGCAATCCTTGATAGCCTTACCTGACGATCGCCAATCAATTGAATCATAAACATAATTGATAATATAATCACAACTAAATACACAATACCTAAATAATCAATATTAGCATGTTTACGTTCCGAATCTGATTCGAGTGCAAGCATGATCATGCCCATAATAATTAAGCCAATTGGCACGTTCAGAAAAAATATCCAACGCCAATTAAAAGTATCAACGATAAAACCACCAAATAGTGGTGCAATAACTGCTGAAATCCCCCATGCAGCACCATTCAATCCAATCACCTTAGACCGTTTAGCAAACGGATATATGTCAGCAATGATTGCGTATGCTACCGGTAGGATCACCCCTGCACCGATTCCTTGAATTGCACGCCAGATAATTAAACTAGGCATACTAGTGGCCAAACCAGATAACAGGGATCCAATCGTAAAAACCCCTAATCCAGACATTAGCACTCGTTTTCGGCCAATTTGGTCAGATAATTTTCCATATATGGGGGTGGCAATCGAACTGGTCAATAAATAAATGGAAAACACCCAGTTCATCAATGAAACCCCTTTTAACTCACCAACAATTGTGGGCATCGCAGTTGAAACAATCGTTCCTTCAATTGCACTTAAAAAGGTTCCCATAAACAATGCAATTGTAACAATTAACCGATTTGTTTCATTATTATCTAAGTTGTTCATACCTTCACCTATCTTGATAATAAAAAACCAACCTAATTTAAACTAAACCAGGTGGTTTTATATTAACTATTTATTTAATAACTTTTTTAATTCAGCAACCTTATCGGTATGTTCCCATGGTAGGTCCACATCGGTCCGGCCAAAATGGCCATAAGCTGCAGTGGGTTCATAAATTGGTCGTTTTAAATCAAGCATTTTAATAATTCCAGCGGGTCTCAAATCAAAGGTCTTTCTGACCGCCGCAGTTAAGTCAGCTTCCGAAATATCACTGGTGCCATAAGTATCAATTGAAATTGATACTGGTTCAGCAACCCCAATTGCATAGGCTAATTGAATTTCAACTTTGTGAGCTAATCCAGCTGCAACAATGTTTTTAGCAATGTATCTAGCTGCATAACTAGCGGAGCGGTCCACCTTAGTCGCATCCTTACCAGAAAATGCACCACCACCATGGTGAGCGGCACCTCCATAAGTATCAACAATTACCTTTCGACCGGTTAATCCAGCATCTCCTTGGGGACCCCCAATTACGAACCGACCGGTAGGATTGATAAAATACTTAGTCTTGTCATCTAATAGTGATTCCGGGATTACAGCCTTAACCACCTTAGAGATAATATCGGTTCTAATTTGATCTAAGCTAACTTCGGGACTGTGTTGGGTACTAATTACAACGGTATCAACCCGCAGTGGCTTGTCATTATCATCATATTCAACTGTTACTTCGGCCTTAGCATCAGGTCTGAGGTATGAAATCGTACCATTTTTTCGCAGTTCAGCAGTCTTACGCATTAATTTATGACTAAGTGAAATTGGTAAGGGCATCAATTCGGGTGTTTCATCAATTGCATACCCAAACATAATTCCCTGATCACCCGCTCCAATCTTACTTAAGACATCTTCATCTGAGCCTTCACGACTTTCAAGAGCGTCATCAACCCCTTGGGCAATATCTGGTGATTGTTCGTCAATTGCCACCATTACAGCACAGGTATCAGCATCAAAACCTAACGAGCTGTTTGTATACCCAATCCGTCTGATGGTATCTCTAACCACCTTTTGGATATTAACGTACGCAGTGGTAGAAATTTCACCAAATACTAACACTAATCCAGTCGTAACTGAAGTTTCACAAGCAACCCGGGCGTCGGGATCCTTGGTCAACATTGCATCTAAAATTGCATCACTAATTTGATCTGCAATTTTATCTGGATGGCCTTCGGAAACGGATTCCGAGGTAAATAAATGTTTCTCTCTCATAATATAATAATTCCCCCTAAATATTTTGGTTACAAGGCAGCTTCACAAAAGTGAATCCTATCGGGAATAGACTCATAACTATATCAGAGTATCACAAATATAATTGGAATAAAAGTGATGATTCACTAATTACATTAAATTTAATCAACTAATCAATATCAAAACACAAAAAAGAGACATCAATTAAATTGATGTCTCTTTTACACGATACCGGAGGTGGGGTTCGAACCCACACGATCTAAACGATCACTGGATTTTGAGTCCAGCGCGTCTGCCAATTCCGCCACTCCGGCAAAACATAAAGGCGGTAACCGGATTTGAACCGGTGATAAAGGTTTTGCAGACCTCTGCCTTACCACTTGGCTATACCGCCATCTCAAACTATTTAATGAAAGTTATTAACATGGGATAAGCCAGTTGGCCAAATTACTTTGACCTAAGGGCGGTATGTGGGAATCGAACCCACGCGTGTCGGATCCACAAACCGATGTGTTAACCACTTCACCAATACCGCCATAGCATTAAAAACAGGGATAGTAGGAATCGAACCCACATCAACGGTTTTGGAGACCGGTATTCTGCCTTTGAACTATATCCCTAAAATATGGAGGGGAGTGGATTCGAACCACCGAACCCGAAGGAGCGGATTTACAGTCCGCCGCGTTTAGCCAGACTTCGCTACCCCTCCGTAAATGGCGCGGGACAGAATCGAACTGCCGACACACGGAGCTTCAATCCGTTGCTCTACCAACTGAGCTACCGAGCCAAAAAATTGCTAGGGTGAATATTTAATTTTGAATTAATCAAAAACGGTCCGTACGAGACTCGAACTCGTGATCTCCGCCGTGACAGGGCGGCGTCATAACCAACTGGACCAACGGACCATCTTTATAATTATAATAATCATCAGTAATTTAGTATTACCAATGACCCGTACGGGATTCGAACCCATGTTACTGCCGTGAAAGGGCAGTGTCTTAACCACTTGACCAACGGGTCATAAATAATATTATGGAGAGTGAGGGATTCGAACCCTCGAAACAGGCTTTAACCCGTTTACATCATTTCCAATGATGCTCCTTCGGCCTCTCGGACAACTCTCCAAAAACTCCGGCAGGCGGGCTCGAACCGTCGACAACCTGATTAACAGTCAGGTGCTCTACCAACTGAGCTATGCCGGAATAATTGCGTGGCAACGTCCTATCCTCGCAGGGGGCGATCCCCCAACTACTTTTGGCGTGCGAAAGCTTAACTACTGTGTTCGGCATGGGAACAGGTGTATCCTTTCGGCCATCATCACCACACAAATTTAACTGTGAGAACTTCGTTCTCTCAAAACTAGATAATATTTTATTTTTCCGTGAGAACAACCTTACTTGGTTAAGTCCTCAACCAATTAGTACTAGTCCGCTCCATGCATCACTGCACTTCCACTTCTAGCCTATCTACCTGATCATCTTTCAGGGGTCTTACTTCCATAAAGGAATGGGAAATCTCATCTCGAGGTGGGTTTCACACTTAGATGCTTTCAGCGTTTATCTCATCCATACATAGCTACCCAGCGATGCGCCTGGCGGCACAACTGGTACACCAGCGGTATGTCCACTCCGGTCCTCTCGTACTAAGAGCAGCTCCTCTCAAATTTCCTACGCCCGCGACGGATAGGGACCGAACTGTCTCACGACGTTCTGAACCCAGCTCGCGTACCGCTTTAATGGGCGAACAGCCCAACCCTTGGGACCAACTACAGCCCCAGGATGCGATGAGCCGACATCGAGGTGCCAAACCTCCCCGTCGATGTGAACTCTTGGGGGAGATAAGCCTGTTATCCCCAGGGTAGCTTTTATCCGTTGAGCGATGGCCCTTCCATACGGTACCACCGGATCACTAAGCCCGACTTTCGTCCCTGCTCGACCTGTAGGTCTCGCAGTCAAGCTCCCTTCTGCCTTTACACTCGTCGAATGATTTCCAACCATTCTGAGGGAACCTTTGGGCGCCTCCGTTACTGTTTGGGAGGCGACCGCCCCAGTCAAACTGCCAACCAGACACTGTCTCCCACCACGATTAGTGGTGCGGGTTAGAGTGTTCATACAGCGAGGGTAGTATCCCACCAATGCCTCCATCGAGACTAGCGTCCCGACTTCTATGGCTCCTACCTATCCTGTACAAGCTATACAAACACCCAATATCAAGTTACAGTAAAGCTCCATGGGGTCTTTCCGTCCTGTCGCGGGTAACCTGCTTCTTCACAGGTATCTCAATTTCACCGAGTCTCTCGTTGAGACAGTGCTCAGATCGTTACGCCTTTCGTGCGGGTCGGAACTTACCCGACAAGGAATTTCGCTACCTTAGGACCGTTATAGTTACGGCCGCCGTTTACTGGGGCTTCGTTTCTGGGCTTCGCCGAAGCTAACTCATCCACTTAACCTTCCAGCACCGGGCAGGCGTCAGCCCCTATACTTCATCTTACGATTTTGCAGAAACCTGTGTTTTTGATAAACAGTCGCCTGAGCTTTTTCACTGCGGCTGCACATAGTGCAGCACCCCTTCTCCCGAAGTTACGGGGTCATTTTGCCGAGTTCCTTAACGAGAGTTCACTCGCTCACCTTAGGATACTCTCCTCGACTACCTGTGTCGGTTTGCGGTACGGGTAGTTAACTACTAACTAGAAACTTTTCTCGGTAGTGTGACGTCAACGACTTCCCTACTAAATTTCGGTCCTCATCACACCTTGTCAACCCGGGATTAAGCATTTGACTCAACCCCTGACTTAGTGCTTGAACATTCATATCCAACAGAATGCTTCGTTTAGCCTCCTACGTCCTTCCATCGGTCAAACATAGTTAACTAGTACAGGAATCTCAACCTGTTATCCATCGCCTACGCCTCTCGGCCTCGGCTTAGGTCCCGACTAACCCTGGGAGGACGAGCCTTCCCCAGGAAACCTTAGTCATATGGTGGATCAGATTCTCACTGATCTTTCGCTACTCATACCGGCATTCTCACTTCTAAGCGCTCCACCAGTCCTTACGGTCTGACTTCATTGCCCTTAGAACGCTCTCCTATCACGTAACAAAGTTACGTCCACAATCTCGGTAATATGCTTAGCCCCGGTAAATTTTCGGCGCAGGATCACTCGACTAGTGAGCTATTACGCACTCTTTAAATGGTGGCTGCTTCTGAGCCAACATCCTAGTTGTCTATGCAACTCCACATCCTTTTCCACTCAGCATATATTTAGGGACCTTAATTGGTGGTCTGGGCTGTTCCCCTTTCGACGGTGGATCTTATCACTCATCGTCTGACTCCTGGATATAAATCAATGGCATTCGGAGTTTATCTGAATTCAGTAACCCAAGACGGGCCCCTCATCCAAACAGTGCTCTACCTCCATGATTCTAAACTCCAAGGCTAACCCTAAAGCTATTTCGGAGAGAACCAGCTATCTCCAAGTTCGTTTGGAATTTCACCGCTACCCACACCTCATCCCAGCACTTTTCAACGTACACGGGTTCGGCCCTCCGGTGTGTTTTACCACACTTTCAGCCTGGACATGGGTAGATCACCTGGTTTCGGGTCTATCACAACATACTCGAACGCCCTATTCAGACTCGCTTTCGCTACGGCTCCGACTTTTCATCTTAACCTTGCATGTTATCATAACTCGCCGGTTCATTCTGCAAGAGGCACGCTATCACCCATTAACGGGCTCTAACTGCTTGTAGGCACATGGTTTCAGGAACTATTTCACTCCCCTTCCGGGGTGCTTTTCACCTTTCCCTCACGGTACTGGTTCACTATCGGTCACTAGGGAGTATTTAGCCTTGGGAGATGGTCCTCCCGGATTCCGGCAATGTTTCACGTGTATTGCCGTACTCAGGATCCTGAACTGAGGGAATTAGATTTCGTCTACAGGGCTATCACCTTGTGTCGCAGAACTTCCCAGATCTTTCGACTATCTAATTCTTTGGTAACTCAAATGTTCAGTCCTACAACCCCACCGAGTAAACTCGATGGTTTGGGCTGTTCCCCGTTCGCTCGCCGCTACTGAGGGAATCGAATTTTCTTTCTCTTCCTGTGGGTACTTAGATGTTTCAGTTCCCCACGTCTGCCTTTTGATGAGTATGAATTCGTCATCAAATAATAATCGATCAAGATTATTGGGTTTCCCCATTCGGAAATCTCCGGATCAAAGCTTACGTACAGCTCCCCGAAGCATATCGGCGTTAGTCCCGTCCTTCATCGGCTCCTAGTACCAAGGCATCCACCATGCGCCCTTAATAACTTAACCTATTACCACGAAGTGGTATTTGGTTAATTGAGTAAATACGAATAAACTATTTAAAAAACTCAAAATAACGCGGTGTTCTCGGTTGAAATTGTATTTAATACAATTCAATAATTTGGAAAAATTAAAATATTATCTAGTTTTCAAAGAACCAAGTTTGAGAGTAGACCTCTCAAAACTAAACAAAACTATGACTGTGCAAGGTTCCGAATTATTCCTTAGAAAGGAGGTGATCCAGCCGCAGGTTCTCCTACGGCTACCTTGTTACGACTTCACCCTAATCATCAGTCCTACCTTAGGCGGCTTGCTCCTCAAAAGAGGTTACTGCACCGACTTTGGGTATTACTAACTCTCATGGTGTGACGGGCGGTGTGTACAAGACCCGGGAACGTATTCACCGTGGCATGCTGATCCACGATTACTAGTGATTCCAACTTCATGCAGGCGAGTTGCAGCCTGCAATCCGAACTGAGAACGGCTTTAAGAGATTAGCTTGACCTCGCGGTTTCGCGACTCGTTGTACCGTCCATTGTAGCACGTGTGTAGCCCAGGCCATAAGGGGCATGATGATTTGACGTCGTCCCCACCTTCCTCCGGTTTGTCACCGGCAGTCTCACTAGAGTGCCCAACTGAATGCTGGCAACTAATAATAGGGGTTGCGCTCGTTGCGGGACTTAACCCAACATCTCACGACACGAGCTGACGACAACCATGCACCACCTGTCATCCTGTCCCCGAAGGGAACGGCTAATCTCTTAGCTTTGCAGGAGATGTCAAGGCCTGGTAAGGTTCTTCGCGTAGCATCGAATTAAACCACATGCTCCACCACTTGTGCGGGTCCCCGTCAATTCCTTTGAGTTTCAACCTTGCGGTCGTACTCCCCAGGCGGAATGCTTAATGCGTTAGCTGCGGCACTAAAGGGCGGAAACCCTCTAACACCTAGCATTCATCGTTTACGGCATGGACTACCAGGGTATCTAATCCTGTTTGCTACCCATGCTTTCGAGCCTCAGCGTCAGTTACAGACCAGACAGCCGCCTTCGCCACTGGTGTTCTTCCATATATCTACGCATTTCACCGCTACACATGGAGTTCCACTGTCCTCTTCTGCACTCAAGTTTCCCAGTTTCCGATGCACTTCTTCGGTTAAGCCGAAGGCTTTCACATCAGACTTAAAAAACCGCCTGCGCTCGCTTTACGCCCAATAAATCCGGACAACGTTTGCCACCTACGTATTACCGCGGCTGCTGGCACGTAGTTAGCCGTGACTTTCTGGTTAAATACCGTCACGATGTGATCATTTCCTATCACACCCGTTCTTCTTTAACAACAGAGTTTTACGAGCCGAAACCCTTCTTCACTCACGCGGCGTTGCTCCATCAGACTTGCGTCCATTGTGGAAGATTCCCTACTGCTGCCTCCCGTAGGAGTATGGGCCGTGTCTCAGTCCCATTGTGGCCGATTACCCTCTCAGGTCGGCTACGTATCATTGCCTTGGTAGGCCATTACCCCACCAACAAGCTAATACGCCGCAGGTCCATCCTAAAGTGATGCAAACGCATCTTTTAAACAAAAGCCATGCGGCTTTTGTTGTTATGCGGTATTAGCACTTGTTTCCAAATGTTATCCCCCGCTTTAGGGCAAGTTACCTACGTGTTACTCACCAGTTCGCCACTCACTTCGATGTTAAGTCAAGTTAATGCAAGCATCAACTATCATTAACGGAAGTTCGTTCGACTTGCATGTATTAGGCACGCCGCCAACGTTCGTCCTGAGCCAGGATCAAACTCTCATCTTATGATGAAAAGCTTAACGTTAGCTCTTCTTAATTTGTTACTTTAAAGCGAATTGACTTCGCATAAGTTTTTTGTACTTCATAATTAAATATGAAGTTCCTTACACATTTTTGTCATAATTTTGTTCAGTTTTCAAAGATCTACCAGTTAGTAACAAATATTTAATTTGAAATTAACTATTTAATACTATCACAATCAAGCAATTAATGTCAACACTTTTTTAATTAGTGATAACTAACTGCGAATGTCTTAAATGACAACAAAAAATATCTTACCAAGATTGACGATTTAAGTCAACCTTTTTATTCAGAAATTTTAATTTGATTAATTAAAACGTCATCCCTGGGACTATCAGCAGCATCAACTGGAACTGTAGCAATCTGATCCACTACATTCATCCCGCTAACCACTTGACCAAAAACAGTATGTCTAAAATCAAGCCATGGAGTCCCACCAAGCTGTTTATAAGCAGTAATAATTTCGCTAGGAAAATTAGCTTCTTTTAGCTGGTTTAATATTTCAGGATTGGTTTTTTTATTTTGAACAATAAAGAATTGACTTCCATTGGTATTGGGACCAGCATTCGCCATTGAAACAGCACCACGCAAATTATACAGTTGATCAGAAAATTCATCCTCAAATGGATGGTGCCAAATGCTTTCGCCACCATTACCAGTGCCGGTAGGATCACCAGTTTGAATCATAAAGTCATTAATAACACGATGAAAATTACAATGATCGTAATAATTAGCATTAGCTAATTCAATAAAGTTTTTAACAGTATTAGGTGCTTGATCTGGAAAAAGTTTAATTTTAATATCGCCCTTATCAGTTACGATGGTTGCATAGGGGCCATTTTCCTTATCAGTTTCTAATTGTGGGTACTTAATCATATTAGTCCTCCTAATTATTAAACAATCCGTTGACAATCTAATAACCATTATCCATGGTTTAAAAGATAAAATCAATTGGTATCCCTTTATTTTTTTATAAATTGATTATCAAAATCAAATTTCATCAATCCTTTTCTGATAAAATGAACTTAACAATTTATGAGGGGCGAACATTTTGACACAACTAATCGATTTTACATTGAATATTGATAAACACATTATTAACATCGTCAATACATTTGGTGATTGGACCTACTTAATTTTATTCTTAGTCATTCTAGTTGAAACCGGAGCAGTAATCCTACCATTCCTTCCTGGGGACTCGCTGTTATTTGCGGCAGCAGCCCTATCAGCTAACGCTAGTTATTCATTAAATATCTGGATATTCATCATTATCTTTTTGATCGCATCAATTACCGGTGATTCAGTTAATTTCTTAATCGGTAAAAAAGTGGGCAGCCGGTTACTGGAAGCAAAATGGGTACAAAGAATCATTAAGCCAGAACACATTGAAAAAACTAACCAGTTTTTTAATAAGCATGGTGCAGCAGCCATCTTTCTTGCCAGATTCATGCCAATCATCCGAACGCTAATTCCGTTTGTAGCCGCCACCGGAAAGATGAGTTATAAACAGTTCTTCACCCATAACGTGCCAGCTTGCTTTACATGGGTATTTATCTGTTGTGGAGCCGGATTCTTTTTCGGAAACATTCCATTCATCCAAGCACATTTTTCAGCGGTAATCATTGGAATTATTTTAGTTTCATTAATTCCGGCAATCGTTGGCCTAATTAGAGAAAAAATAAATAACTAAAAAAGCTACCTGTTGCGGTAGCTTTTTTAGTTATTTAAATTCCGTTTACTAAGCCAGAACAATAGTCCGTTCATAATCATTACTAACATTACAACCACGGTGAAGGATTGAATAAAAAAGGCCTCAGGCAATGCCTTAATAATGGGATCAACATTCGGATTAAAAATCCAATCCTGATTCCTGAACAAGATTTGATTAAACCAAATAAAGCTTTTTTGAAAATTCACTAAAGCCATGGTGACTAACGATGCCATCAATATCATTATCACCCTAAGCGGAACTAACAATCGCCAACCCTGTCTTTGTTTAAATAATCGAATCAGTGGCAACGTCAAAATCAATCCTGAAAATAACGTAAACGCATGGTTGAATAAAATCAGATTCTTAACATCTTTAAAATGCTGCAGTCCATCGAGTGATGACTTAAAAGATTGAAATTGCAATCGATCATTAAATGGATTCTGGAGATAATTTATAATCCTTAAGTAATCATCCATAATTGCATTTGCATTTACCCCAGTCGAACGAACCAGGTGCATCCAGTGAATATCTAGCCAATATAACGGAGTAAAATTAATCACGAATCCAATCGATAGACTTAAAATCAATAGTTCCAACCAAAAGCAAAGCAGATAATCACGCCAACTACTAATCATCTACTTGCCATTCATCAAGTGAATCAATTTGCCAAGTGGGTTTAATCTGCTTTTGTGCAATTTGTTCCTTAGTAGATACTCCCGTATAAACTAACAGCGTGTCAATGCCAAAGTTAATTCCAGCAGAAATATCAGTCATGTAATTATCACCGACCATTACCACCTGGTCCTTATTCAAACCAATGATTTTAAGTGCGTTGGCTAAAATAACGGCCTTAGGCTTTCCAATTAGTGTTGGCTCCACCTGGGTTGCATATCTAACTAAATCAACTAACGAACCAGCACCTGGTAACATCCCCCGTTCATTTGGAATATTAGTATCGGGGTTGGTCCCAATGAACTTCGCACCGTGTTGAATTGCAAGCGTTGCGATGCAAAACTTTTCGTAGGTTACCTCAGTATCCAGACCCACTACCACATAGTCTGGGTTATCAGAAGTGATTTCAAATCCACGGTTTGTTAATGCATCCACCAGCCCGGTTTCACCAATAACATATGCCCTTCGATGGTCAGCATCCGCATCATCATTCATGAAGTCAGCAGTCGCTAACCCAGCCGTATAGACATTAGACTCATTAACGTGAATATCATGATTATTAGCTAAGTTAGCGACCACATCATTAGGTAGTTTGGTCGTGTTATTAGTTACGAATAAAAAGGGCACGTTAGCAGCTTGCAATCTTTCTATGAAGCGCTTTGCTGCTGGAATGCGTTTTTTCCCCGCGTAGATGGTTCCATCTAGATCAATAAAATAGCCCTGATAATGTTTCATAAATTAAATCAATTCCCCTTTATTTTTGCTTTTGTCTAATCTTGAAGTGGCGCTTTCCCGTTCCCTTGGACTCGGTAATCACGGTTGCGTTCCGTTTGGCAATCGGTGGTTTCCTTCTGGTGATTTTTTCTTCCACAAAGGCATTCTTCGCCCGATTATTTTTTCGAGAGCGACTCCGTTTGTTAGTGACTGCGCGCCCAGTTCGATTTGTTTTGCGTCGAACTGGCTTTACCGGCTTGGCCTCTAAATTATGCAGGATAAAATAAGGGGCCCCAAAGTTACAGTATTCAACTAAAAAGTCCCCCACTGCACCAATTCTAGTCGCTGGGTTAACGTTTTTGTCATCAGCATAAAATCCGGTCAACCGCAATTGCCCATAGCCAATGTCTCCCAAAATATAATCATACTTGCTAAAAATGGTGTTATAGGCTGCACGTAAAGCTTCAAGGTCAAATGCTTCCCCCTCGTTTGCGACCAACTGGTATTGATATCCATTAATTTTAAAACTAGTTTCGTCCGTTTGATTAATCTGGGCTAGTGGCTTTCTTTGGGCCCGCTTTGCTTCGTAAGCCTCTTCAATCTCATTTCGATCCACACTACTCCTCCGTTCTATTTATTAATCAGGGGAAATTGTTTTGCTAAGTAATCGCTAAAGACATCGCGTAGTGGTTGATCATAGTACATATGATTTTTGCCAGCAATTGCAACCGTTGGAAAAAATGGAATAAACAAGTAGTGATCCAATAATGCTATTTCATACCACTCTTCATTCTTAACCACCTGTCCATCAAATTTTACAACGTCAGTTTTAGCATCGTATTCAATTCCCGCTGTTTCTATTTTACCAAAAATTTCACCACGAAAACCCATTCCCTTTTGTGGAAATCGACTTAAGAACCGCTTGTTTTTTTCAATTTCTCTAACCAACCGCCACAGATTGTAACCATTTAAGGTCGTTTTCATTACGTGCATCGAGTGTGGCAATAATTTATGAATTTGATTTTTATCAATCGGCCCAGCTGGTAGATCAGTTAAAAAGAGCCCGGCATTGATTACTGCAGCCTTGGTTCCAGCCTTTTGTTTCATTGCTGACAACCCAATTTGAGTTAATTCACCACCGTTAATCCAGTCCTTTGTCATTCGATGGTCAATTTTAGCAACCTTGCGGCTAGCTAGGAGGGCTTCGCCTTCCGATTCATAACCATCGATTTCGGCTTGATCACCTGCTAGTGCTGGTAAATCCGCAGTCTTAACAACTGATTCTGATTTATTAATCACTTGATGATTATCATTAAGGGTTAACTTGGTCGTCCCAACATAGTGTCCCCATTTTTGACACCCGGTCAAAAGGACATTATTATCTAACTCACCATTTTCCAATAAATGATGGGTATGGGAACCAAAAATAACATCGAATTCAGGATATTTAGCTGCATTGGCACGGTCAGACCCGATTCCTAAATGGGATAACATGAATAATACATCGTATTCACCACGGTGCTGTTTGAGTAACTTGGGAATCGCTAATTGATCATTAATCGGATTCCAGCCCACAAGCGGGTAGGTTAATATGTATGGAGCTGTGAACCCCATCATCATTATCCGGGTCCCCATTTTGGTCGTAATTTGCTTCGTTGGCTGGGCCCATTTTGGTTGTTCACCCGTTGTTAGTTCTTTGAGATTACCCAATACTACATCAAAATTAGCATCGTCATAAAGATGTTCCATTTGTGAATGGGTATTTGTCAACCCCTCATTGTTTCCAATCGTAACCGCATCGTATTTGACTTCGTTCATTAATCGGACGTTCGCTTGTCCATTAGTGGCCTCAGTCAATGGATGGGCTCGATCAACGGCATCGCCAATATCAAAAACGAAGACTTGGTATCCATCAGCCTCTAATTTAGCCCGTTGATTATTAATATAGCGTCTAATCTTAGGCCAATTTTCAAAATGTGAATGCATATCATTTGTGTGTAAAATTGCTAATTTCTCTGTCACAATAACCATCCCTTCTAGTGCCGTTTAGCAAAGTCAATTGCCTTTCCTTCAATTATCGTTTCAATCTCCGCCTCGGAAAGGGGGGTGCCAAACGGTAAATTACCATCTAAGTAATCTAATTCTGGACTATCAATTCCCACGTTAATGTTTTCCTTGATTGGGACTGAATAATGATGAATGTGCCCGTGTAAATTAATGATTTGGTGGACAATTCCTAACATCATCGGATAATGCGTTAAGTAGTATTGACGATGGTCGAATTTAAGTAGGACCCCCCACATCATTAAATTGAAATTTGGGTTTGCCATTCACTTGATAGTTATTCTTCTCCAAAAACTTAAAGAAATCACGACTATCATGATTACCCTTGATCAAAATTAAATTCCCATTTAACTGATTTAACACTTCCAGAATTTGCCGGTAGGCCTCCTTAGCCGGTTTGATGAAGTAAAGTGCAATATCACCAAGATGATAAACTACATCGGTGGGCTTAACCCGTGCGTTCCAGTTATCAATGATGGTTTGATTCATTTCATCAACATCCTTAAACGGCCGTGGTGCAAAGCTATTCATCCCTAAAAGATCCTTATGGAAGAAATGGGTATCTGAAGTAAAATATTTCATCTAATCACCTTCGTACTAATCATTATATTACATCATTTTCATCTTTATCAAAAAAAACTACTTTCTAGTTTTAGAAAGTAGTTTTTGAGGTTAGTTATTTCGCTTGCGACCAAGTTCATAAACAATGTAAATTACAATTAACCATCCGATTGAACCAATCAATGCAACTAATGTATCGAATTCAAATAGTAGGACAATGGCAACCATCCCTAAGAACGCTAATACAAAGTAATCTGAAGCTGGAAACAACGGTGTTTTAAATTCTAATTCAGATTCACGACCACTAGCTTTCACTTGTTTGCGGTACTTAATGTGGGTAATCACAATCGCACCCCAGATAAATATAAAACAAGTCGTAGCCACACTAGCAATAAACGTGAAAACCCCCTTAGGAATTACAATGTTCAAGATTACAGCAATTGCAATCACCAAGGTAGACGCTAAGATTGCGTTACTAGGCACCTTATTTTTAGATAGACGGTGCATCCGTTTGCTAAATTGATTGGATTCACGACCAGTTAGTGAGTAAAGCATTCGACCGGTCGTAAAGATCGCACTATTACATGCTGATGCTGCAGCAGTCAATACCACAAAGTTAATAATGGCTGCAGCAGAGGTAATTCCAATGTTTTTAAATACCTGTACGAACGGGCTGGAATCCTGACTGATATCATTCCAAGGATAGATCACCATTAATGCTAAAAGCGATCCAATGTAGAATAGCAAGATTCTGGTCGGCACCGAATTAATACTCTTTGGAATCACTTTTTCGGGATCTTTAGTTTCAGATGCGGTCATCCCAATCATCTCAATTCCAACGAAACTAAAGATAACCATTTGAAATGATAGGAAAAAGCCCTTCGCACCGTTAGCAAAAAACTTTCCATTGGTTAAGTTATTCAAACTAACGGGCCCCACTGAAGTTTGATAGTGCATTAATAGCAATACCACTCCGACTACAATCAATGCAATGATGGCAACTACCTTGATAATTGCGAACCAAAACTCAGTTTCTCCGAATGCCGAGACCGTGATTGAATTCAAAAAGAATAAAATGATCAAAATCAGTAGTGCTGGTAACCATTGCGGTAACGATGGGAACCAAAATTTCATATATAACCCTGCAGCAGTGATTTCTGCCATTGCAATGGCGATCCATGAGATCCAATAGGTCCAACCGGCAATAAATCCCCACCTGGCTCCCAGATACTTATCAATAAAATCAATGTATGAAGTACTATCCGGATTAGACATCAGTAGTTCCCCCAACGCACGCATTAGGAAGAAACAAGCAATTCCTGCAATTATGTATGCAAGTAAAATTGATGGTCCAGCAAAGTGAATCGACTGCCCGGCTCCTAAAAACAATCCGGTTCCAATCGTTCCCCCGAGCGCAATTAACTGGACGTGGCGCTCCTTTAATTCCTTGGACATTTGTTCATCATTTTGTCCCATTATTCACACCCCTTAATGAGCACATTATACATAGAATTAGGAACTTTCCATAGTAGTGGCCCACAATTTAAAAATCAGTAAACGAGTGTAAGTATCGTTATATCAATTAAAATTCACTTTATAATATTTTAAATGAAAATAATTCATTTTTAGTTGAAATAAAAATGGACACTCAATTTAAGAGGCCCATTTTAGCTGATTATTTAATAATGATGATTATTGGTGATCCTTTAATCGTTCAACATCTCGAACAATCATTAATTCTTCATTAGTAGGAATTAACAAGGTCTTAACCTTAGCATCATCGGTACTAATATCACGTTCTTCACCACGAATATCATTCTTCTTAGGATCAACTGCAATTCCGAAGTAGCCTAATTCATCAGTTACTTCTTGTCTAATCATAATATCATTTTCACCAACACCAGCAGTGAATACAATTGCGTCAACACCATTCATTTCAGCAATGTATTGGCCAATGTAGCGAATAATCCGGTTTTTATACATTTCTCTAGAAAGGTAAGCCCGGTGGTTCTTAGCTTGAACGCCTTCGATTTCACGCATATCAGCTGAAACCCCTGATACCCCTAGTAAACCAGATTGGTTATTTAAAATCTTAATCATGTCACTTAGTTTATCAATGCCTTCTTTTTCCATCACGTATGAAAGAACGGAAGGATCAACATCCCCAGAACGTGTTGCCATCATTACCCCGGTCAATGGAGTGAAGCCCATTGAAGTATCAAATGACTTACCGCCCTTAACCGCACACATTGAAGCACCGGCTCCAATATGCATGATAACTAACTTAAGGTCTTCGACTGGCTTACCAAGCATGGCAGCAGCCCGTCCAGAAACGTACCGGTAACTAGTTCCATGGGCCCCATACTTACGAGCACCATATTTTTCATAGTATTCATAAGGAATTCCATAAACATAGTTCTTTTCAGGAATGGAAGTGTGGAATGAAGTATCAAATACCGCCACACTAATAACGTTTGGTAAAATCTTCTTAAATGCCTTAATTCCTAGGATATTAGCAGGTTCGTGAAGTGGTGCTAGTTCTGATAGGTCTTCTAATTTTTGGAGAACTTCATCAGTGATTACTACTGAATCCTTAAATTCTTCACCACCAGCAACTACCCGATGGCCAACCCCAGTAATTTCATTGTAGTCGCTAATAATGTCCAAACTAAGTAGCTTGTCCAATACCAATTTAATTGCTTCTTCATGGTCTTTAACATCTAAAGTATCCTTATATTTCTTACCATCACCGTACTTAATTGATACGGTGGAATCTGGCATCCCGATTCTTGCGATGTCCCCGCTAGAAATAAGTTTTTCTGATGGCATTTCGAATAACTTGTACTTTAGAGTTGAACTACCAGCATTAATTGCAATTGATTTTCCCATAATTATTCTCCTTAAAAATATTATTATGAATTAGCTAATAAATCCTTTTGCTCCCAATCAACAATTTCTGCAATAAATTTTTGAAATGCAGCTTGATCCTTGAAGGAAGGAAATTCACCAATCATGATTTTATTAACTTGCTTTGCACCATTTCCATGACGTTGTAAGATCATAATTGCCTTTTGGGTCGCAGCATTTGCGAATAATTCCTTTGGCAAATTTAGCATTCCTTGGAGGTATGCATCATCTTGCATCCACTTTAATAGTGATTTTGACTCTTTAGTTTGAAATAAATTACTAGGAACCAAGAACACCCCAAATCCACCGGGCTTAACATGGTTCATTCCCTGCTCAATTAAGAGGTGGTGGGCATATGAGTGCCCCGTTTCAGAATGGGTCACATAGTTTTTAGCGTTTTCATCAATTGGGTAAAAGCCAACCGGTAAATCTGAAACTACTAAGTCTACGTTATTGACCAAAATGTTATTGATGGAATCTTGATGGATTAATTCTACTGGTAATTTTTGCATTTCAGCGCTAATTCCCGCAATGGAAAGCATTGAATCATCGTTATCAATTCCGATTCCATGCACAGTTGCGTGTAATTCGGATGATAACTGATGCATTATGGCCATCAATAGATTCCCGCTACCGACCGCTAAGTCCAAAATTTCAATTTCAGGCTGGGATTTAAAAATCCGGGTAAGCAAATAGCCAATAATGAATGCAATCGTGTCGGGAGTCAACTGGTGGTTAGATTGAATCTTATCCTGAGTGATGGCCTTAATCAATACCATCTGGATGGCCTTTCGAACATCCTTAGATGCCATGTCTGAATAATCAACCTGTGAATAAAGGGTTTTAAGTTGCTTAACTACCTCATCCCTCGGCTGTCCATTTTCCACATGAACATTATCATTATCTAACAGATTATTCCCATTTTCAATAAATGCATCTAGATAAGAACAATTTAATGCTTTTTGCAATAATTCAGTGGATTGATCCAATACCTTAAAAAGAGTCTCAGTATCTTTTCTGACCAGTATTCTCACCCTCCTTAAGTTAATGATTAAACAATCATTCATAATAATATTACCAGAAAATTATTGATAAATTCAAGATTGACCACCATTAAATTATTTTTGCTGATTTTTGAGCGTCGCACCACGTTCTTGATAATCACGAATAATGGAATGATTGGTCCTAATTTCGGCATTCATTGCCGTAATTTGAAATAGTAGGAGCGTAGTTAATAATAATAATACCATAGTTGCAATTAACGTCATTGAAGCCCTTCTCATTAATGATTACCCCGTTTTTAATAGTGATTTAGCTTTGAAAACATCCCCATTTTGCATGATTACCCGCGTCATTAAAACGTCGCGATGGTAGTGCCATTCAACATAATCGACCCCATCAATCAACGGAACGTAACCCCCATGCGTAGTCGTCATCCTAATGCTATCGTTAGCAAGTGAAATAATGTATTGTTTATCAGCAGTTTTAAGCACTAATCGATCACTTCGATGCTCAACGTATTTAAACCGATATTCCTTCGATTCAATCATTCTTAAATATAGATGAAATGCCGTTAAATGATTATCATGCTGGCGCCTAGTAACTACGTAACTAAATAAAATCCCACATAATAAAATGACCATTGCAACAACCATTAGCGAAATGATACTTTCG
This sequence comes from Nicoliella spurrieriana, assembly GCF_023380205.1. Lineage (NCBI taxonomy): Bacteria > Bacillati > Bacillota > Bacilli > Lactobacillales > Lactobacillaceae > Nicoliella > Nicoliella spurrieriana. The sequence goes on from NZ_CP093361.1 coordinate 1,553,171, forward strand.
ACGATCGTAAATCCATTTCGATTCCTAACGGATTTCAAGAATGCTTTTTTCATATTGATTTCGACTTTGCTCCATCTGAATTCGACTATTAATTAGTCTTGTATTGACGGTTTGAAAAACTGTCAAATAAAAAGTGGCTGCAGTACTAATAATTGCTAAGGCTAATAATGAGTCAATTAATGTAAATCCATTTCTACTACTCATATTTTACTCGATACACTCCCCATCCCAATTGAAACGTTTGTTTAACGGTTCGTTGGTTATTTTTTGATTGCCACCAGATCGTTTTAGGACTGACGTGGCCATTATCCTTAATTATAATTTCATCCTTTCCCTTTACGCCGACAAGGCCCTTTGGATACCGAATTCGATATGGCGGACTATCACCATTGCCATAAATGAACATAACGTGATTGTGAAAAAAGGTCACGGACACAGCAGAGTGGGTTTCCACCGCATAGCGCTCGGAGAACTGCCAGTGCTTTTGAAACGACTGCCAAAAAATACGCTCCTGAATTTTACCGGTATCAAAGCCCTTAGCAGCAAACAACCCAATTCCTAAAATCATGACGGTAACTCCCAATACGATTAACGATTCTAAGACGGTAAAGGCATCCCTACTTCTTAGCATTGTTATCAATAATCTTAATGCCATCCTTTTGGGCCTGTCGGGCTTGTTTTTCACTTAAGTAGCCCTTATTAATCAGGACCCCATACGTGACCTTATCATCATTATTTTCATTCAAGTAACTATCAATTTGGGTCTGGACCACGGATTCCATTGCGGTTCCATGAATTGACTTTGCATTATTCCGTTGGTTAGCAAGATTGGGAATCACAATTAAAATTAACAGGGAAATAATAAATAATACAATGGTCATTTCAATCAACGTGAACGCCTCTCTTTGGCGTTTAAATTTTATTTTCATCTACTTATAAACCTCACTTAAAGTATCATACATCGGTAATAACATGTTCAAATAGGTCACCACGATGGCTGAACCAATCACTATAAAAATAATCGGCTGGATAATTGCAATCAAGCGTTGGGATTGATTCCACAACTTGGCAAAGGACAACTTAGCATAAACGCTTAGCTTTTTAGCCACTACCTGGACCTGATCACCACGATCAAAAAACAATCCTGCCTCATTCGGTAAAAATGAATGCCGTTCAATAATCTTACTAATCCGGCCCCCAGCTTGCAGTGTTGCTTCTAGTTCCGACCCAATTTCATAAAAAATAGAGCGAGCACTAAATTGCTGCATTAACTTAGCAATTGATTTAGCCTCCATCCCACTTGCCAATAGTAATGAAACATTACTAGCAAAAAAGTAGGCATAGTATGCTTTGATCAGCACACCAATAATTGGTAATTTAGCAAATATTTCCACCCGTTGAATGGGCGTTTTTTGAAATATCCAAAGTGATAAAAGCCCAACGATTAACAAAAGTCCTGATAATAAGAACCACCACCAAAAATGATGACCACCACTGGGGACGGCACGCTCACTTATCATCGTTAGCTGGGGGGTCACAAAAAACTTAATCCCTAAAATGATAATTAATAGTAACCCGATTAAAAAAAATGGGTACATTAATAACGCCTTTAACTTATTTTGTTGTTTGTTCCGTTCGGCAATGAATAACTGGACTTCATGCATCGTATCAACCAGTTGACCGTGGCGTTCGGCAATTTGAATCTGGTTAACGATGTCATCTGGAAAATAATTACGCATGCCAGTCGCAAACGTTTCGCCATTGTTCAACTGGGTAAGCATCTGATCGGTAAATGGATCTGATTCGTAAAGTTCTGTAATTAACTTCATTGACTCCCCAATTGAAAACCCATTTTGTAGTAATGAATTAAATGATTCTAAAAAGCGTAGCTGCTTTTTAATTGATAACCCCTTACCCATACCACACCCGCTTTCCTTCCGTTGTACTTAACTGTCCCTTGGTAATTAAAGTCTGTAAGTCATTTCGCCATGCCTGAATGGATTGGTGCCCATCAATTAATTTTTCAAAGATGGCTTCACTAGTCACCGTATTTAACAGTGCCTTGGGCTGTCCGGAACTAGTATTCAATAGGCGCTGATATACTACCGTATTCAATGCTTGTTCTAAATAATCACGTTCAACCCCCAGGTTCATCAGCCGTTGCACTACCCCCAGGGGGGTCTTAGAGTGAATCGTAGTTAACACCAAGTGCCCACTTAAAGCTGCTTGGACCGCTGCTTGAGCGGTATTGGCATCCCGAATTTCACCAATAATGAAAATATCGGGCCGGTTTCTTAACCCGACCTTCAATAACTCTTGGTAGCTCATCTCAGCATCCGCATTCACTTGCAGCTGTAAGAAGCTCGGTTCATACACTTCCACCGGATCCTCAATTGTCATTATCATCTGATTTTGACTATATTGACGTGCCAAATGGTAGATGGTCGTTGTTTTTCCGGAACCGGTGGGACCAGCAAACACCATTAACCCCCGTTGACTAGCTCGCTGCTTTAAATCACGAAATTGATGCTCAAAGAAAAATTGGGTAGTTTGTTCATTCAATGGATAAATCAAACGAATCACCATTGCTTCACGCCCCTTAAAATCACCCACGGTAGAAAAACGGAGATAGCAACGAGCATTTTGATGCTGCCATTCCATTGCACCAATTTGGGGGCGTCGATGTTCACTAATCAACATGTTTCCGTTATATTTCAAGTAGTTAATGAGCTTTAGCCCGGTAATGCAATCAAGTGCCTGCATCGTGATTACCTGATTATGGTGGTGGCGTTCAATTAAGTACTTAGTGGTTCTGGGCACAATGTAAACATCAGCCGAACGATTTTGATACGCCTCACTAAGAATGCTATTAATTAATGCTTTTACATCCATATCATCCCTCCTTAATCTTTAATTACGCAAAAAAATTCCCAACCAACGAATCGTTGATTGGGAATTTAAAAATGTGGATTAAATTAATTATTCAACATTATCCGGAAGCTTAGCAGCTTCGTAGACATCTTGAACATCATCATTTTCTGATAGTTCATCGATTAAGGCAACATATTGGGAAACCTTGCCTTCAGGCACCTCAGTTACCGTATTTGGAATCATTTTAACTTCAGCAGTATCTAAATTATACTTACCTTGAAGTCCATCCCGAACTGATTGCATATTTGATGGGTCAGTGAAGATTTCAAAACGATCATCACTAGCCTTCATATCATCAGCACCAGCATCTAATGCATCCATGAGCATGGTATCTTCGTCAACGTCTAACCCGTCGCGAAGAATTACAATGTAACCCTTTCGATCGAACAGGTATGAAACAGAACCGGAAGCACCTAATGAACCACCATGGTGGGTAAATGCTGACCGAATTGCCGAAGCAGTTCGGTTTTTATTATCGGTCAAAGCAGAAACCATTACGGCAGTTCCACCAGGGCCATAACCTTCATAGTTAATTTCTTCGAACTTAGCTCCACCAACACCAGAAGCCTTATCTAACGCACGTTGAACGTTAGTCTTAGGCATGTTAGCAGCCTTCGCCTTATCCATTTCTAGTCGTAATTGGGGGTTACCGTCTGGGTCAACACCACCAGCCTTAGCGGCTTGATATAAGTTACGTGATATTTTTTGGAAAATCTTTCCACGCTTAGCATCTTGAGCACCTTTACGTCCCTGGATGTTATGCCATTTTGAATGTCCTGACATAAATTAAGCACTCCTCTCTTTATAATCCTAAATTAAACAAATATAATTATATCAATATCTAGGGGGCTAATCAAGGTACCAAGCCCTAATCAACTACTTTTGCCCCTAAACAATTCTGAAAATGATTCAAAGCCCATTGCTGTGCAGCATCAGATAGGGTCGCAACACAGGAACGGTGAATTACTAACTGATAACCCTTGTTATATGCATCCACTGCCGTATGCAAAACACAAATGTCGGTGCACACCCCCGTTAAATGAAGGGTGTCAACATGGCGCTCCCGCAACCGAATATCTAAGTCCGTCCCGGCAAATGAGCTATAGCGGGTCTTATCAAATAATCTGACCCGTTCGTTAGCCTGATTAGTTTGATACCAAGAATTGACCTGCCCAAACAACTCGCGTCCCCATGAATTCCGTACATTATGCGGTGGGTAAAGCTTCGTTTCTGGATGGTATTGATCATTTGGCCGATGGACATCGGTCGGTAGGTACACAAAAGCACCCTGCCTTAGCATTTGGGTAGCTAGGTTAGTAATTGAAGGAGCTAATTGTTGGGCTGCTTTACCACAGGTCAATGCCCCGTGGTCAGCAACAAAATCATTTGTGTAATCGATAATCAATAACGCTTCGTTTGATTTCATTCTCATCATCCTCACTAGTTAGTCGAATTCCGGTTAATAATTTGATGGGCCAACACGACGTTTTTATTTGCAACGACATCATGATCCATCAACTTAGTTAATAGCCGCATTGCTACGGCTCCAATATCGTAGAGTGGCTGGTCAATTGATGATAATTCTGGTCTCACCACCCGGGTGAACTTCGTATTGTTCCCCGTAATCAGTTGAAAAGCAGTCGGGACGTTAACTGAGGCATCGGTAAGCCCGTTTAAAATCCCAGCAGCTAATTCATCGTCACTGACAAAGGCCCCCTGAATCCCGTTTTGAATTAAACGGGGAGCTAAATCATAACCATCTTGATAACTTTCACTGGTTTCAAATAATAAATGCTCATCAAATTCCACTTGCTTTTTTAAAAGGGCATCACGATAACCAGCAAGCCTGTATTCCCGGTTAATTGAATACTTCAAGGCACCACAAACCAAACCGACTTTTTGACACCCGTTGTTCAACAGCTGACTAACTGCCTCATCAGTCGCAGCTCGATAATCAATATTAACGCTAGGTTCTACTGGATCCTTACTAGTCGTTCCTGCTAATACTACCGGCACCTTTGCATCATTGAAGGCCTTCCGCAGATTAGTCGTAACATCACGCCCCATGAATACAATTCCATCAACCTGCTTAGCTAATAGTGAATTGAACACCCGACATTCCTTTTCAGTGTTTCCATCGGAACTAGCCAAAATAATATTATATTTATACATTTCAGCAATATCGTTAATTCCACGAGCCAATTCTGAAAAATATATATTAGTAACATCTGGAATAATGACCCCCACCGTAGTGGTTTTTTTACTGGCCAATCCCCTAGCTACTGCATTAGGGTGATAATTTAAGTCCTTAATAACCCTTAACACTTTATTGCGGGTGTTTTGACGTACATTGCTATTTCCGTTTACCACCCTTGAAACAGTTGCCATTGAAACGTGGGCTTCTCTGGCAACGTCATATATGGTAACCGTTTGTTTTTCCATGAAATGGCCTTCCTTTACATTAAATAATAGCGCTTACATTACTATTTAATATAACAAACATCGAAGGTTCAATCAATTTTTACAACCAACTATTTGTAAATAAAAAAGCCCACCACGGTTAAGTGGTAAGCTTCGCAAACTAAGTATCAGTTATTATTTTGAAGTCCCGTTCGGGTAGAATGTTTCGACCTTTTTGTCATTTTTAAAAACGTCGTCGGCATTCACAACAATATCATCCTGTGCATCCTCAGATGTATTATTCAATTCATCACGAAGGCGATCAGCTGCGGTATGGAATTGAGTAGTATTACTTTCATCATTATCGTCATCACTATTTTCTTTGAATCGATCGTTAATTTTTTCACCAGCTGAATTAACTGCTTGTTTTGCATTGTCAGTCAATTCACCAGTTTTTTGGTTAACTTTTTGCCGCGCGTCTGAAATGGCATCATTTGCGTAGAATGCATAGTCAACCGCACGGTCTTTTAAATCATGAGCTGTGTTGTTAACCTTAGTAATGATTTCCTTTTGTTTTGCTGAATCCAGGCGCTTAAATGCAAAATAAGCTGCAGCACCAGTTAATCCAACGAATAAACCAAATCCAAATCCTGCTTTTTTACTCATAACGAACACCTCTAAAATTGATTATTTTTTATTCTTATTTTTCTTCTTGCTGTTACCAAAGATAGAAGCACCAGCTAAGCTCATTAACTTAGTGCCAAAGCCCATCTTACCGCCATTCTTGACCCGGCCAGTAAGATTCTTAGTAGAATCATTTAATTCTGACACACTAACTCCCAAGTCTGCCGCTGCTTGGAACACTGGATCAATCGTATTGACCTTATCATTTAAATCCTTAAGCATTGAGTTAGAACTTGCTAAAACTTTTTCAGTTTGACTAGCGAGAACATCAACATCATCAGTAATTGACTTTAAGCTTTGGTTAACCTCGTTTAAAGTCGTTACTAGCTTTAATAAGAATACTCCGATAAAGATTACTAATAGCAGAAAAGCTAAGGCAGCAATAATCCCTGCAGTCATCTAAATTCCTCCCCCCAATTGATTATTAAACCTACTGTTAAGAATATCATTTTCAATAATGTTTGACAATTAAAGTTAATTACTAATTATTATTGTTAAACTATGTTAAAATACGTTTATTATATCGAGGGGGAATTAATAATGCTTATCGCAGAATCTGTGATCACTAAAAATAGTTCATTCATTCAAAAGTACTTAGCAACGTTCAAGTGGGATAAAATTTTAAATGATTTCACTAGCGCCGCCTTTTCTGTGATTGTAATTTCAATCTTTTTTATCATCATTAGTCGGGTTGGTAAATTCTTTATCAACAAGGCGTTCAAGCAATATGCTAAAAGCAACAACACCAATAATTCGGCTAAGCGCATCAACACGCTGCATGTCGTCTCCAATAATTCATTCCAATATGGATTAGTATTTTTTTGGATCTACTCGGTCCTTTCAGAAGTAGGCGTCCCAATCGGTACCCTGCTTGCCAGTGCCAGTATCTTCAGTGTTGCCATCGGGATTGGAGCACAGGGATTGGTTACGGATATTGTAACCGGCTTTTTAATTTTATTTGAAAAGCAAATTGATGTTGGTGAATACGTTACCATTACCATGACGACCGGGACCCAAATTGAAGGAACCGTTACCGGAGTGGCATTGCGGACGACTGAATTAACCAGTTTTACGGGTTACGTTAACTACATTCCTAACCGCCAACTAGCTGCGATCACGAACCGAAACCGTAGTGAGACCAGAGCGATCATTCAGATCCGTATTAATGGGAACACCCCAGTTGATAAAACCATCGGGGTTATTAATAAGGTTAATGCTGAAAACGTTAAAAAGTATCCAGATATTATCGCTGCACCAGATGTTTGGGGTGCATTCAATACTCCTGATGGTAACCTTGCCATTCAAGTTAATATTGAAACTAAGAACGGTCAACAACTATACATTCAACACCAATTCTTAGGTCTCTACCTAGATGCCATCTCAGATGCCGGAATCGAATTACCAAAGAGCCCGGTTGTGTTGAACTAATTAATGACCAAATAAAAAAGACGAATTTAAATTCGTCTTTTTTATTTGGTCTGATTCCACCACTCATCAATTTTAGCAAGTAACTGGCGAGTGGCGCGCCCCCGATGGCTAATTGAATTCTTCTGTTCATCGGTCATTTCACCCATCGTTAACTTAAACTTCGGAACGTAAAATAACGGATCATAACCAAAGCCGCTGGTTCCACGCGGTGCATCTAAAATTTCACCATGAATATCCCCGTTCACAACCAGTTTAGCCCCACTGGGCTTTAGTAGTACCAGGCACGTCCTAAAAATAGCTGAACGGTCATTTTGCCCCACTAAATTAGCTAATAGTTTTTGGTTATTTGCTAAATCATCATGATCGCCAGCATACCGTGCTGAATGGACTCCGGGAGCCCCATTTAAGGCGGCAACCTGTAATCCTGAATCATCAGCAAGCGCAGCTAGCCCAGTTGCATCCACCACTGCACGGGCTTTAATGGTCGCATTTTGTTCAAATGTTGCTCCGTTTTCGTTAATTGAACCCACTTCCGGAAAATCGGCCAGTGTTTTGACATTGAATCCGTGTGGTTCCAACATTTCTCGAAATTCACGAGCCTTATTAGGGTTGTTCGTCGCAATAATTAAATCAGTCATTAAAATCACTCCAATTCTGAAAGGTCGACATGGCAGGCGTCAATTTTCATTTGTAACCAATCCTCAGCAATGGTTACGAATTTAGCCACCGCACCGGTCGTATAGAACCGATAGGTCGCTTGATGATCATTAGGGGCCATTAAATCCGCATGTTTTAGGCCGTCAACTACCTGCTCACAAACGGCAATGCCGGGATCCACCAATCGAATCCGAGGCCCCACCGCATTTTGAATCAATTTTCGCATAATGGGGTAGTGGGTACACCCCATTATCAACGTATCAATGCCATGAGCTAGCATCGGCTTAACATCGACATCAACAATCTTTTGATCTTCAGGCCGATGGTATTCACCATCCTCGACCATTGGAATAAACCGTGGACACCCGAGACTAAAAACAGTGGTCTTTGGATCAAGCCGTTTCAACTCCCGTTCGTAAGCATGGCTATTAACGGTCCCATTGGTTGCAATTACACCCACCCGATGGTTAAGCGTCGTGTTGATTGCTAATTTACTACCCGGATCGATTACGCCAATTACCGGGATTGGCAACTCACGAGCTAACAGTGGTAGTGCCTGGGCAGATGCAGTATTGCACGCCACCACTAATAATTTAATCTCTCGTTTCAATAGAAAACGGGCAACCTGGGTTGCATAGGTTTGAATTTGTGCTTGGCTTTTTTCGCCGTATGGTAATCTGGCTTCGTCACCGAAGTAAACAATTGACTCGTTCGGCAGCTTCTTGATAACAGCTTTGGCAACCGTCAGGCCACCGACTCCAGAATCCATGAATCCAATCGGTTGTGAATTCATCATTGGTCCCTCTTTCGCATATTATGAAACTTAATTATCTAACATTTTCTACCAACCTTCAAGGTATAAGATAATGTAAAGGGGTCGCAAAAATTGTTTTAGTAAGTGTATAATAGTGATTATAAATGAAAAAGAATTGAGGTTGAGAACGGATATGAATCAAGAATTATATCAAAAATTCATTACTAATCCGGAAATTAAACAAAATTGGCCAGCAGCACTCCTCCGTGATGGAGTAATTTCCGACCTGCTAGGTGAGGATATCCATAGTATTCTTTACTGGGCTGGCAAATCCATGGCTAGAAAATACGCCACCACTAATCCAGCGGACCTAATTACCTTCTTTGAGCAAAGTGGGCTAGGCCATCTAACCATCCAAAGTGAAAATAAGACTGCTATCGAATGGCTCATTGACGGCCCCATCGTCAACGCCCGCCTTGCTGTTAATGCGGACGCGGACTTTATGTTCGAGGCCGGCCTACTTGCCCAATCAGTAGAACAACAACGCGGCCTCATTTCAGAAGCCGAACTAAATAAAAAAAGCGTTAAAAAGGGGAGCGTAGTCATTACCGTCCATATCGACCCCAAAAATACGACCGATGAATTTGAAACGGTTGCTCCATTTTCCGTTATCTCGAACCGCAAAGAACAACCCGTTGAACAAGAACCAATGCCAAATCAACCCACTAACGAAGCGGTTGATCAACATCAAGATCAAAAAACCAAATAAAAAATCACGACCACACAGTCGTGATTTTTTATTTGGTTTTAATTAGTTAACGTATTGATCCAATATCTTTGCTAATTGTTCCTTACTGTGGTAACCCACAATACTATCTACAACCTTACCATCCTTTTTAACTAGCAAGGTTGGAATACTCATAATCCCAAACTTTTGGGGAGTGGCTTGATTTTGGTCAACATCCATCTTATTGAACGTTACCTTATCACCCATCTCTTCTGATAATTGATCAACAACTGGTGATTGCATCCGGCATGGACCACACCAAGTGGCCCAGAAATCAGTCAAGGTAACACCCTTTGAAGTATCTTGTTCAAATGTTTTATCAGTAGTTTCAGTAACCATATAAATCCCTCCTAAATTAATTCTTTTTAATAGTTTAACACGCATTATTTTAAAATCAATCAAAACGCATTGTACACTATTTAAATTTAACAACGGTCGCCCCATCACCACCAGCATTGGCTGGCGAGTAACCAAAGCTCTTTACCCGTCGATTTCGTTTCAAGTAGTCAGTAACACCCTTTCGTAGGGCTCCGGTCCCCTTCCCATGAATAATGGTTACGGACGGGTACCCAGCTAGTAAAGCAGCATCAATGTAGCGGTCAACCTCGTGCATTGCCTCATCGTAACGATGGCCACGTAAATCAAGGGTCGATGACATCCCAGAAGAACTAGTCCGCCGTACCGCACTATACTGCCGCTTGGGTGCTTGCTTAGGCTGATTCAGCTTTTCTAAATCGGATTCTTCAATCTTCATCCGCAGAATCCCAATTTGAACTTCCCAACTCTGCTTGCCGACCTTATCAACTAATACCCCTGGTTGTCCGTATGATTTCACCATCACATCATCACCCTTGTGGAAATCATGCTTAGCTTTTTCACGCTTCAAGACCCGGTTGTTGGATAGATTAAGATCCTTATGCAGTGCATTTAACTGCCCCTTTGCATCCATTAGTTCATTTTCCTTTACTGCCGATTCAGAAAGGTGTTTTTGCTTTTCATGCAGATCAGCAATGATTTTATCAGCCCGGCGTTTGGACTTGGCAACAATTTCGTTGGCACGTTCCTTTGCATTTTGAGTCAGTCGTTCCCGCTGCTTTTCGTACTGGCTAAACTTCTCAGTCAATTCGGCATGCAACTTAGTAGCCGCATTTAATTGACTCCGTAGATAGTCAGCATCCTCCCTTGCCCGACGGGTTTGATCTGCCAGTTGTTTAATCATATTATTGATTTCTTGACTACTGGTATCTGAAAACGAGCGCGCTTCTTGAATCACGCTAGCTTCCATCCCAAGCCGCTCAGCGATATTAAGTCCATTACTTTGGCCAGGCACCCCGACCAAGAGGTGGTAGGTTGGTTTTAACGTATCAATGTCAAATTCCATTGAGGCATTAATTGTCTTGGGGCGATTGTACGCATATGCCTTTAATTCTGGATAGTGGGTCGTAGCAATCACTTCACTATCAACTGATCCAATTTTATCTAAAATCGCGATTGCAAGGGCAGCTCCCTCCTTGGGATCAGTCCCAGCACCCACTTCATCCAATAGTACCAAGCTATTCGCAGTAATTCGTTTCAAAATCCTGATGATGTTATCCATGTGCGATGAAAAGGTACTCAGATTATTTTCAATCGATTGTGCATCCCCAATATCAGCGAAAATATCGTCAAATACACCGACTTGACTGCCCTCGTTAACTGGAATGAACAACCCTGATTGGGCCATTAGCTGTAATAAGCCCACCGTCTTAATCGTAATGGTTTTCCCACCCGTATTCGGACCGGTCACCACGATTGCACGGTATTCAGCACCCAGGGTAATCGTATTCCCCACTACCTTGTGGGGATCAATCAATGGGTGTCGAGCGTTCTTCAAGTGCAGGTGATTAGCACGCGACAGCTTGGGCAACGTTGCTTTAATTTTTTTAGCGTACTGGGCCTTCGCGTTGATTAAATCCAGGTGGCCAATGATTTTCGCATTGGTGATAATTTCATCCTGGTACGGCGCCACCATTGCTGATAACTCCGCAAGGATTTTAATTTCCTCATGGCGAGCGGCTAATTGATCACGACGAAGTTGGTTGTTTAATTCCACCACTGCGGCAGGTTCAATGTACAGGGTCTGTCCAGATGCACTTTGGTCATGAACGATTCCGCCAAATTTTCCCTTTGCCTCAGCCTTTACTGGAATAACGTAACGGTCGTCACGAATGGTTATGATGGCCTCACTAAGAAACTTAGCCTGGTTACCACGTAAATACTTCCCCATCCGGTTACGAATCGTAGTCTCAGTCCGGGTAATCCGTTTTCTTAATCCATAGAGCTCCTCGGAAGCTGAATCTAATAATCGGCCATCCGGATTTAAAGAGTGCTGTAAGCGTTGCGTAATTTCCGGAATAATCGCAAAGGTTGTAATTAAATCATAGAGTTTTTGTAGCTCAACTTTATTGGCACGTAAATTATCAAAAAAACTAACCATCCGGTTTACCGTGATTAATACCTGCATAATCTGAGCCAATTCGGTTCCGTTTAAACTAGCGTTGATTGTTAAGCGCTTCATGTACGGACGAATGTCATTTAAAGTCACTAATGGCATTGATTTTTGTAATCTTAAAATATGGGCACCATCATCAGTTTCCAAAAGGGCCCGTTCAATTTGTTGCGGGTCACTGCTGGGGTTTAATTGACTGAGCTCGTGTCGGCCAGTGCTAGTTGATAGGTACCCATAGATTGCTTCTTTTATTTTATTGTACTCAAGGGTATTAAGAACCTTTGAATTCATAATTCCATCCCCCTAATTAGAATGTAACCACTTATCAATTGCATTGTGGGTAATTGTTGGTGTTTGGTTAACGATCATTTGAGCAACGGTCGAGTGGGCATATTGAGTTGCAAACCAATCGGCATTTTGTAATATCAAAAAATTCAGGCTAATCCAAATTAATCCATAGCACATTATAAAGCCCGCCACCCCACCTAAGAGGCCGTTAATTTGCTTCAAAATCGGTAGTTGCACAGCTGTCTTTAGAATCCGACCAATCCGCATGACTAATAAATAGCACACTAAAAAGGTTGCAAAGAAGGCAATTGAACTAACAATTGCTGGACTAGCGCTCTGCAACAAGGTTAAAATCCAGTGCCTTGGGTACACTGAAAACTGCCATGCAGCCCAAAACGAAATTACATAGCCTGCAATAATAACTAAGCTTGCCACTAAGCCACGGTGAAAACCAATCATCACACCGCAAAATAGTAAAATTAAAATAATAATTGTTAACATGATTATTTTTTGGCTCCTGATTTTGAGTCCGTTTTTAGTTCATCTAATTCGCCCTGTAGTTTTAACTGATCAGAAATCGCATTAAATGCTAATAATACCATTGCATCTTCGTAGCTGACGCTAGCCGATAGTTGATTTAACTGGCTTAATTGCTTGTTCATTAAGTCAGTTACGGCATGCATATGCTCCATCGAACTTTTGCCGACAAACGTATAGGTCCGGTTCCCAATTTTAGCTTTAAACCGCTTCTTGGTTTCACTCATTTTAATCCCTCCACATTCCTAAACGGAGCATTTAATTAGAAATGACCGTAAAGTTAGTTCCTCACAAAAAAACTCCCAACGGGTGCTGGGAGTCGGTGCATTATTCATCAGAATCATTATCTAAAAATGTATTTAGAACGGATTCAACAATGTCCCATTCCTTTTCAGATTCGATCGGCATCAAGCGGCCACCCTGTGGATCGGTAGGATCTTCACCCTTTGGTAATGCGTAGGCCTCGATGTCGACTTCATCGTCATCTTCCTTACCAGCTGGGTATACTAGAATGTATGATTTTTCCATATCGTCAGATTCAAAAGTGAATAAAATCGTGTATAATTCTTCATTCCCCTGGTCATCAACTAAGGTAATTTGTTTTTTGCCATCTTCATTAGTCGTTTCGGTCATTATAATCTAATTCTCCTTTTAATTTAGGGTCAATTTTCCCTTACGGTCTAAGTAGCCCTGTAAAATTAATTCTGCAGCCACTTTATCGATCACCTGTTTGCGTTTTTTACGTGAAGTATCAGCTTCTTCAACTAACATTCTTTCTGCTTCGACGGTCGTGAGCCGTTCATCTTGAAAATCGAATGGAATCCCAAATCGCTGGTTCGCCATCCAGGCGTACTTACGACAGGCATCCACCCGTGGGCCCGAAGTATTATTCATATTTTTAGGTAACCCGACCACAAAACCAGTTACTGCATATTGTTTAACTAATTGTGCCAGTCGGTCAAACCCAAACTCCTTTTGTTCCTCATCAATTGGTATAATTTCGACACCTTGGGCGGTCCATCCCAACGGATCACTAACTGCAATCCCGACGGTTTTAGTCCCAACGTCTAATCCCATTAACCTCATTTATGATCCTCGTTTCCATCGGTCCCGACATTTTGATTATTATCCAGATAAAAACGGACTAATTCTTCAATAATTTCATCACGTTCGTGCCGTCTGATTAGATTTCGAGCATCGTTGAAGCGTGGAATGTAAGCTGGATCACCTGAAATCAAGTAACCCACAATTTGATTATATGGGTTATATCCCTTTTCTTCCAACGCACGGTACACAATTAACAGTGTATCATGTACGTCCTTAGGGGCTTTATTAAAATCGAAATACATCGTCTTATCTAGGGAAGCCATTTGCAACACCTCACATATTCCTTGCGTTCCTTGTTATTTTACTAAAAAAATCAATAAATCTCAAATTGAAGCCGGTTTAAAATCCAGTCCGTTCACTAGTTAGTTGCTCTATTATATCATAAAAATATAAAAAAACACCAATGGTGAAGCGTTCTTCAACCATTGGTGTTTTTTATTCAACTATTTTTGGGTCTTGACCCAATCATAAGCAGCACTCATTGCATCGTTCAAACCAGCAGGATTCGTTCCACCAGCTTGAGCCATGTTAGGGCGACCACCCCCGCCACCATTAATGGTGCCTGAGATGGCTTTAATTAAGTCGCCAGCCTTAAAGCCAGCCTTGACCTTATCATCACTAACGGCTGCGATTAAATTAGCCTTATCCTTGCTATTAGTTCCTAGCACTAAGATGTCGGATAAGCCCTTAGTCCGCCAAGTATCAGCTAATTGCCGGAGTTGAGCCATTCCAGAATCCTTAATGATTCCAGTGATGACCTTCACTCCATCAACATCCTTCACGTTAGAAAAGACATCGTTAGCTTGTTGCGAAGCCACCTTTGCTTCTAATGATTCTTGTTTTTGCTTCAGATCCTTAATTTCAGATTGAAGCTGGGCGACCTTATTTGGAACGTCCTTAAGTTGCTTAGCCTTTAGTTCGGCTGCAATTCGATTTAGGAGTCCTTCCTTATCGTTTAGGTATTCAAACGCTTCACGGGAAGTCACCGCTTCAATTCTTCGAACCCCAGCACCTACTCCAGATTCGGAAACGATTTTAAATAACCCAATTTGACTGGTGTTCTTAACGTGATCACCACCACAGAATTCAATTGAGAAATCTCCGGCACTAACCACTCTGACCTTCTTACCATACTTAGAACTAAATACCGCAACGGCACCCATTTCCTTTCCAGTCTTTGGATCAGTTTCGATCGTTGTGACGGGTAGTTCTGCAAAGATTTGGTCATTAACCATGTTTTCGACTTTTTTCAAGTCATCTTCGGTAACGGAACCAAAGTGGTTAAAGTCAAACCGGAGGTAGTTTGGTTCAACTAATGAACCAGCTTGTTGGGTGTGACCACCTAATACATTTCTTAATGATTGATCCAATAAATGCGTCGCAGTATGGTTCTTTTCGACCTTATTATGGAAATTGCGATCAACGACTAATTTATAAGTAGCACCCTTTTGCATTGGTTCCACTAATTCAACGGTGTGTAAGTTTTGGTTATTAGGTGCGTGTTGGACATCAATGACTTTGGCTACTAACTGACCATCTTGATCTTCGATTACCCCCTGGTCAGCAACTTGGCCCCCCATTTCAGCATAGAATGGCGTCTTATCAAAAATTAATTCAGCCTTACCAGCCTTAACGGAATCAACTAGCTGTTCATCGAACACGATGTCCTCTAACTTAGCGTTATCAACAGTTAATTGGGTATATCCAACGTATTGACTAGGGGTCTTAATATCAACTAATAAATCCCGTTGGACACTCATTGCATTGCCATCGTCACGAGCATTACGTGCCCGATCCTTTTGCTTTTGCATTTCATTCTTGAATCCTTCGGCATCAACGCTCATCCCCGCATCAGCAAGGTATTCTTGCGTTAATTCAAATGGAAATCCGTAGGTATCATAAAGCTTGAATGCATCGGCGCCACTCATTTGCTTATTTGCTGATTTTTTAACCCCATCCATTAGTTCGTTCAAGAGGGCTAATCCATCTGATAGTGTATCATTAAAGCGGTTTTCTTCTGATTGAACCACTTTTTCGATATAATCAGCATTCTTCAATACTTCGGGGTAGTGCGATTGCATAATCTTACCCACCACTGGTACTAATTGGTAAAGGAAGTTTTCGGTAATGCCTAAATCCCGACCAGCCACGATGGCCCGCCGAATCAACCGCCGAATTACGTATCCACGTCCCACATTAGATGGAATTGCCCCATCATTAATGGCAAAGGTAATTGCACGGGCATGGTCAGCAATGATTTTGAATGAAACATCGTCAGCGGCAACCTTTCCATACTTACGGTTGGCACTTAATTCCTGAGTCTTGTGGATAATTGGTAAAAATAAGTCGGTTTCAAAGTTAGTGGGCGCATTTTGAAAAATTGAAACGACCCGTTCTAATCCCATCCCCGTATCAATGTTCTTCCGTGGAAGTGGTTCGTAGGTGTCATCTGGTTTGTGGTTAAATTGGGAGAACACGATGTTCCAAACTTCCAGGTACCGTTCGTTTTCGCCACCAGGGTAGTTTTCAGGATCATCGGGTGCTAAGTCGTTAAACTCTTCCCCACGGTCGTAGAAGATTTCTGAATCAGGACCTGAAGGGCCTTGACCAACATCCCAAAAGTTATCTTCCATATCAATTAAATGGTCTGGTTCCACTCCGGCTTCGATCCAGAATTTTTTAGCATCCTCGTCTTCTGGATAAATCGTCATGTAGAGCTTATCCTTATCCCAACCAAAATACTTTTCTGAAGTTAATAGTTCAAAGGCCCAGTGAATGGCTTCCTTCTTAAAGTAATCACCCACTGAGAAATTCCCGAGCATTTCAAATAACGTTTGGTGACGCGCAGTCTTTCCCACATTTTCGATATCGTTGGTACGAATACTCTTTTGTGAACTGGTCATCCGCCGGTTTTTTGGAACGACCCGGCCTTCAAAATACTTCTTCATTGTAGCCACTCCGGAGTTAATCCAAAGTAATGACGGATCATCAACCGGAATTAATGAAGCACTCGGCATGATCGTATGGCCGCGTTCCTCAAAGAAATCCAGATACATTTGTCGAATTTCACTACTACTTAATTTTTTCATCAATAAACCCCTCCAAAAAGCACAAAAACACCGTTGCCAGTAAAGACGCTTTGAACGCGGTACCACTTTACTTGCAACGATGTTTTCGTTTACCTCTTTATTTCCCAATAACGCTGAGTCGCGTAACTTTAATATGGATAGCATGAATAACGAACTTGTGGGCTTTGCATTGACCAACCCATTTCTAATTTACCATTTGATATTCATATGTTCCAAACTGTTAATTAACTTTATCCGATTTCATTATACAATATTTTGATTTCATCGGCCATCTTTTACAACTAAAAATTAACGATAACGCTGTGAACTTTGCTTCTTTTGCTTCCGTTGCTTGCGCGCTTCGTTTCGTTGTTCGATTCGTCGGTTCATATCATCATTACGCTTGATTGCGTTTTTGATGCGTCGCTTATAGCCCGGCTTGACCTTGCGTTTGTTCTTTTTGACCATCCCGATCATCGTCGGATCCAATTTTTTAGCGCGATTCCGGTGCGTCTTACGCCGGTTCCGGTCGTAAGAATCCACAATTTCGTGGTTACGAATGGCCTTGGGCTTGAATTGAATTCCCATTTGTTCCAATTCTGACACCCGTTGCTCCTCACCAGGTTGATAAAGGGTGATGGCCGTTCCAGGCATCCCGTTGCGCCCGGTTCTGCCGACCCGGTGAATGAAGTAATCAAGATCTTCTGGAATATCATCATTAATGACGTCAGATACCCCATCGATATCGATTCCACGAGCTGCTAGGTCAGTTGCAACTACGAATTGAAATTCAAGTCTTTGCACCTGCTTCATGACCCGCTTCCGTTCCCTAGGCTTCATTCCACCTTGAATCATGCCGACCTTTAAGCCCTGTCCTAACAGGTAATCATGAATTTCTTGGACTCGAGAACGGGTATTTGCAAAGATCAACACCAAGTAAGGTTCCCCAATCGTAAGCAGTTGGTAGATTAAATCATTTTTATCCTGCCCCTTCGTTGAAATCAATAGGTTATCAACAGTGGGACTAATTACCGATGCCACCGGAATTTCTTCCGTCACCGGCTGATTCATGTACTTCTTTAAGAACGGCTCCAGCTTTTGAGGAATCGTCGCAGAAAAGACCATCATCTGCAGCTCATCACCAAAACTAGCCGCAATCTTATCAACTTGGTCCAAGAACCCTAGGTCAAGGGTCATGTCGGCTTCATCAACCACTAAGCGATTTGCAGTGTGTAAATCCAATGCTTGGGTGTTAATCAAATCTAAAATCCGCCCCGGAGTTCCGATGATAATCTGTGGTTGTTCATTTTCTAGCTTATCAACTTGCCGCTTCTTATCAGTCCCACCAACGTAATTAGCAATATGAATGGGTTGTTGGCTGTGTTCTGCGAGTTGCTTAGCGTTTTCATAAATTTGGTAGGCTAACTCCCGACTAGGGGTGGTGATCACCGCTTGCACTACTTGCCTATCCAAATCTAATTGATCAAAAATTGGTAACAAGAACGCATGCGTCTTCCCACTCCCGGTGGCAGATTGACCAATCACATCCTTGCCCCGTTCAATTACCGGAATTAATTTTTCTTGAACCGGTGTAGGGGTCGTAAAATTAAGTTCAGCCAATGCCTCATTGATAAATGGCTTTAGGGCGAACTGTTTAAAAGTGGTACTCATTAGGCAATTTCTCCTTTATAGTTCTTGGCAGCCTCACTAATTGCTGCAATCACTTGCTTAATTTCAGCGTCGTCTTTTGCGACCGCCCCACTAGCAAGTGGATGGCCACCACCACCAAATTGCTTGGCGATCTCGTTAATCACTGGACCCTTCGAACGAAGCCGCACCCGGTAGCTAGCATCCTTTTGTTGAACGAAAATCGCCCAGTTCTTAATTTCCTTTAACTTCCCAGGAAGGGGAACCACGGCGGAGGTACTTTCATCGCCCAGATCTAATTGTTTCAGAATTTCGTTAGTTAAAACAATGTAGCCAGCCCCACTGTCTAAAATTTGAATATTTTGGTAGACGTATGCCGAAAGCCGCGCTAATGGCAAGTCAATTTCATCTTCGATTTGATTAACGTCGCTAGTGGAAAAGTCCAATTGAGCTAATCCAGCAGCCACCGCAAAGGTGTGTGCAGAAGTCGATGGGTACTTAAAACGACCGGTATCACCAATGATGCCGGCATATAATAGCCGCCCGGCCTCAGCATTGATCTTTAGATCATCACTGGAACTGTAAAGGTCATAGATCAATTCACTGGTACTAGAAGCATCTGGAACCACCCACATTAAATCCCCAAATTGATCATCATTGGGGTGGTGGTCAATTTTAATTATCTGCTTGCCCTTAGTGTAGCGTGCATCATCAACCCGGGGCTGATTAGCAGTATCCAACACCATCACTAGGGCGTCTTTATAAACATCATCAGCGATTTCATCAACGGTCCCTAACCAGTTAAAACCGGTGTATTGTTTACCGACGCAGTAAACGTGCTTTTCTGGAAACGATTCCTTGATTACGTTCGCCAAGCCCATTTGTGATCCAATTGCATCTGGATCTGGATGCTGGTGGCGATGGATGATAATTGTGTCAAATTTTTTAATTGCGTTCACGATTTGTTCTTGAGTATTCATAATGACATCCTTTTTTATTTGCTAACTTAATTATACCATTAAAAAAAGCCTGAGTAACTTCAGGCTTTTTAAAGGTTAATTAAATTACTTTGCTGGTTGATTATCTGCATCAGACTTAGCAGCAGTCTCATTTGATTCAGCTGATTTTGCTGGTTCAGCATCAGCGCTAGCAGAACTGGCAGCTTCATTAGTATCCGCAGCAGTTGCGGCGGTAACACTAGCAATCGCATTTAAATCAAATTCAAGATAAATCCCGTCACAATCAAGCGTTACGGTCTTAGTATCCCGATTAATTGAATCAACGACCCCGTGAAGCCGACCAATCGTAACCACTTGGTCACCCTTCTTGATGTTGTTAATGGTTTGTTGGTGTTCTTGTTGGCGTCTCTTTTGTGGTCGAATCATGGTAAAGTACATTACCACAATGATAATCACGATGAAAATTAATGATGAATATTGCATATTTTAATAACACTCCTTACTTTACATACTACTTTAACAAAATTTAGCCCCTTAGTCTAGCGGTTTTAGCTTAAAATGCTGATATGCGCGGTTCGTGACCGTTCGTCCGCGGGCGGTCCGCTTTAAAAAACCAATTTGTAATAGATACGGCTCATACATTGACTCAATCGTATCAGATTCCTCACCAATGTTAGCAGCAATCGTATTTAGACCAACTGGGCCGCCATTATAAATTTCAATCATGGTCGTCAGCAACTTCTTATCGGTTGCATCCAATCCCATATCATCTACCTTAAGGAGCGTTAGCGCATGGTCCACGATTGGTAATTCAATTTGGGCTTGTCCTGAAACCTGGGCAAAATCACGAATACGTTTCAAGAGCCGGTTAGCAATTCTAGGGGTTCCCCGCGAGCGCCGGGCAATTTCATGGGCCGCCTGCTCGTTAATCGTGGTCCCAAAGATATCCGCAGTTCTTTTCACGATTTCTTGTAAATCGGCCACTTCATAATAGTTCATATGTTCAACGATTCCAAAGCGATCACGCAGTGGTGGTGCTAGGGTTCCCGCCCGGGTGGTTGCTCCGATCAACGTAAATGGAGGCAACGGGAAGTGGACTGGATGGGCGGTCGGTCCCTGCCCCACCACGATATCGATGTAAAAATCTTCCATCGCTGAATATAACATTTCCTCCACCACCTTAGGCAGGCGGTGAATTTCATCAATAAATAAAACGTCACCGGGCCGAAGTTCGTTCAATAACGCAACCAGGTCCCCTGGCTTTTCAATCGCCGGGCCACTGGTGGTTTTGATGTTAACACCCATTTCACGGGCAATGATCATCGCTAAGGTGGTCTTCCCTAATCCAGGTGGCCCATATAGCAAAACATGGTCCAAAGACTCCTCACGCTGCTTGGCTGCCTTTATATACACTGACAACTCATGCTTGAGTTGTTCTTGTCCAATGTATTGGCGCAACGTTTGGGGCCGCAACGATTTCTCCACTAATTCTTCATCGTGGTCTTTGGAATCACCTGAAACGATTCGATCGTTATCTGACATTCAATTCCCTCCCTTCGATTTTTAAAACTGGGTCAATAACCTCAGCCCCTCACTCAAGTATTGATTGGTGTCTAATTCGCCGTCCAATGCCAATAGTTGTTTTTTGACCCTGGCAACGTCCCGGCTGGAATATCCCAATGCATTGAGGGCTGCTAACGCATCTTGTAGCTCCCTCGTATCGGAAGTGCTTACACTAACAGCAACCCTTGATTTAGGAGCCAACTGGTCGGCTTCAAAGAGGTCGTCCAGTTTGCCCTTTAGGTCCAACACAATCTGCTTTGCGGTCTTTTTTCCGACCCCCGGAAACTTCGTCAAAAAGGTGATGTTTTCCTCATTAATTGCCCGTAGGAGACCCTGGTTTTGATTTCCCGCCATAATGGCGTTGGCACTCTTTGGACCAATGCCAGAGACATTGATCAACTTTTCGAATAACGCCTTATCATTTCGACTAGCAAAAGCGTATAACGATTGAAACGAGTCCGTGATCACTTGGTGAACGTATAGTTTTAGCTGCTTATCCGCATCCACGTGGTACCGGTAGGGATCAGCCGTATAAAGCAGATAGCCAATTCCATTCACATCTAAAACAATGTAGCTGGGGGTCACCGCCGTAACGAACCCCGTTAGATATTCATACATTTAATTAACCTTCCTTAATTCCGTTTGGTTTGGCTCTCGTGGGAATCTTGAATTCGTTTGAACATTTTTTGCATATCGTAATTAGTAAAATGAACCAACACCGGCCGACCGTGCGGACAATTATAAGGATCTTCGACCTGACTTAACTGATCTAGTAGTGATACGGCCTGCTGCCGATCCAAATGGTGATTAGCCTTAATCGCCCGCTTACAACTCATTGTAATCGCAGTCTGGGCGCGAAATTGAGCAACGGAAAGCTTTCCGTTAGTCAGCACTTGATCGACCATTTCTCGAATCGTTTGTTCCGCTCGTCCGTTGATAAACCACGTTGGATGGCTCCTAACGATGAAGCTATTCTTGCCGAACGGTTCCAAAAAAATGCCAATACTTTTCAATAGTTCCAAGCGTTCAGATAATACCAACGTATCAGTGGTGGAATACTCCAGGACGATTGGGACCAATAAATCCTGTTGGTCGTTTGCCACGTCTCCAATCGATTCACGAAACCGTTCGTAATTAATCCGTTCCTGCGCAGCATGTTGATCAACGATGTACATGCCATCCGCTGCTTCCGTCAACAAGTACGTTCCATGCATCTGTCCAATATAAACCAGATTCGGAAATTGGTGCTGGTTCTCAGCCGGCTTAGCAGCTGGCTTAGCTTCCACCGGGGCCAGCGTTGCAGCCGGCTTTGGATTAGTAGCGGAATCAAATGGTGGCATCGTCCCTTCGGCCTGATAGTAGGCAACGAATTTTTGAACATCAGCGCTAGCTAAATCGGCCTTATTCTCAACCATAATGACGCGCTTGGGGCGCTTCGTTTGCGGTTTAAGCGATGATTTGTTTGTAGGCTCATTTGAATCGACTGGCGGTTGCTGTTGTGGCAACGGAGCGGCAGCAGCTTGGTAATGGGTTGAATTTTGGTTCAATTGAAATGCTAATTGATCATCATGATACTTAGGTTGAACCGGCCGTTGCTGATTCATTACGTCTGGAATTAAATTCTGGTGTAAGAAACGCTCAGCAATCGTATTCGTAATTAAAGTACAGAGCTGCTCTTCCTTACTAATCCGGACGCTTTGTTTCGTCGGATGAACATTAACATCAACTAACGTTGGATCCGTTTGAATATTAATCACTGCAATCGGATAGCGCCCCACCATTAGCTTTGATTTGTATCCATCCACGATTGCCTTTACGATTGAATAGTTCTTAACGAACCGGCCGTTTAAAATCACAACGACATAGTTGCGATTAGCCCTGGTCAATTCAGGTAAACTCACGTATCCATTAATTTTAAAATCTAAGTCGGCGCCCTTGAACGACAGCATCTTGTGCGCCTTAGATGCACCGTAAATCCCACCGATGACTTGGAGTTGATCATTGCGCCCGGCCGTCCGTAATAGTTCCCGCTGGTTATGCACTAACGTGAATGAAATTTCTGGATGGCCCAGTGCAATTTGATTCATCGCATCGGTAATCTTGGATAGCTCGGTCGCTGGTGTTTTCATGTATTTGAGGCGCGCTGGCGTATTAAAAAAGAGGTTCGATACGCTCACCGAGGTTCCCCGCCTAAGTTCGGCCGGTTTCCGATCAATTAGCTTTCCACCCCGAACGTGGTATTCAGCACCTTCCGTGCCATTTGATGTCTTTAAATCAACATCGGCAACTGATGCAATGCTAGGCAGGGCCTCCCCCCGAAACCCCAGTGAATGCACATTGAATAAATCACGGCGATCAATAATTTTACTGGTGGCATGCCGCGTGAACGCAAGCGGGAGGTCTTTTGGGTCAATTCCCCTGCCGTCATCAATGACTTGAATCATTTTAAACCCAGCATCGCTGATGTTCACATCAATTTGCGTACTATGGGCATCAATTGAATTTTCAACCAGTTCCTTAACAACCGAAGCTGGTCGTTCAACCACCTCACCGGCCGCAATTTGATTGGACAGAATTGGTGACAATTTGTGAATTGCTCCCATCATTAACACTCCCTTCTTGGATCAGTTACTTCTTCAAACGTCGTTTCCATTCATAGACCCGATTCATAACGTCCATTGGCGTTAAGCTCATTAAGTCTGTCTGGGCCAACTCATTTAAGATGCGTTGGTCGTTCTTACTCATGGGCTCCGTCCGTGGCGTTCGATCCGGCTCTGCAAACAATGCCAATTGGCCATCTGCATCACCTGATTTGGATGCGGGAGCCGGCTTTGGGGTCGCAGCTAACGTGGCCTGTGGTTGCGATTCAATCGGACTAGCGTGTGCTTCTAAGTCCTTTAAAATTACATCAGCACGCTGAAGCAATGGCGCTGGTAGCCCCGCAATTTTAGCAACGTGGATCCCATAGGATTTATCAGCCGCGCCGGGTTCGACCTTGTGTAAAAAGACCAGCTCGCCGTTCTTTTCACTCGCCCCAACGTGGACGTTCTTTAGTTGGGCTAGTTCTTGGTCCAATGCAGTTAACTCATGGTAATGGGTCGAAAAAAGCGTTTTAGCGTGAATATAATTATGGACGTATTCAATAATTGACTGGGCCAATGCCATTCCATCATAGGTCGCAGTCCCCCGCCCTAATTCATCGAATAGAATTAAACTATTGGGAGTGGCTTGCTGTAATGCCTGGTTAGACTCCTTCATCTCGACCATAAAGGTACTTTCGCCACTAATTAAATCATCAGCCGCACCAATTCTAGTGAAGATCTGGTCAAAAATTGGCATTTTAGCGGACTTAGCCGGCACAAAGCACCCGATTTGAGTCATTACCACCGTTAATGCCAATTGGCGCATATAGGTACTCTTACCGGACATATTCGGTCCGGTAATCAATAATACATTGGTATCTGAATTCATCTTAACGTCATTTGGAACGTATGACTGGCGGCCCATTACCTTTTCAACTACTGGATGGCGACCGTCAATAATTTCTAAGTCATGTGCATCGTTCAATTCAGGGCGTACCAACCGATACTCCTCACTAACGTTAGCAAAACTTTGCAATACATCTAACGTTGACACTGCATCAGCTAGCCGTTGCAGCCGCTGAATCGATTTTTTGACCTGATCACGGACCTCAACGAATAATTCATATTCTAAGCTTTTTGATTTTTCCTGAGCCTCTAAAATCAACGACTCGCGTTCCTTTAACTCAGGCGTGGAAAAGCGTTCAGCATTGGTCAGGGTTTGTTTACGTTGATACCGGTCCTTAGGTAATTTCCCTAAGTTCACCTTCGTCACCTCAATATAATACCCGAACACGTGGTTATAGCCAATTTTTAAATTGTTAATCCCCGTGGCCTTGCGTTCACGCGTCTCTAACTCGGCTAGCCACTGCTTCCCATTTTGCATTGCATCCCGATATTGATCCAATTGATGACTATAGCCGTCCTTAATGATGCCACCCTCTGTAACCGAAATCGGTGGTTCATCAACAATCGCAGCCTCGATCAAACGGGAAACATCATCGACGGGTTCCAGATGTGCATCAATGGGGCCCAGTATTTTTTGATCCAGTTGGCCTAGACAATACTTAATTTGGGGGATTTGGTCCAACGAAGTCTTCAACTGAATTAAATCGCGGCCATTAACGCTCCCAAACGCTACCCGGCCCGCTAAGCGTTCCAAATCATAGACTTTCACTAACGCATCCGTTAGTTGACTACGTTCAAAGTAGTGGTTCAATAACTC
The DNA here is from genome assembly GCF_023380205.1 of Nicoliella spurrieriana. NCBI lineage: Bacteria > Bacillati > Bacillota > Bacilli > Lactobacillales > Lactobacillaceae > Nicoliella > Nicoliella spurrieriana. The sequence goes on from NZ_CP093361.1 coordinate 1,578,774, forward strand.
CGCCACTGCATTTTGGCGGTTAGTAATCGTTTGGCGATCAATCAACGGACGGACTAACCAACGCTTTAATTTCCGACCCCCCATGGCCGTCTTTGTGTTATCCAGTAGCCACAGTAGGGTGCCTGATTTTTTCTTCGTTCGAATGTTTTGGGTCAATTCTAAATTATACTGTGAATTATGATCCATTTTTAAAAACGCCGACGGTTCGTAAGCCACGGCTCGTTGTAGGTGCGCTAAATCGCGTTTCTGGGTCTCGGTAATATAGGTCAAAAGAATGGCAACACTGCGCTTTTGCACCGCGCTAGGTAGCCCCTCAGTTAAGTAGCTAGTTTCTGCCATCGACTTGATCTCATCTTGATGTGAAACCAAAATACCAAGCTTAGTAAAGCGCTGGACTAACGCATCACTTACCTTTGCATCCACCACGACTTCCTTTGTTTGGAGGCTTAACGCCTCGTTAATAATCGTATCCACCGTCCCCAACTGGCTGGTCTTAAGCTCACCCGTCGATAGCTCAGCATACGCAAACCCGTATTGCTTTGTTTGATCATCATACACCAGTGCAGTCAAATAATTATTGTTCTTGGCGTTTTCGACACCGGATTCAGTTCGCGTCCCGGGTGTGATTAATTGGGTCACCGAGCGCTTAACCATCCCCTTGGCTAGCTTGGGATCCTCCATTTGCTCACAAATGGCAACCTTATATCCACGGTCGACTAAAATATCAACGTAATTTTGCACTGCCCGGTGCGGGACCCCACACATTGGAATCGGATCCTTAGAATTGCGGTTCCGACTAGTTAAAGTGAGTTCTAAGATTTGGGACCCCTTAATTGCGTCTTCATTGAACAGTTCATAAAAATCTCCCAATCGATACATTAAAAAAGCATCCGGATATTGGTCCTTAACTGCTTGGTATTGCTGCATCATGGGTGTTAATTTAGTCGCATTTGCCATTAAAAAGTTCCTTTCATTTGTTTAATTGCTATAAGGATGGTCTGGATTAATTAAGATTGGTCGAATTTTAGTCGCCAGCCCAGTGCGGTCACTAAGGTCAATTACACACCCAGACAAAATGCCACTCCCGGTTTCTGCCACCTTAAATTGAACCGGGCGTTGGGTAATGAATCGCTTCAAAATTAAATCGGTCTGCATTCCTAAAATACTATCGTATGGCCCCGTCATTCCAGCATCACTCATAAATGCGGTTCCTGCTGGTAATACCCTATAATCACTAGTTTGAACGTGGGTGTGGGTGCCCACCAGTGCCGATACTCTTCCATCTAAATACCGGGCAATTGCCATCTTCTCACTGGTCGTTTCAGCGTGGAAGTCAATGAATTGATAGTCCGTTTTAGCCCCCACCTGTTCTAAAATCGCATTAATTGTATCGAATGGGTTATTTAAATTATCCATGAATACCAATCCCTGTAGGTTAATGATGGCCACCTGTTTGCCATTTACATTTACAATCGTGTATCCACGTCCTGGCACGTCTGGACCTGGATAGTTAGCAGGCCGAATTAAATTCGGTGTCTGATCGATAAAATCCAGAATTTCAGCATTATTCCAAGCATGGTTACCTAACGTAATTACATCCGCTCCGGCACTCATGATCTGTTTATAAACCCGCTGGCTAATACCCCGGCCAACAGCAGTCGCATTTTCACCGTTCACAACGGTAATTTGGGGCTTTAAATCCCGCTTTAACTTGGGCAAATATTCCTGAAGCATGGATACACCCATATTTCCCACGGTATCACCAACAAATAGTAATCTCATTAATCTGGTCCTCAATTCTTTCATTAAAACATTTATTTTAATTTTACCACGAACATTTTAAAATAAAAAAGGCCAGGATGGCCTTTTTTATTTTGCATATTCAACTGATCGAACTTCACGAATAATCGTGACTTTAATGTGACCTGGATATTCCATGTCAGATTCAATCTTTCGTTTAATATTTCTAGCTAAAACAACTGCTTGTGTATCGGAAACCTTTTCGGGATTAACGATGACCCGAATCTCACGACCAGCTTGAATTGCATAGCTTTGTTTAACTTCTTTAAAGCTGTTACTAATTTTTTCTAAACTATCTAAACGATGGACAAAGCTTTCAAGCGATTTACTCTTTGCCCCCGGTCTAGAGATCGAAATCTTTTCAGCAACCGCCACTAATTCAGAAATCACATACCGTGGTTGAGTAGAACTAGCGCTGTCATCAGCTTGAATTGAATCGATGATCACTGGACTTTCGTGATACTTCTTAGCGAGGTCAGCACCAATTTTAACGTGCGAACCGTCCGCTTCATGATCAACTGCAAGCCCAATTTCGTGTAATAATCCTGCGCGTTTTGCTAATGTAACATCCTCACCCAATTCAGCAGCTAGAACCCCGGTTAGTTTAGCCACCTCAATCGACCGACTTAAAGCATTTTGACCAAAGTACATCTTATACTTTAATTTACCAACTAATTTCGTTAACTCATGGTTCATCGAATGAATCCCTAAGTCAAAGATGACATCTTCACCCACTTCTTGGATGTGTTGATCTAATTCACGACGACTCTTATCCACCATCTCTTCAATTCGAGCTGGGTGGATCCGACCATCTTTAATCAACTTTTCCAATGCAATTTTGGCCACTTCTCTTCGAATCGGGTCAAAACCACTAAGGATTACGGCTTCTGGAGTATCATCGATTACCAGATCGATTCCAGTTAACGTCTCAAAGGTACGAATATTACGGCCCTCACGACCAATAATCCGGCCCTTCATGTCATCATTTGGTAAATTAACGACTGATACTGTCGTTTCTGAAACCGTATCAGCAGCACTTTGTTGAATTGCCTGAACAATTAAATTCTTCGCTTTTTCATTCGCATCACGATGCGCTTGATCATAGCTAGACTTAATCATCTTGGCCCGCTCATCAGCTAATTGATTCTTAGTCTCCTTGATAATTAAATCGCGGGCTTCATCTTGTGATAGCGATGAGACCCGTTCAACTTCAAGTTGACGTTTTTCAACGAGTGATTCTGCTTCTTTTTGTCGTTTAGCAATTTGTTTTTCGTCCGAACTAAGCTTAGCTTCCTTCTTGCTGAACCAATTATCCCGTTTTTCTAGGGAAGATTCTTTCCGGTCTAGCGAATCTTCGCGTTGTAATAATCGATCTTCTTGTTTTTGAATATCAGAACGCCGGTTCTTCAATTCTTTCTCAATTTTCGATCGATAATCATTACTTTCTTCACGCGCCTCAAGGATGGATTCCTTTTTGGTGGTTTCAGCTTGGCGCTTTGCAGCTTCTAAAATGTCATCAACATTTTGATGGGCAGCATTAAGACGCTTTTCAGTAGCACTTTGGTGCACTGCTTTTCCAACAAAAAAACCAACGATAATAGCGATGATTGCGACGAGGATTAAATAAATAAATGACACTATAACACCTCCGCATCATCAAACAATGATTAATTAATCAGTATTTTAGATGTTATTGATTACTATCACACATATTCCATTTTAAATTTTAGCGGGCTAAGTGTCAACTAACTTATAACCATTTCAAAATAAAAAAACAAATTAAGCGAACTTAACTTGTTTTTTAGATTTTACTTATTTGCCTTTGGCTTAGCTTCGCTGGCCTTGGGTTTATCATTAGCTGGTTGATCAACTGGTTGGTCTGCTTCATCAACAGCATCGGTTTCATTTTGACCATCCATATCATAAGCAGCGCGAACCTTTTTATAGATTTCAGCCTTAACATCTGGATGCTCAACTAGGTATTGCTTAGCATTTTCACGGCCCTGACCAATTCGGTCGTTTCCGTATGAATACCACGAACCAGCCTTATTGATGATATCCTTATCAGCAGCCATATCGATCAATTCACCATCCTGGGAAACACCCTTCCCATACATGATGTCAACTTCACACCGCTTGAACGGAGGCGCAACCTTATTCTTAGCGACCTTAATCTTAGCCCGGCTTCCGATAATATCAGTGCCGTCCTTAATTTGTTCACCACGTCTAATTTCTAATCTGATCGTAGAATAGAATTTAAGGGCCCGGCCACCAGGAGTGGTTTCGGGATTTCCGAACATTACCCCGACTTTTTCACGAATTTGGTTAATGAAGAGTGCAATCGTTTTAGTCTTATTAATGGTCCCCGATAATTTTCTTAATGCTTGTGACATTAAACGGGCTTGCAATCCAACATGGGTATCACCCATTTCACCTTCAATTTCTGCTCGTGGAACTAAAGCAGCAACTGAATCAATTACCACGATATCAATGGCACCACTAGATACTAAAGCATCGGTAATTTGTAATCCCTGTTCACCAGTGTCTGGTTGGGATAACAATAGATCATCGATATTCACCCCTAAATTAGTCGCATATTCAGGGTCTAATGCATTTTCAGCATCAATATAAGCAGCAGTTCCACCCTGCTTTTGTACCTCAGCAACGGCTTCTAGTGCAATTGTAGTCTTACCAGAACTTTCTGGCCCATAGATTTCAACAATCCGGCCCCGTGGATAACCGCCCACGCCTAAGGCATTGTCCAAAACTAATGATCCAGAAGGAACGGTAGAAATCCGTGTGTCGCCACGGTCGCCCATCCGCATAATGGAACCCTTGCCGAACTCTTTAACAATTCGCTTCAATGCACCATCTAGTGCCGTTTTTCGTTCGTCAGCCATTCATTTTCCTCCTTGTCAAATCCAAAAATCATCTTTATCTACTATACTAATCAATCGTTAAAAATGCAAACAAAAGTTCGTTTAAATCAATTCAATTGGCGCGCGAGTAATTCAAATCCCTTTGCAACAGCCTGTTTTCGAACTGCATCCCGATCACCACTAAAATGATAAACATTTGCAAATGAAGTGTGATCAGTAAAACTAATGCCGATCCAAACCGTCCCGGCTGGCTGACCCTCCAGTGATTCGGGACCTGCCACCCCGGTAAATGAAACTGCAGCACGGGTGTTCATTTTCATCCGTGCTCCACTAGCCATTTCAATTGCCGTTTGCTCAGAAACGACCCCTAAGCGTTCAATCGTTTGCTTACTAACCCCCACCAATTGATGCTTCGCTTCATTGGCGTAGGTTACAAAGCCCCCCGGAAAAATTGCTGAAACTCCTGCAACGTCTGCTAGTGTGCTTTGAAACATCCCGGCAGTTAAGCTTTCAGCAGCCGTAATGGTAATGCGGTTTACAATCATGCGTTGGACCAGCTCAGTTTGAAATTGATTCGCCATTTTGAACCTCCTTACCATTTAAATACGAATTTAATGTTATTTTAAATCGAATTTTTAAAAATATCACGACTTTTAATAAAGTATTCCACACCGGAGTAAACGGTAAAAAATAAGCAAATGTATAATAAAATTTCACCAATGGGTACGTTAATCATACTAAATAAAAAGTTATTGGTTAATAAAAACAAAATCGCAAACATCTGTGAAGCCGTTTTAATCTTACCAGGCCAAGCAGCAGCAATCACCTCACCGTCAGTCTGGACTGCGATTAATCGTAACCCCGTTACTGCCAATTCACGACACACAATAATTGCAGCGACCCAGGCCGGCACCTTACCAAATGATACCAAAATGATAAAGGCACTCATTACAATCATTTTATCGGCTAGTGGATCAGCGAATTTGCCAAAGTTCGTAACTAAGTGGTCCCGTCTAGCAATTTGTCCATCCAAAAAATCGGTCAAAGTTGCTACCGCAAAGATAATGGCCCCCAATAGGTTGTTTACCGACATGGTACTCCCCAGAAAACTAACCGATCCAAGACTAACTGGTAGGACCAAAATTAAAATAAAAATGGGAATCAAGATAATTCGTAATACAGTTAATTTGTTTGGTAAATTCATCAAAAAACCTCCAAATAAAAAGCCGGGTACTACGACCCCGCCTTTTATAATCTTATTTACTAAAGTTAAAAGTAATGTTTTGAACTTGCGATGTGCCAGTTAACTTAACAGCTTTACCATTAATTGATAACTTAGTGGAAGTTGCGTTTCCTAAATTAAGGGTAGCTGAAGTCGTGTTGCTAGGTAACTTAACGGTATGACTAGCATTTGCATCTTGTGATGCTTGATAAACGTTACTACTATTTGCGTTTACACTGACCCATGCCTTAGCAGAAGTAGTGATTTTTAATTCACTAGCAGCCTTCTTAGTGGTAACGGTGTAGGTCCCACCATCAGTAGAAGCAGCAGTGGATTTAATGGTCGTGTTGTTAGCAGTCGTCTTCTTCTTAGTAGTCGTCTTTTTAACCTGCTTCTTGGAACTGCTGGAAGCAGAACTACTGGAAGAACCAGATACTGAAACAGAACTACTACTGCTGCTGATATTTGTTTGTTGGGAGTTCTTAGAACTTTTAGCAGCTGCGAACCAAATGACCACAATTACTAATACCACCGCAACTGAAATAACGGTCACTGGAATGTAACGTCTAATCGTCGTATTCCGATCATCGACCTTCCGCTGAGCAGTTCTGGTCGCAATTTTATCCTCGCTGACTTTATCAACGTATTCAGGATTTTGCGTATCAGGAAGGGTAGCATCAAATTGCTTAAGTAGCTCATTTCCATCAAGTCCCACTGCGTCAGCATACTGCTTAACAAAGGCCCGCACGTAGAAATCACCAGGTAGTTCATCGAATTTATTTTCATCGATGGCAATCAAATACCGTTTTTGAATTTTAGTATTCTTTTGCAGATCATCAATCGTAAACCCTTTTTTAACACGAGCATCGTGTAGGGTTTGGCCAATTGATGAAGTTTCTTGTTTGTCTTCTTCACTCATCAAAATTACCCCAATATTTTTAAATTTTTACATTATTAAGTATATCATAACAATAGTTGTCAGATAAGATTTGTTTTGGGTTTGAATAATTTCTTAATCAAAAACGTTAGTCGTGACCGCCTTTAAATCAAACAATTGACCAGCGACTGCCTTTAAATCAGCCAGTTCAATTGAATTGATGATATCCACTTCATCATACAGATTCGTAAAATCATCTAACGGGGATCCTAAGCGAATCGCAATCGCTTCTAATGAATTCATCATCAAAACCCGTTGCCCAATTTTTTCCCGTTTAATTAACGCAAAATCATTAGCTAACTCATCGATCTTATTAACTGCAGTCTTCATGACATCTAAAATCCGCTCAATAAATTGTTGGGGGTGGTTAGTATCACCAGCCAAAAACGCAAAGTAAAATTCACGTTCACAGTCTAATTCAAAACTAAATGAATCATCTAAAATTCCTTCATCATATAACTCTGAATATACCTGTGAGTTTTCAGAGAAAAAGAGGTTCAGAAGCAATGACATCGTCAATTCACGCTTAGCTTCTGAGGGACCATTAGGCAACTTAGCAATGCCCTTCAACCCAATGGCTACCTTTGGCCGTGATAACTTCAGCGTTTCATGATGGCTTGTGGTAAAGTCATACGGAGCTTGCTTAGGAAAAACACGCTCAATCTTAACCGGAGCTGCAAACTGCTTAGCCGCTTGATCATCTTCAACAAATTGAAAGACCTCATCCGGGTCAACATTACCAACCACCTTCAGCGTCATATTGCTAGGTTGATAAAATACCTGATATGCCAAGTTTAAATCATCGGCAGTAATTTTAGCAATTGATTCAATGGAACCAGCAATATCCTTATTTAGCGGAAAATCAGGATAGAGATTCCGAATCGTTTGAAAGAAGATTCGCGAATTAGGATCATCATCATACATTTGAATTTCCTGTCCAATAATGCCCTTTTCCTTTTCCACCTTTTCGGGCGTAAAGTACGGTTCTTGAACAAAGTCCAATAGAATTTTTAAATTCTCCATTACGTGATTCGTCGTAGTGAATAGGTAGTTCGTGTTCGTAAAACTAGTGTAGGCATTGGCGTTGCTTCCATACTTAGTAAAGAGGTCAAAGGCATCGTAGCCATTCTTGTCAAACATCTTATGTTCCAAGAAGTGAGCAATTCCGGCGGGGAGTGTGACCACTTCGCCAGTATTAGGGTTTACAAATTGGTTATCAATTGAGCCGTAGTCAACCCCTAGCGTGGCGTAGGTCCGGTAATACTCTGGTTTAGCGACCACCATTACCAATAGCCCATTTGCCATGCGCTTCGAATAAACGTTATCGCCATAAATTGAATATTCCTTTTTATTCACTGTCATCATTATCCCGCCCATCTAAGAAATAAATTGCTTGTAGTTTCACTTGTTTAGCCACTGCCATTACTTCCGCCTTAGTCACTGCCCGAATTCGATCGCACCAGGTATCCACTGCCTCGTGTTGACGATTTAAGAGGCTATCTACTAACCGTTCATCAGATAATTGTCTTTGACTATCCAATCCAGATAAGCGCCCATTAATCAAGTCAGCCTTAATGTTTGCTAACGACTCATCACTAAAATCACCATTTTGAATGTCAACTAACTGGTCATTAACAATTGAAATTACCTTTTCATGGTCACTGGAGTTAATTCCAGTTTGCACCATCAATAGGCCAGACATCGTAGAGAAAGTGCTACTAGCATAATAAGCCAGGCTATATTTTTCCCGAACATTTCTAAATAGCTTCGACTGTGGCGTGCCACCAAACAAGCAGTTAAACAGCATGGACGCATACCGATCATCACTATCGTAGCGGACCGGTAGGTAGTACCCCATATCTAATTTACTTTGCTTTAATGCCTGTTGTTCGGTTCGTTCAGCCACCTTCGTTAATGGGGTCCGATCAATTTTAACCGGATATTGATGTTCAGCTCGTTCCTTAAATTCAAGTTGGGTTATTTGCTCCTTAATTGACTGTTCATTTACGTCCCCTAGTACTGAAATTTGGACCTGGGCCTGGGTCAACATTTCCCGGTAGGCGTCATAGACCCCCTTGGCAGTGGTGGCTTGTAGTTGTTCCACGGTTCCTAATACAAACTCTGCGTAATTAGGTTCCCCCTGGTAGTAAAGTGCCCGTAATTGGTTACTGGCGTAAAACTGCTTATCATCTGGAATCGATTTCACGTAATTGATTAGATTTTGTTTCTGCAATTCGAACGTCTGCGCTTGAAACGCACCGTCACTTGCCAAGGGGTTAAAAATAACCTGATTTAAGAAATTAACCGCCATTTTAAGGGTGGAATCATTGGTTGGTAAATACTTTTCATTTGGAAAACTAATCACTAACCTTAAAATATGTAGCTTGCCATACTTTAAGACGTTGGCTCCAAACACCATCCCATACATCCGTGATAACTGCTTAGCTAGTAGTGATTGGGTCGGATAATCACCGTTACTAGTCTCCATTAATTCAGCCACAAGTGCGAGGTTGGCAAAGCGTGTGTGATCAAGCGGCTCAATAAAATCAACCGTGATGCTGGTACTTTTGAACTTAGTGGTCTTAACCACGTTTAATTTGACGCCGTTCATTAATTTCAAATCAAATTCTCCCCTTTAAATTTACATATTCTCTATGTTAAATTATGGGCACTAAAATATCAAACAAAAAACGAGCGGATGCCCGTTTATTTATCGTATTTTTTAAGGAGTGGTGAATCATATTGATTTCCGAACCACTTCTTGGTAATTTTTTTCAATTGACCGTTTTTCGCCATCTTCACTAGTGCGTCATTAATCTTATTTCTCAGGGTGGTATCACCCTTTCTGACCCCGACTGCTAATTTAGATTTGGGAAAAGCTCCCACATAGGTGCTATATTTATTTGGCGTTGATTCGTGTTTGATGTAGTAGTTTGCATAGGTACTATCAATCAATAGTCCACTGACCCGTTGGGCATTCAAATCAATAAATGCATCGGTAAATGAATCGTATAGTACTGGTTGGTGATTCTTGATCTTATCCTTTAGTAGCTTTGGTTGTTTGTCTAAGCTAATAATTTCGGAAGAGCCGGTTTGGGTCCCTAATTCCTTGCCCTGCATATCATTAAAGTTCCTGATATTAGACTTCTTCAACGAAACTAATTCCTGGTCATTATATAAGTAGGGTTTGGAAAAGGCAATCATCTTTGCCCGCTCTGGAGTAACCGTTAACCCATTCCAAATCAAATCGATGGTTCCATTGCGTAGTTCGGTAACGTTCATCGACCAATCAATGGGTTGAAAGCTTACCTTGATTCCGTATTGTTTAAAGACCGCTCGTGCGAGGTCAATATCATAACCAGTAATCTTCCCCGCCTTAGTTTCAAATCCAAACGGAACAAAACTATCATCTAGCCCCACGACAACCTCTTTTTTCCGTTGGATCTTATTCCATGTGTTTTCGGTATTCGCCCGCTGGGTAACGGATTCACAACCACTAAGGCTCAATCCGACCACTGCAATTAAAAGCAGCGATAACCATTTATAAATTTTTTTCATCATTGGCACCCCCTATTTGACTGGTTGAACTTGTAACATATCATCTGCAACCTTCTTTGCAAAGTCCATATCATGGGTGATGACAATTTGAGTAACTCCGGTCTGCTTCAAGCTTTTGATAATCCGAGCTACTTCATCCCGTAAATTGGGGTCCAAAGCTGAAGTGGGTTCATCATAACAAATAATTTTTGGATTCATTGCTAGGGCCCGGACAATCGCAACCCGTTGTTTTTGTCCACCAGAAAGCTGGTATGGGTATAAGTCATCCTTCCCATCTAAATTCAACTCACCCATTAGTTGCTGGGCTTTTTGCTCTGCAACCGCTCGATCCTGTTTTAATACCAACTCTGGCGCTAGGGTGATGTTTTGAATCACGGTCAAGTTTGGAAATAATTGGAAGTCTTGGAAAACAACGCCGACAACGTTATTTTCACTAGCGGTGGGGTCAAATTGCTTTCCATCTAAGATGAATTCCCCAGCATCTAATTTTTCCAACCCACTAATACAACGCAGGAGGGTGGTTTTCCCGGCCCCAGAGGGCCCAACTATACACATAATTTCATTGTCTTTAATTTGAGCATTCAAGTTGTTAATAATGGTTCGGTTCCCAAATTTTTTGGTAATATTCTTTAATTCAAGCATTCTGATTTCCCCCTTCAAAAATTATTTCCAGTAACTGTAGTGTTTTTCAACGCGCCGTAGGATAAAGGTCAAAATGGCGGTTAATGCTAAGTAGATTACTGCTACTAGGACTAATGGTAATAATGTAACATCCCTAGCCGAAGCAACGTTTCCGGCTCTAAGTAAATCACCAATTCCAATTACGTAAACTAGTGATGAATCCTTAATCAGATTAATAACCTCATTTCCGATTGAAGGAATTACGATCTTAACCACCTGTGGAACCACGATTTTTCTAAACGTCTGCCAATACGATAACCGTAATACCCGTGCACTTTCGTATTGACCCTTGGGTACCGATTGTAAACCGCCCCGGAAAATTTCAGCAAAGTATGCAGTGTAGTTTAGAATAAACGCGAATAGTGCAGCATCAAATCTTGGAAAGACAATTTGAATGCCGGGCATCATTGGTAACCCATAGAACACAAAAATCAATTGAAGTAACAATGGACTCCCCCGCATGATCCAAACGTAGAATTCCAAGACCGCCTTTAACGGCTTAAACTTAGAAATTAATCCCACCCCGGCAACAATTCCTAATGGAATTGAAAAGATTAGGGTCAAGAAGAAAATCTGCAGAGTCGTCTGCACCCCCGAAAGTAACGATGGTAAAATTTCAACAATATAATTAAGCATTGGCTAGCTCCCCTTTCAAAATAAAAAGTCCCCTTAGAAATTAATCTAAGAGGACGTATCAACGTGGTTCCACCTCAATTTGTAATCTGCTTACACAAATTACCTCAGTGAGTTCAGTAAATAAAAAAGTCCCCTTAAGCCATTGAATGGCTTAAGAGGACGATTTCAATCGTGGTTCCACCTCAAATTTTTTCACTGTTCACACAGCAAAACTCAATGAGTTTATTTACTAAACTACAACAATAACGCGTTAAAACGGTAATTTCCTACTAATCTTCAGAAATAACGACTCCCAGGCGTGAATAAATCATGCCATCCACCTACATCCCATCACCGTAGGCTCTCTGTAGAACAACATTGAATAAATTCCTGATCAACATCTTTAATTTAATTAAGGTAATCATATAGCATTAATCCATATTCGTCAAGTTATTTATTAATCTTTTCTAGAAAATAACCGACTCCAAAATGATTTCTGGGGTTTGGCAATTTTGTTAATATCCATTAATGGCACCGTCTCACCGGTTAGTCGTCTAGAAATGTTACGATACCCCTGTGATGCTGGATTCTCAGGGTTCATTACGATGGGTTCACCATGGTTAGAAGTCTTAATAACCTCGTCATCATCAATTACGATTCCAAGCAATGGAATTCCTAAGTGCTGGGTAATTTCGTCGATATCCATGGTATCGCCATCTTCCATCATGTTAGTTCTAATCCGGTTAATAATTAATTGCGGCTTATCCTGAAGTGGATGTTGTTCTAATAATCCAATCACCCGATCAGCATCTCGAACTGCAGAAATTTCAGGAGTCGTAACAATAATGGCCCCATCAGCACCGGCAATGGCGTTCAAAAAGCCCTGTTCAATTCCAGCCGGACAATCGATAAAGACATAGTCAAATTCTTGTTTAATCTCGTTTACAATCGTCTTAACCTGCTCTGGATTTAAAGCGTTCTTATTGGTGTTTTGGGCAGCAGGTAACACGTAAAGGCTGTCAAAACGCTTATCCTTAATTAAGGCTTGCCGTAATTTAGCCCGCCCGGAAGCAACATCAACAATGTCGTAAATAATTCGATTATCTAAGCCCAAGATAACATCTAAGTTCCGTAATCCAATATCCAAGTCCATTAAACAGACTTTTTTACCCATCAGGGCTAACGCCACCCCGACGTTAGCGGAGGTCGTCGTTTTACCAACGCCACCCTTACCAGAAGTAACAACGATTGCTCTCCCCATTACAGAATTCCTCCAATTCGATTATAAAATTTAGGATTAATTTGTTTTAATCCGCTTACCTTACCATAATCTAATGTGTGTAAATCATTCACATATGCGACGTTTTGAAAAGAATTTTGAACCTGCTTATCAGCAACGATATCAAATTGTTCACCAATTCTAATTTGTTGCGCACTATGTAAGTCACCAACGATTAGCTTATCTTCAGCATTGGGAGCCCCCGCTTGCACGATTCCATAAACGCTGCCCAATACATAGATATTACCATCGGTAACCAACTTGCCACCTTCATTTACAACCCCCAAAAACAAAACGTCGCCCTTAGCCCTATAGACCTGTCCATTTCTAATGATTTGAGCCACAATGTGGACGTTCTCATCCTCTTTGATCCGATTAGCATCAGCGATGGAAATCACTTCACTACTGATTCCATCCATTATTAAATGGGGGTATTGTTCAAAGACCTGCCCCACCACCTTAGATTGCTCATCTGAAAGAAGACGGCGCCCAGTGATTACCTCTAAATGCATTCGTTTAGTAGGATAATCTTGATTTAATTTAGCCAGGAGGGTTTCTAACTCCTTTTGAATATCAGAAATTGACGCCCCCTCGTTCAGCACCAATTCGTACCCGTTCTGGGTTCCCTTTAAGCTAACTGCTTTCAAATCAATTCCTCCTATTCCTTTTCTCGATAATGATCAAATAGTAGCGAAACCGGATAATAAGTAATAATAAATAAAACTAAGTTAAACGCAAGGCTAGGTCCCAGTACCGAGACCAAAAAGTTAGTCGCAGTAATATTAGCCAAGTGTACAAACCGGTTCGCTAGAAACGAAAACGACATGGAAATCGTTACGCCAATAAAATAGATTAAAAATCCAGAAATAAAGGTTGCGGATAGGTATCGATATGAAAGTCGGCAAATATAAATCGCCAGTGGGAGGATAAATACAAACACCCCGAGGGTCCCAAAGTAAAAAGTATCCATAACGAATCCGGTCACAAACGCCCAAATCCCTAAATGTAAGTTAACTTCATTTTCGAACATTAGTCCAAAAATTAACCATAATAAAGTAATACATGGTACAAATGACTGTACTCCAAACAGCTGTTTACTAAAGATTTGGCTAACTGATCCATCCAAGCAAAAGGCAATGTACAAGCCAATTGGAAATACGAACCGTAACGGTGAATTCCTTAGCATTTCAATTCCCCCTACTAATTGCGACTAGCAACCGTCACCGCTTCAATATCATTTAAGTCAGCGGCCGGGCTAATATAAATTTTAGATGATAATCCATAGTCATCGTTAGAAACCTTAGCAACCTTTCCAATATAGAGTCCCTTAGGAGTAACGCCACCTAGTCCACTAGTATAAACCTTTTGGCCCACCTTGATTTTGGCCTTAGCGGTAATATTCCCCATTTCAATCAGTCCAGTTGTTTTATTATAGCCAGAAATAATTCCGTTAATGACCTTGCCACCATTGGCATTCACTTCAATTGCAAACCGATTGGTAGCTGCATTGTTATTCGTAATTAATTCTACCTTACTATTGGTCTTATTCACTTCTGCAACCCGGCCAGCTAGTCCGGTATCCACTAAGACCGGCATGTTCTTCTTAACTCCAGCATTAGCCCCCCGATTAATAATAATCTGATTTTGCCATGATGACGGGGTGCGGGTAATTACAGCGGCATTGATCGACTTGTAGCTAGTCAAAGTATCATTTAGCTTTAGTTGGCTCTTTAACTTCGCATTTTCCTTTTGTAATGCGGCATCACGAACTTGCGTTGAGGTAATCTGATTAACCCGCTTACTCAATACCTGATTTTCCTGATAGGTATTCAACAGGGTACCAATCGACCCCACACCGTTACTAACGATGTTCACCGGGGTTGAAACAATCGTATCGGTAAAGCCTGCCACATCGTTTCCAAATTGTTGGATTAATGGTGGCGTCGCCTTGCGGTTACGCACCGCAACTGAAAACGTCATTAACCCGATGCTAATTACAACGCACAACATGACAATTACCAATTTTCGATTGGAGAAAAACTTGTGCATAATTGCCCCTCCATAGATTTTAATTTATAAAAACAAAAGCGGGAAGCATTAAACCTCCCGCAGTGATTGTTTTTTTCTTTATTTTTTCTTCATTACATCAATACTCTTTAGTGATTCACCAGTTCCGATTGCAACACAATCAAGCGGGTCTTTAGCAATTGATACTGGAACCTGAGTCTCATCTGAAATCACTTCAGAAAGGTTTTTAAGCAATGCACCACCACCGGTAAGTACGATTCCATGATCGATAACATCGGCAGCAATTTCTGGAGAAGTTTCTTCAAGCGTTTCCTTAACGGTTCCGATAATCTCTAAAATTGGTTCGTGAATAGCAGTGGAAATATCTTCAGCTGAAATTTCAACCGCTTTTGGTAATCCAGTCAAGAGGTAACGACCACGAACAGTAGTCCCTTCGATGTTCTTAGCATCATCTAGTGATGCGGAACCGATTTCCCACTTCAGACGTTCTGCAGTTCTTTCACCAATTAATAAATTATGCTTTTTACGAACGTAAGTCGCAATCGCTTCGTTCAACTTATCACCAGCAACCCGAAGTGAGCGACTGGATACGATTCCACCTAATGAAATCGTAGCAACATCGGTCGTTCCACCACCAATATCAACTACCATACTACCAGTGGGATCCATGATTGGTAATCCGGCTCCAATCGCAGCAGCAAATGGTTCTTCAATTACATAAGCATCACGTGCTCCAGCAACCCGGGTGGCATCGATCACGGCTCGTTTTTCAACTTCAGTAATTCCACTAGGAACACAAACCATAACGTATGGCTTACCGCTTGAATGCCCCAATGTCTTTGTAATGTAGTATTTAAGCATGGCAACAGTCGTATCGTAGTCAGCGATTACCCCGTCCTTCATTGGCCGAATTGCCTTAATACTTGCAGGCGTTCTTCCAATCATATTACGAGCTTCTTCACCAACGGATACAATTGCTCCAGTTTTGGTATTTTTAGCAACAACTGAGGGTTCTCTTAAAACGATTCCCTTTCCCTCAACGTACACAATGGTATTTGCTGTTCCTAAGTCAATCCCAATGTTTTTCGTTCCAAATCCAAACACGACGTTCATCCCTTCGTACTCATATCAACGATATAAATTTATCAATTTTAGTATATCATATTTTTATCAGAATTAAATCACTCTTAATTATTTTAAGCAAAGTAATGGCCATAATAAATGCTTTTGTAAACAATTTAACCATTAGTTAAACATTATTAATGCTTGAACAATGCCCTGACGTCAGAAATAAAATATAACGATCCCGTAATTATCAATCCATCATCTTGGCCCATCTGATTGGAAACGGTCAAAATCGCTTCCTGCCAATTAGCAATAAATTCAATTGGGTGCGCGGATTTGACCTCCGCCCGCACGGTTGAAAGATCGGCCGCCATGCGTTGGTTCGGTCCCACAAATTCAGTTAGGATTAAATGGACATTTTTAAGGCCTGCAAGGGTCTCAATCATTTGTAAATACTGCTTATCAGCTAGTATAGCAAGTATAATATAAATTTCACGATCTGAAAAATGATTTTGAATGTTCTTTTGCATTTCTTTAATTGCTGGCAAGTTATGGGCACCGTCAATCACCACTAACGGTTGGTCGTTTAGCTTTTCGAACCGGCCGGCCCACTGGGTATTCAATACCCCCTGTTTGATCATCTTGGCACTAACGGGGGCGCGATGTAAGCGCATGAATGTAACAAAGGCTTCAATTGCAACGGAAGCGTTATCAATTTGAAAGTCACCCATCATGTTCATCTTAAGCCCCTTAGTATTAATTTCACCATCGCTAAAATCAAACTGCTCATGCCAGCCGCTGATTGGCCGGGATTGAACACTAAAGTCACGTCCTAGGCACTTGATAGGTGCAGATAACTCGGTTGCCTGGTTTAAAATGACCTGTTTAGGGGTCGCTGCAATGTTGCCGATGACTACCGGCACGTTCGGTTTGATAATCCCCGCCTTATGCTTAGCGATTTCTGATAACGTATTCCCCAAAAATTGCATATGATCGTAGCCAATCGTGGTAATTACGGATACGTCAGGATAGAGTACGTTCGTGGAATCATTATCCCCACCAATGCCGACTTCAACGATAACGACATCAGCATGCCCTTCGGCAAAGTAGGTAAACATCATTGCGGTCAACACCTCAAACTCAGTGGGCCCCTCGTTTGGCATCATCGCATCAATCTCAGCCACAATCGGAGCGACACGCTTCACCAATCGAACCACTTCGTCATCACTAATTGGCACACCATCCACACTAATTCGTTCGTTGAACCGGACTAAAAACGGCGAAGTAAACGTCCCGACCGTTAGACCCGCTTCAGATAGCAGGTTGCGTAAAAACGAGACGACCGAGCCCTTTCCATTGGTCCCAGCAACGTGAATGGCGGTAATTTGTTGCTCCGGGTGCCCTAATTTGTCCATTAATAATTGCATTCGCTTCATGGTCGCATCCTTATGCGATTTAACCCGCCCGTGAATGTAGGCAAGTGCTTCTTGATAACTTTTCATAGTACCTCCTTTCAAAAAAGCCCCGCACAGTATCTGTCCGGGACTTGATTGATTAATTATTATTGAGCTTTAAGGTCGGCTTGCCGTTGTTTAGTCGCAGCTAACTTGGCCTTATTATCTTCTAATTTTTCACGTTCAGCATTCACGACCGCTTCGGGTGCATTTTGCACGAAGCGCTCGTTGCCAAGCTTCTTTTCAGCCCGCTGAACTTCAAATTCAAATTGTTCGATTTCACCATCTAACCGCTTAATCTCTTCGTTAAGATCAACTAACTCGGCAAGTGGAATGCTGACTTCAGCATCAGTCATCACACTGGTCATGGCTAACTTAGGGACCTGAACGTCACTCCCCACTTCCAATGTCTTTGGATGACAGAAGCGTTGAATGTAGCCTTGGTTCCCTTCAAAAATATCCTTTAAGTTTTGGTTATCAGTCTTAATTAAGATATCAACCGCACTGGACATCTTAGCATTAGCCTCTGAACGAATGTTCCGAACCGCTTTGATCAAATCGATCAAACTATCCATATCGGATTCAGATTTTGGATCATTAAATTCAGGATGATCCACTGGGTAGTCGGCAACCACTAATGATTGCCCAACGTGTGGCATCGTTTGCCAAATGTTTTCAGTTACGAATGGCATGATGGGGTGCAACAGGCGTAGCGTTTGATCTAATACGTAGGCCAAAACGTTGCGGGTGTTTTGCTTAGCATCTTCATCATCACCAGTAAGGGTTTCCTTACTCATTTCAATGTACCAATCACAAAAATCATCCCAGATGAAGTTGTATAGGGCCCGGCCCGCTTCACCGAAGTTGTACTTATCAAATTGATCAGTCACCTGCTTAACGAGGTCGTTTAACTTACTTAAGATCCAACGATCAGCTAGGTTCCACTTAGCAGGATCTGGTAACGTTGGTTTTTCCATTTCCCCTAAGTTCATGATTACATACCGGCTGGCATTCCAGATCTTATTAATAAAGTTCCATGCCGATTCAATTTTGGCGTAGCTGAACCGGACATCTTGTCCCGCAGTAGAACCGTTGGATAGGAACCAGCGTAATGCATCTGCACCGTACTTATCGATCACATCCATAGGGTCAATTCCATTCCCCAATGACTTACTCATTTTGCGTCCCTGTTCGTCACGAATCAATCCATGAAGCAAGACGTCCTTAAATGGTCGCCGTCCGGTAAATTCAAGGCTTTGGAAAATCATTCTAGCCACCCAGAAGAAGATGATGTCATAACCAGTAACTAACGTGTTGGTTGGGAAGTAACGTTTAAAATCAGGTGCATCGGTATCAGGCCAGCCCATCGTTGAAAATGGCCATAAAGCAGATGAGAACCAGGTATCCAAGACATCGTGGTCTTGTTCCCAATTTTCGATATCCTTAGGAGCTTCTTCACCAACGTAGGTTTCACCAGTCTGCTTATTGTACCAAGCTGGGATCCGGTGGCCCCACCAGAGTTGCCGTGAAATGACCCAATCATGGACGTTTTCCATCCATTGGTCAAAGGTGTGTTCAAAGCGGTCTGGCACGAAATTCACTCGGTCATCAGTCTTTTGGTTCTTCAATGCTTGTTCAGCCAATGGTTTCATTTTAACGAACCACTGGGTAGAAAGTCTGGATTCCACCTGGACCCCAGTTCTTTCAGAATGCCCAACCGCATGGACAATTGGGTCGACTTTTAGCATGTATCCTTGGGCTTGCAAGTCATCCGTCATTGCCTTTCTAGCAGTGAAACGATCCATGCCTTCGTACTTCCCAGCATTGGCATTCATTGTAGCATCTTCGTTCATCGTGTTGATCCGCTTGAGGTCATGCCGGTTTCCAACGTTAAAGTCATTTGGATCGTGGGCAGGCGTAATCTTAACCATCCCGGTTCCAAATTCCTTATCAACGTAAGCATCCGCAATAATCGGAATTTCACGGTCAACCAATGGGACCCGAATCTTTTTGCCTACGATGTCCTTATACCGTTCATCGGTAGGATTAACCGCCACCGCAACGTCACCAAACATCGTTTCAGGACGGGTGGTAGCAATTTCAATGTAATCCTTGCCGTTAAACTTAGTGCCATCGGTAAATGGGTATTTAACGTGATAAAAGGCCCCCTTATCGTCTTTATGAATCACTTCGATGTCAGACAATGCAGTTCTAGCCTTTGGATCCCAGTTAATGATGTATTCACCACGGTAGATTAACCCCTTCTTATAAAGGGTCACGAACACCTTGCGTACCGCTGCTGAAAGTCCGTCATCGAGGGTGAACCGTTCACGACTGTAATCGAGTGAAAGTCCTAACTTACCCCATTGTTTTTTAATGGTTGCGGCATAGTCATCCTTCCATTCCCACACCTTTTCGATGAACTTATAACGACCGAGGTCGTATCGGGTAATGCCCTGGGCGTTCAACTTAGCTTCAACTTTGGCTTGCGTTGCAATTCCGGCATGGTCCATCCCGGGTAACCAAAGTGTATCGTAGCCTAACATCCGCTTTTGGCGAATTAAAATATCTTGGAGGGTCGTATCCCACGCATGGCCTAAATGTAACTTTCCAGTCACATTTGGCGGCGGAATCACGATTGAATATGGTTTTGCTTTTTGATCGCCACTGGGCTTGAAGACACCTTCATCTAGCCATTCTTGGTATTGACCATCTTCAACTGCACTATGGTCATACTTTGGTGGCATTTTAATATCCTTAGTCATAAAAACACCTCAACTTAAAGTAATTTGTAAACAAAAAAGCACCTCGTCGAATAGGACGAAGTGCTCGCGGTACCACCTAAAATTAAACCGAAAAATCGATTTCTCTCATGTAACGGATTAACGGGGTCAACCGGGATTACCTACTAATTTCAGTAACCCAACTCCCAAGGTACCTTCATCTAAAATGGTGAAAATCCTCTCAACTAACCGGATTTCTTTCTGAACACCACTCAAGATTACTCTCTTGTTCACAGTTTTTCTTCTTGATAACTATCATAAATCAATCGACTACAAACCGTCAACTAATTTTTTAATAATTCTATAATAATTCAGAAAAGACGTCTTGATTCTGATTCATAAACTCTTCCCCTGGCTTAATATCAGTGACTTTAATGCCAGCCACTGCTTCCTTAGTCAACGCATCCACATCGATGTAGGTTTCGTAGTGGCGTGTTTTTGCTAAGTCAGGCTTAGTCTTAGGCGAAGGCGGCGTAAAAATCGTACAACAATCTTCAAATGGCATGATCGATAAATCATAGGTACCAATTTTTTCGGCAATTCGAATGATTTCAGTCTTATCCATCGATACTAATGGTCGTAACACCGGTAGGTTCGTAACGTCATTAATCGCCATCATACTTTCAAGCGTTTGGGAAGCCACTTGCCCCAGTGACTCACCAGTAAAGACTCCCTTACAGTGGCGATCACGGGTGATTTGGGATGCAATCCTTAACATCATTCGTCTTTGAATCGTCATTAGGTATCCTTCCGGAACCTTTTCCTTAACCGTTTCTTGCACCTTAGTAAATGGCACTTCAATAAATTGAATATTACCACCGAACTTAGCAACTTGTGCGGATAATTCCTTAGCCTTAGCTAGTGCTTGGGGACTGGTATATGGTGGACTAAAGAAGTGAATCATATCGACCTTAACGCCCCGTTTCATTGCAAGGTAGGTCGCAACCGGGGAATCGATTCCACCCGATAACATCATCGTAGCCCGACCACCGGTGCCGACTGGTAGGCCCCCGGCACCCTTAATCGTTTCGCTAGATAAAAAGATCCCGTTCATCCGAATTTCTACCCGAATTTCAATATCAGGGTGTTTCATTTTAGCCTTGATTCCATCAACATTTTCGATAATAAAGCCACCCAATTTATCATTAATATCATAGGTATCTAGCGGGTAGTTCTTATCCTGTCTAATCGTATTGATTTTAAACGTCATCCCAGATTGATATTGATCCTTAACCATCTGCAAAGCAACGCGCTTGGCATTGTCAATGTCCTTATCCAACTTAATGGCAGGCGAAAGCGTCTCAATCCCAAATACCCCCGTTAGGCGTTCAATGACCTTATCATAGTCTTCACCATGCAGGTCAACGTGCAAACGGTCCTGTTGGGGATTAACGTGAATATCTGAAAAGTCGTGCAACACGTGGCGAATGTTCTTACCAAGTTGCTTAATAAAGTCCTTGCGGTTCTTACCCTTAGTGGATAATTCACCGTATCTGACCATAATTTCACTATATTGCATGAATATCTCCTTAACTTAATTTACTAAATTGTTCGTATAACTGATCAAAAACGCGGTTAAATGTTTCTGCTTCCGCTAACGTATTATTGGCATCTAGTGATACCCGGACGGCGCTGGTGCATAGCTCAGTCGGTTCTTGCATTGCCGTCAACGTAGCTGATGGCACGTGGTCCTTTGATGAACAAGCACTGGTCGTTGAAATATAAATATCATGATCTTCAAACGCATGCACGATGGTCTCGCCACGCACTCCTAAAATTGAAAAGCACAAAATATGGGGAGCAAAGTTATCCTGATCCTTAGAGAAAATCGTAACCTTATCAAAGTTTTTGATGTGGTCATAGATAGCCGATTTAATCGCTGCCTGTTTTTGCACCTTAGCATCCTCGTCGGTCAATAACAACCGTAGCGCCCGAGCCATTGCAGCAATTGCCGGTAGGTTCTCAGTACCACTTCTAAGGTTATGCTCCTGTCCACCACCGATCATTAGCGGTGCGATTTTCTTGCCAGCGCGCTTGTAAATAAACCCGACTCCGCGGGGCGCATGGAATTTATGTCCCGAAAAAGTGACAAAATCGACCCGCTCGTTCATGATCAGGTCTTGGATTCCCTTCCCAATTCCCTGAACCGCATCAATGTGGTAGTGAATGTTTGGGTATTGCTTCAAGACTTCAGCAGCATCCTTAATGGGTTGGATTGTTCCAATTTCATTATTAACCGCCATGATTGAAACCAAAATGGTGTCCTTACGAATCGCAGCCTTTAAATCATCAATTGAGATGCGCCCCTCTCCATCCACTGGGAGGTAGGTAACGTCATAACCCAACTGCTTTAATTGTTCACAGGTATTGTGAATAGCAGGATGTTCAACTGCGGTCGTAATAATATGCCGACCAAATTTGCGCTTTTCAATCGCAGTTCCTTTTAAGACCCAGTTATCACCTTCGGTCCCACCACTAGTAAAAATGATTTCATTCGGTTGAACACCCAATAAATCAGCAATTTGTTTTCTTGATTGATTCAACAAATTAAATGATTCTTCACCAAAACGGTGTAAACTAGATGGATTTCCCCAAATTTTTTTACTAACCTGGTCATAAGTGTTCAATGCCGAAGGATCAATTTGTGTCGTTGCACTGTTATCAAAATAAATCATAGTCACCATAAACCCTCTTTTAAATTATTAGTCCGGCCAATTTAAATTCTAACTATATATTATAACAGAAAAAACCATTTATGCGATTAGATTAACATAAATGGTTACTTTTAGTTAGTTTTTATGGTGACGATAATAAGCACTTTGAATGCGTTGATAAATTGCCGGGTCAATTAAATCCAATGCGGTAACGATTACATTCAAACTTTCTTCGTATTGATAATCATGGTCAAATAAGTAATGGGCCCGCTTACTTGCCTCCGCAATGTCAGCATGACTAGTTCGATACCGGTTAGCGAACTGCATCATTTGTTCGGAAAGCGCGGCGCTATCTAACAACGTATTGGTCCGTTCCAATAAATTATCAACATCGGACTTAATGACCTCAATTTGTTCATTGATTGAATCCATACTAATCCTAGTCTGATTAATTGCCTGCGATAACTTTTGCACTTCTTGGTCCACCAACGAATACGCATCGATGTAATCATCGGAGATTCCGGGCAGGTTCATATTCTCAATCCGACGTTTCATTGTGTGCATTTGTAGTTCAAAGTCTTGAATTGCCTTAACTGCCCGGTCCTCTTCTTCGTTCAAATTAGCGACCGAAGCATTAATTTCACGTTGTTGTGCTTCAATTTGACTAAGGGCCTTCTTAGCTTCACTAATGTGTTCTGAGATGCGCGAATAAACTGCGCGTCCGTCAGAAACCGATTGTAAATCATTTTGATGGGTAATATCAATTGCCTTAATTTGTTCGGCCAACTCCCGCGTGGTCTCGATTTCTTGATGCTCTAGATCGTAATTTTTATCTAGTTGTTTCAACTCGCTCATTAACTCGATATTTTGCCTTTGGGCGTGTGAAACGAATGCGGTGATTACATCAATTTGTTTTTGCACCCGCCGCTTGGATTTAATTTCCAATTCCATCGCATCATAAAGCTGATCAATCATTTTATCAATTTGGTGATTGCCGCTTCTGGTCTGGGCGATCTCTAAATCCCGTAGGTTATCGAGATTTTTTTCAATTTGCTGTCCCACAAATTGAATTGCCCCATCAATATTGTCATCAGCGAACTGATAGCCCGCATTGACCATTTCTCGATGCCCCGTTTTAATTTCATCCACTTGTTCTGGATATTCAACGGTCAAACTCTTGTAAATTTTAGGGATTTCATCTAAGAATACCTGCAATTGATCTGACTGGCTAACTAATTCAGGGAGGATGTTTTCAGCGGCATCATGATCACCATCTTCAGTCAACTGTTTAAATTGAGCGAATTTTTCCTCTGCTTTGGTAAGGCGTACCTCTAAATTATCAGTGGTCGGTCCATAAAGATAGTTCTTATTTAAAAGGGTCGTATGCATCTGCTTAAACCGTTCTGTTAAATCTTGGATGACCTTGTGATGTTGCTTATTTAAATCCTTAATCTGCACCAGGCCAGCCTGAATCATTTGCACCCGTTGGGTAACATCACCTAAGGATTGATTTACTGCATGGTAGAGCTTATTCGTCCGTAAGAAATTAAGGGTTTTACTAACCTTCGTTGCCCCGTTGATTAAATCGTTAATCTCGGTGAAATCAGTATCTAAGATTTCCTGATAACCATCGGTGTAGCCGTTCAATTGGTCCAACGTCTCCCCGGATAAATTCATTTTTTGGGCATCGTCTAACTCATCTTGGATCGGAATGGACTGGACTTGCTCAAACTTAGCTTGAAGTACCCTCATTTGCTTAATTATGTAATGTTGGTACGTCACAATCGCAAGGTAGATGACCAATACTACCACCACGATTGCAACCAATATTCCTACAGCTGAATTTCCCATATACACTCCCACACCTTTTTAAAAATAAGTAATCATTTCTATTTCGCTATTGTTCGTAAATTGATACTATTCATTTTATTATAGCTAACATTTGGCAAAAAATCACTAACCATTTAAAATTATAACATATGATATTTTTTTAAATCATTTAGGGGGAATTCCTTTGCAAAATCATAAATCAATGCTCGTTCAACAATTAGATGCGCTATTAGCTAATGAGACTGATTCAGTGGCCAACATGGCCAATGCTTCAGCATTACTGTATGAATCATTGTCAGATATTAACTGGGCTGGTTTTTACCGATTCGTTAAGGAAGCCGATGAATTAATTCTGGGCCCATTTCAAGGCAAGGTCGCATGCGTTCACATCCAAAACGGAGCTGGCGTTTGCGGAACCGCTTTCAAAAACAATCAAGTGTTAAGGGTTGCAGACGTTCACCAATTTCCGGGTCACATTGCATGTGATGCCAATAGTAAGTCAGAAATCGTATTACCCGTTAATGATGAAGACGGCACCCAATTAGGGGTCCTAGACATCGATGCCCCAATCGCTAACCGGTTTACTACTGAAGACGAGGAAGAATTAAAGCAATTTGTTGCCACCTTTGTCGCACATTTGACAAAGTAGCTCAACCAAGCTACAATAAGTAATTGTGTAAAATAATGCAGCGGTACACGGTAAGCTCGTCAACATGTTGTTGCCACATTGGTTCAATAAGTAACCCTCCGGCTGCTGAGGTGAACATTGCAAAGCAACATGCACGAATACTAAGTGTATATACGGATTATTTTACTCCAAAAATTAATTGGAGGAATTTTATTATGTCAAGATATACAGGTCCAAGTTGGAGAATTTCTCGCCGTCTTGGTGTATCTTTATCAGGTACTGGTAAAGAATTAGCTCGTCGTCCTTACGCACCTGGTGATCATGGTCAAGGTCGTCGTCAAAAACTTTCAGAATATGGTACTCAATTACGTGAAAAGCAAAAGCTTCGTTACATGTACGGTATGACTGAACGTCAATTCGCTAACTTATTTGTTCGCGCAGGTAAGGTTAGAGAAGGTCGTCACGGTGATAACTTCTTAATCTTACTAGAACGTCGTTTAGACAACGTTGTTTACCGTTTAGGTTTAGCTACTACTCGTCGTCAAGCACGTCAATTAGTTAACCACGGTCACATTACCGTTGATGGTAAGCGCGTTGATATCCCATCATACGAAGTTGAACCTAACCAAGTGGTTGCTGTTCGTGAAAAGTCTAAGGACTTACAAATCATCAAGGATGCTGTTGACGCCGTTGTTGGTCGTCCAGCATACGTTACCTTTGATGCAGATAAGCTTGAAGGTTCATTAAATCGGTTACCACAACGTGATGAACTTAATGCTGATATCGATCCATCACTTATTGTTGAATACTACAACAAGCTATAATATGGATTTCGATCCCAAAAGTGTTTCGCTTTCGCGAAACACTTTTTTTGTTATACAATTTAAGTATCAAATGTAAAAGCGAGGAATTTAAATATGGCAAATAATGATAATGATGTAAATAGCAGATTAGAGCAATCCACAGTCGGGACTCCTAAGATTAATCCAGATGAACAAAGAAAGTACCTGGGAACGTTTCGCGAACGGGTCTCACTTGCAATCATGATTCAAGATTTGGGCACTCCACAGGCTCAACAGGCCTTAGAAACTGAAATTAAGGCCCACCCAGATTATCAACTCTTGGTCAACGGTCAAGTGGGTCAAGATCAAATTGGTCCCTTTATGAAACTAGCATCCCAAAATAACGTTAAGTTCACAATCAGAACCGATTCATTTTACTTTACCAATCCCGATAGCTACGGCGTTGTTTATGCGGCTGCTAGCGCCATCAACGTTAGTCCAGTCGAGCTTCATCAAAAATACCCGAACCTATTCCAAAATGATGGTAGTAGTGCCGCTAACCCAGAAAAGCCATCATTTATGGATAAGTTAAAACACCTTTTTAAATAGGAGGTAATTGTTTGCAACAACCATTAGCGTACCGGATGCGCCCTAAGAAAATCGAGGATATTGTCGGTCAACAATCCTTGGTCGGCCCCGGTAAAATTATTAATCGGATGGTGAAGGCCAAGTCGCTTTCTTCAATGATTTTATATGGTCCGCCCGGGACTGGGAAGACCAGCATTGCGAGTGCAATTGCTGGTTCCACTCAGTATGCATTTCGCAAACTAAACGCTGCCACCGATACCAAAAAAGACCTCCAAATTGTTGCTGAAGAGGGTAAAATGAGTGGTACCGTAGTTTTATTATTGGATGAAATTCACCGTTTGGACCGTACTAAGCAGGATTTCTTACTTCCCCTTCTCGAAAGTGGGCAAATCATTATGATTGGGGCCACCACTGAAAATCCATACATTAACATCAGCCCGGCCATTCGGAGTCGGACTGAGATTTTCCAGGTCCACCCCCTTACCCCTGATGACATTCAAATTGCAGTCAAAAGAGCATTGAATGATCAGGAAAACGGGCTGGGTAAGATAAAAATCAAATTAGATGATGATGCACTGCATTTACTCACGACTGGCACTAATGGTGATCTAAGAAGTGCGCTGAACGCCTTAGAACTGGCTGCTAACTCTACCGATGCGGACGCTAGTGGCGTCATTCATATTCAATTACAAGACATTGAAGAATGTCTGCAAAAAAAATTGCTCAGTGCTGACAAAAATGGTGATGCTCATTATGACGTCATCTCGGCCTTTCAAAAGTCGATCCGCGGTTCCGATACCAATGCTGCATTACACTATGCCGCTCGGCTGATGGAAGCTGGCGACATTAATTCGCTGACCAGACGCTTAATCGTAATCGCATACGAAGATATCGGATTAGCTAACCCCAGTTTATGTGCCCGGACCGTGACTGCAGTTCAAGCAATGGAAAAGCTAGGGTTACCGGAAGGCCGGATTCCACTTGCTGACATCATCATTGAACTTTGCATCTCGCCTAAGTCCAATTCAGGCTTAACCGCAATCGACGCAGCCATTGGTGATGTTAAGCGTGGTCATTTCGGACAGATTCCACCCTACCTTAAGGATGCTCACTACAGTGGTGCTAAAAAGCTGGGGCATGGAATCAACTATCAATACCCTCATGACTTTCCAAATGATTGGGTGAAACAACAGTACCTGCCAGATCAAATCAGTAGCGCTAATTACTACCACCCTAAAACCAACGGGAAGTATGAAAAAGCGTTTGCCAATCAATACCAAAAAATTCAAAATGCCCAACGTGGGCACTAAAAATAGAAATGGAGTTTAACATGTTAGTCGTTGTATTAACCATTATTTTTGCCGCCATTATGCTTGGTGTCGGGGCGTTTTTATTCACCCACCAAAATAAGCCTTTCTTAGTCTTTCATCCGGAAAGCATTCCCGGACTAAGGTTAGTCGTTAAGGTTTTTGGCGGACTCTTTATGGCCTGCGGATTAGTGTTTTTAGTGATTCTCTTTTTAGATAACGATCAATTGTTATTTTGGATGCTAATCATTGCCTGTTTCATCGTAATTGCATTTCAAATTACGATCGCTCGTTATTTTGGCAAAAAATAATAAGTTCATTTAGTTCCTTTTATTTTAGATTCATTTTAAAATAATAGTGGAGGTGGGGAATATGTTAGGTAACTACAAAAACATTTTAGTCCCAGTTGACGGTTCTAAGGAAGCTAAATTAGCCTTTGATAAGGCGGTCATCATTGCCAAGGAATCCAAAGCAGGCATTCACATGGTTCACGTTATTGATACCCGTTCATTCCAAAACATTTCAAGTTTTGATAGTTCAATGATCGATGAAGCCACTGCAAACGTTAAAAAGACGTTAGATGATTACCTAGACCAGGCTAATCAAGCCGGTGTATCAAATATCGACTATTCAATTGAATACGGTGCTCCAAAGGTGGTCATTGCCCGTGAAATGCCGGATCGTTACCATACCGATGTAATCATCATGGGCGCAACCGGATTGAGCGCGTTTGAACGTTTGATGATGGGTTCCGTAACTGATTATGTAAGTAAGGCTGCTAAGTGTGACGTGTTAATCGTTAGAACCGACACCAATAACCAACCTGTAAATAAAGCAAAATAACTCAAAACCATTTATAATTCGACTCCCACGGGGCGGATTACTAAATCGAATTAGGCTAGCAATCATTAAATCAAGATTGCTAGCCTAATTTGTTATTCAATGATCATCAAAAGCCCCCCATATGTTGGCCCAAACCGTTCATCATATGGGGGGCTTCAGTGTTAATCGATAACTAAAGCGCACATTCGTTTATTCTGTAACCAGTGTGCGGAGCTTATCAACCTGGTCAATTAGTTGATCATCATTGTAATAATCACCAAAGTGATGTGCCCGGTCTAAGTAACAAATTGCTTGCGCATAGGCATCAGAAGCAATTAATCCCCTTGCCATCGCTAAATTCAACGGCCCGAGTTGATACATTGAATCAATTGACCTTAAAAACTGACATGCTGCCCGTGTTAATACCATTGCTTCTTCATGTTTTAAAAGATGGTGTTGGAGATCGATCGCCTCGACATAGATATTAATCAAGCGTTTAAAGTTATTGCGGTGGCTAAACTGATGGATTTTTAAGTAACTAGTCGCTAATTCGTTAAACTGTTCAGCTTGAGCTAGGTCATTTAACATGAAATACGCTTTTGCCATTCCAATGTGGGCCCAAGTAGTATAAATATTCTCAGTCGATAACCCACTGTACTTAACTAAGACTTCTTCAAAATTTTTAATCGCGTTTAAGTAATCTAAATCAGCCTTAGAATGAATATCACCTAGATAGCAATAATATCGTGATTTAAGTTCACGACTGGCAAGGTTTGCTACGTTTACCTTAGCAATTAATTGCCGGGCTTTCTCATAATCAGATTTCCAAATTGCACCCTCCACTAAATCAAGTGTTTTATTGCTAATCTGGCCACTAGTAATTACATCGTGAATATTTAAGTCTAGTCGCTCACAAATTTTATAAACAATGTCAATACTAGGTGAAACATTTTTGTTTTCAATCAAACTAATTAACCCCTGGGTACAAATATTAACCGCCAATTCAGTTTGCGATAACTGCAGTTGGCGGCGACGGCGTTTAATTTGACTCCCCATGATTCTAATTGAGCCACGGCTAATATTACTAGTCCTCATTATTCTCATCAACCTCATCCCTTTCTTATCCGAACATCATTTTAATATCTTAGATCAATCATAATATATTTATACAAATGTTAGCAATTGTTTTCATAAAAATTAATGATTTGTTTATATCTATAGCAAGTTAATTCATGGTCATTCACCACTCCCGCTGCTTGCAATAGCGAGTACATCGTTGTAGGGCCAAGTCTTTTAAAGCCTAATTGTTTAAACTCAGTCACGTATGGTTGCACGAATTCGGTTATTGAAACCGCTTCGTCGCGTTCCCTGAAATGGTTTAAAGGTTGACCATTAGTATATTTCCATAATAGGTTCGATAACGTCACTTGTTTCGCTTGGAGCTGCACCAACGTCTTAGCATTATCAATCGTAGCCATTATTTTTTGACGATTTCGAATGATGGCAGCGTTCTGCAATAATAATTGCAATTGTTTGTCATCATAATTAGCAACCACGTTAAAATCAAAACTAGCAAACGCCAGCCGAAATGCTGGTCGTTTTTTGAGAACCGTTAACCAACTTAACCCCGCTTGAAACGTTTCTAACGTCATTAACTCAAATAGTGTTTGTGAATCATATTCCGGCACCCCCCACTCTTGATCATGGTAAACCATTAATTGGGGGTCCGTTTGCGCCCATTTACATCTTGATGCCATAAAATCCTCCTTTGTCTAATCATTAAATACGAATTTAATCTAAAAAAACACCCATTAAATGGATGTTTTTAAATTATTATTTTGATAATTTTTCCTTACCAAGTGGTGTAAAGTCATGGTGAATTTGTTTACGTCTATTAAATTCAGCAATCGCTAATTCGATTAACCTATCAATTAACTCTGTATAGGTAATTCCAGAAGCGTTCCATAACTGTGGATATAAACTAATGTTAGTGAAGCCAGGCAACGTATTAATTTCACCTAAGTATGGTTCATCATCCTTAGATACCAAGAAATCAATTCGTGCCATCCCCTTTAAACCGAGGCCCTTATAAGCAGTTAACGCCATTTCAGTAATGCGATCCGCCAATTTTTGGGATACATCAACTGGAATATCAAAGTGCACTTCACTAGCATCAACGAATTTATTTTCATAAGTATAGAATTCATCATTTTCAGGCACCCGAATTGCACCCAACTTAGAAGCAATCGGGTGTTCATTCCCTAAAATCGAGATTTCTAATTCTTGGGGGCCCTGAATTGCTTCTTCAACAAGGACCTTGTAGTCATAACGAAAGGCATCTGCTAAGCTATCCTTGTATTCTTCAGCATTGTTCACTTCATGAATGCCAACTGATGAGCCTTGATTAGCAGGCTTTATGAACATCCGTGTCCCCAATTGAGCAGCCAATTTTTCGTATGAATAATCCCCCTCATTATCAGGAGTCAATAAGACATACTTCGTATTTTGCACTCCGTATAAGTCCAACATTTTCTTGGTAATGTCCTTATCATAAGCCATTGCTGATTCTAAGATTCCACTACCGACCCATGGCTTTTGCAAGAGTCTGAATAACCCTTGAATCGTACCATCTTCACCTAAGTTTCCGTGAATGACTGGGAAAAAGACATCCACATCCTTAATTTTCCCCAAATTGGCAATGTTTGCTAACGGATCAGAAGCGTCAACAGTGGGCATTACTGATTTCACAACTGCATCCTCATCTTCACCATCAAATACCCGGTGGGAATCTGTATCACTGAGGAGATACCCCTCCTTAGTCATCAAGAATAAGCTTACATCGTACTTATCCTTATCCATTGCATCGTAGATGTTATGAGCTGAACGCTTCGAAACATCATGTTCGGAAGAATTGCCCCCAAAGAAGAGAGCCACGTGCATTTTCTTTGTCATTTTGTATACCGTCCTTATATATTCTCAGAAACTTTATTATAGCATATTTACGAAACTAATAGTGAAGTTTACTGGGAATTTTTAATCACGACGGAGTTGTAACCGCATCGTAATCAATTTAGTTAAACAAGTTATTCCCCCTAAAAACACTAGTGCAGTTACTAACAAGTTAAACGGATTATTAGGCCCATGCTCACGATAGCCAAACAGTAAACTAATTAGTGAATTAAAAAATGAACTTACCATTTGACGATTAATCACCTTAGCCGAAATAAGGCTTTCAATACCAGGAATGATCATTTTTACCACTGTAACGATTACACCTATTAGAGCAAAAAATGCAATTAAGATTACCCACTTCTGCATTTTTTTAGAAAAGAGGCTCAAAAACACTCCCATTAATTCACTAATTTCAAATATAAAATAGTTTTGCAAAATGGCAAATACTAATAACATCAAAAAATTTAAAATGGAGTTATTGAAAAAGCCTGCATAGCTAGACTCATTAAAATCATTAAAAGCAAACATGATTTGACCGGCGGTCAGCATCAAAGCCAAAGCGACTACGACGTACCAATCGATTTTAAACGTTTGGAACCGTGAAAAACCATTTTGGAGTTTAAATTCAAACGAACTGCTAAAATTAAGCGCCATTATAAATAACGAAAAGAAAGTCAGATCTTGAATCAATAGCACCAAGATATTACTGAAATTCCCAAAATGACCAGTTGTAACTAGTCCAATTAGATGTGGTAAGTTTTGTAACCCCAATAAAAATACTAATAAAAAACCAATTGATTTTAAGATGGTCTGCATCTCAATTTTAAATAACTGTCGTTCTCGACTATTCATAATGAACCCATCCCCCTATTAATGCATTAGTTCTAAATCGTTTCTTCTTCATCGAATAATTCCTCATCCCGACTCGTTAAGTAAATAAAGAGCGTTTGCAAATCCATTCCATTAATCGAGACCGTATCCGGTACCTTGCGATCATCATTTAATTGACCGTAGACATAGTTCGTCTTTAAATTAGCGAGCTTTTTACTTCCAATCACATTCAATCCATCACAGTAGGCATCTAATTCATTTTCGGGCCCGGTAATTTCGTGGGCGTTCTTTAGTAGCTCCTCATTTTCACCATCGACAATGATCCGCCCATCATCAATAATTACGACATCACTAACTAGGTTAGCAATTTCATCGATCAAGTGGGTCGAAATAATCATTGTTCGAGGTCGATCGC
Organism: Nicoliella spurrieriana; assembly: GCF_023380205.1. Taxonomy (NCBI): domain Bacteria; kingdom Bacillati; phylum Bacillota; class Bacilli; order Lactobacillales; family Lactobacillaceae; genus Nicoliella; species Nicoliella spurrieriana. The sequence goes on from NZ_CP093361.1 coordinate 1,611,884, forward strand.
TATAGGATTGAATTAACTCGGAGTAAAATAATTCCCGATGATTAGCATCTAATCCTAGCGTTGGTTCATCGAAAATCACCACGTTCACTGGAACGCATAGTGCAATAATATCCTTGACGATTGAATGGTAACCAGTCGAGAGCTTACTAAAACTAGTCTTAATATCCACCCCAAATTCACGCACTAAGCGATTAGCCAACGACTTATCAAAGCCATAATACAACTTAGCAGTATTTTTAATGATATCGCGAACCTTCATCGAATCTGGATACATGTTCGTTTCGCTCATCATAAAAACATCACTAAGGGCACCGCAATTATCATTAACTGATTCGCCATCAATCATTACATTCCCGGAGCTAGTAAAGTTAAGCCCCGTAATGATGCTTAACAAGGTACTCTTCCCAGCACCATTTCGGCCTAATAAGCCGTAGATTCGATCAGGCTTAAAGGTCAGGTTAATATCATTCAATACGTTATGTTTGTGAAAATGCTTATTTAAATGCTCAATTTTAATCGTTGTCATGTTGATACCCCCGTTGAATTAATTTTAAAACCTCATCTTGGCCTAACTTTAACTTATCAGCCTCATGAATCATATCAACGACAAAGTTTTCGTAGAATTGGGAGTGGCGTTTTTCAACCACCCGCTTTTGGCCATCAATCGTTACGAACGTGCCCATTCCACGTCGTTTTTCTAATAACCCTTCGTTTACCAATATGTTCATCCCCTTCAGCACCGTTGCTGGATTAATATGAAACTGCTTTGAAATTTCAGTCGTCGATGGAATTTGATTATTTGCCGGAAACGCCCCGGTAAAGATGGCGTCCTCAATCTGTTCGGCCACTTGCAAATAAATCGGTTCCGAAATGTCAAAATCAAACTGCATATGTTCTCACATCCTTCAATTTATTCTGACATCATTTAGTTAATTACTTATGTAACTAACTATACAGACACAATTAAAAAAAGTCAAATTAAAAGGGCGCCTAGCTTCTTGAGCTAGGCACCCTTGTTGGTTAGTATTTATGGGCTGGTAAAACGCCACCCTTATAATGATCGTAAATCCATTTTTGAACTGGTTTTGATTCTAAGACCTTCATTAACTTCTTAATTTGCGGCTTATTCCGATCTTCTTTTCGGACCGCAACAATGTTGTTGTATGGAGAATTTGGGCTACTCTTTTGGAGTGCAATTGCTTGCTTCTTCGGGTTTAAGCCACTTTGGACAGCATAGTTAGCATTAATTGCTACCGCATCCCCTTCACCGTTTTCGTAAATTTCTGGCAGTAGTTTAGGTTCATAACTATTCTTAAATACGAGGTGGCGGGGGTTACTTACAATATCAGAGAAGTTGGCCTGTTCAATGCTGACACCCTTCTTGATTTTAATCAAGCCTGCTTGTTGGAAGAGTTCCAAAATTCTACCATAGTCAGGTGCATTGTTACTAACTAAGATGGTCGAATTGGGTTTTAAATCCTGCAGGCGCTTTACCTTTTTAGAATAAATCCCCATTGGTTCCAAATGCACCGCTCCAACGTTAACTAAATCACCATGATTTTGCCGATTCCATTGGTTCAAGAATGGAATCGTTTGGAAGTAGTTTGCGTCTAATTCACCGGATGCTAACGCCTTATTGGGGAGGATGTAGTCTTGAAACACCCGTACATTCAGGTGAATGCCTTCCTTTTCCAATTCCGGTTTAATGTGATTCAAAATTTGGGCATGTGGGATATTGGAAGCCCCAATCGTAAGTGAATTTTTCGAATGCGCACCACCGGGGCCAATTACCAATAGTGCAATGAACGCAACCACTAAGGAAAGTAAGAAACCAACTTTTTTCATTTGAATCCCTCCCTAATTATAGTCCACGTTTATCGGTTCTTTTAACGAATGTGTCACCCAAAAATTGAGCAATGAACACAAAAATCAAAATGATTACGGTAGCCACTAACGTAATACTATTGTTATTTGATTGGAATCCATCCAAATAGGCTAAGTTTCCAAGCCCACCGGCACCAATCGCACCGGCCATGGCGGTGTATGAGATTAACGAAATCGTGGTCACAGTCGCACCGGCAATCAATGCGGGCGTACTTTCTGGAATCAAGACCTTCCAGATGATTTCCCAGTTAGTCGCTCCCATTGACCGGACCGCTTCGATCACTCCGTTGTCAATTTCGCGGAAATTGGATTCCACCATCCGCGCATAAAATGGTGCAGCGGAAATGACCAATGATGGGATCGCTGCGGTAGGTCCAATGATGGTCCCCACGATGTTCTTGGTAATCGGAAGTAACAATACGATTAAAATAATGTATGGAATCGATCTGAAGATGTTAACCAATACTGAAACGACGAAATTTAATACCCGGTACCAAAATCCCTTCTTATCGCGCGTTTCAAATAAAATTAACCCCAGGGCAATTCCAATCACAGCGACTAAAATCATTGAGACCAACGTCATCCAAACTGTTTCCCAGGTGGCTGACCACATATTCGGCCAATTTACGTTTTTAAATTGAAAATACGAACTTAAACCTTGATTATCCACGGCTTAGTACCTCCGTTTCTACTTTTAGTGTCTGAAAGTCTTCGAGCGCTTTCTTTTGTTCTGCCGGGTCACCCAGTAACTGAATGACCAAAGTCCCAATCGTCCCGGCTTGGGTCGGGTGTAGTGCCCCTTCAATGATGTTGATTTCCAAGTCTGGCCGTTGCTTAGCTACCTGGGAGACCACTGGCGATTGGGAGCGTTTACCATTGAACGTTAATTTAATAATGGATCCATTTGGATAGCGGTTCACTAATTCATCCAGTGCCATCGTGGTGTCCTTAGTATTTGGTGCATCGTTTTCACTTACGAAGCGCTTAGTAATTGGTTGTTTAGGATGGTTAAAGATATCACTAACACTGCCCTTTTCCACTACGCTCCCATCTTGCATGACCGCAATGTTGCGCGCCACTTTTCGGATGGCATGCATTTCATGGGTAATTAAAACGATTGAAATACCCAGGTCATGATTAATTTTAACCAATAGGTCTAAAATTTCATCAGTCGTTTGGGGATCCAAAGCACTCGTTGCTTCATCAGAAATTAATAGTTTGGGATCATTAGCTAACGCCCGGGCAATGCCGACCCGTTGCTTTTGTCCACCGGAAAGTTCTGATGGATAGTCATTTTCACGGCCCTTTAGCCCGACCAATTCAATTAGCTTCTTGGCCTTTGCCACCCGGGTGGATTTGTCAATCCGGGCCAGTTCTAATGGCAACATCAAATTCTCAATGATGGTTCGTGACCATAACAAATTAAAGTGTTGGAAGATCATCCCAATTTGTTTTTGTTGGTCCCGCAGTTCTTTCCCATGCAATTTAGCAATGTCATGACCGTTAATTTCAACAGAGCCACTCGTGGGGGTTTCCAACCCGTTCAACATTCTAACTAACGTACTCTTCCCAGCACCAGAATAACCGATAATCCCAAAGATATCGCCATCATCAATCGTTAAATTAACGTTATTAACTGCCTTTAGTTGGCTATCCTTCAGCTGAAAAACCTTTGATACATCCTTAAATCGAATCAAATTCATTCCTCCTAAATAAAAAACTCCCCATCCAAGAAAGGACGAAGAGTTTTCGTGGTACCACCTTTTATTCCCCACCATCTCAAAATGATGGGCTTAACAAGTAATTTTACTTAACGAGATAATGGTCGTCACCCATCATTGGCTTATCAAACGACTCACCAATCAGCCGATTCATAAAGACCATCTTCAATGACCGTAGCACTTTCTTCCATCAACCGAAAGCTTTCTGGTAGTCCACTAATCATTTACTCATCTTCATGCGATTAATACTTAGTATACAAATTAATTAAATTAATGTCAACTCGCCTAGGAGAAGTTCTTCGGCCGCCGGCTAAACATGTAGCTCCGGTTATGATATTGCATCGACATGATCAATCCAATTCCCATCATATTTCCAATCAAAGAAGAGCCCCCCTGACTGATAAACGGAAGTGGAATCCCAGTCAGTGGTAGTAATCCAATGCTCATCCCAATGTTTTCAAACACGTGGAATAAAATCATCATGATGACCCCGGTCGAGATATAGGCATAAAAAACGTTACGAGTGTCAAAAGTGACCCGAATCATTTGATAAATCAAAAGGAAGTAAATAAAAATTAAAATACAACCCCCGATAAAACCAAAGTTTTCGCCGATTACGGAGAAAATCATATCGGATTCACGGACCGGCACGTAAACCTTAGAAACGTTAAACCCAGTTCCAGTAATCCCACCGGAACCGACCGCCTTAATACTTTGCCACAGTTGGTATCCCTGATTCGTGGTGTCAGCAGATGGATTCAACCAACTATCGATCCGTTGAAACTGGTAGAGCTGAAACCCTAAGTGCGTCAAAATATTTCGGCCGGGCGTGGAGGTCACTAACCACAGGGTGACTGCCCCGACCAATGCCCCAGCCCCGAAGATGGGGCCGAGGACCTTCCAACTCATTTCGGAAACCACCATAAACCCAACAAAAATGGCAACGAACACTAAAATGGTCCCAAAGTCATTTTGTAACTTCATTAGAACCACGATTGGCAGTGTCCATAAAATCATCCGCCAGAGTAGCAGTAAATCATTTTTCGGGGTATGAACATACTTATCATTATGTTCAACGGTCACCTTTGCCAGCATTAAAATATACGCTGGCTTCATTACTTCTGACGGTTGAAAGGTAAACGGTCCGATTGCAAACCAGTTCTTTGCCCCAGTCTGAACCGCATACGCACGACTATAAAAGAAGAGCACTAAGACTAACAATGCAATCCCGAACCAATACGCCAGTGGCGCTAATCGCCAAAGCTGTTCCGAGTCAAATTGCATAATAATTACCACGGCAACGGCACCAATTACATACCATAAAATTTGTGGAATCAATTTACTAACTACGCTTGCGGAATTAGTATCATGTGATACTGCGACGTAAATGGAAGCAATCCCAATTACAGCTAATAGCATCACGCTAAAGATAATTCCCCAATCAATTCGATTGTCCTTATCGTTCTTACTACGCTCATTAACATTAGTTCGATCCAATGAAAAAACCTCCTCATCAGTTAATGATTAGTGGTGCAAATTGTACTCACTAATTAACATTTGAATCCCTTCATCGACTGTTTTCACTGGAAATGTTTTCTTGTGACGATAATCAGCAACCATCCCAGATTCCTTGGTCGTAATCTCACCAATTAGTTCTGATCCAATCTTAAGGGTTTGAACCACTTCACCCTTTGAATTCTTTTTTTCATCTAAATTAACGTCAATATTTTGTTTCTTTTTACTCATTTTTTCCTCCTAAAAGAAAAGTAGTCGGATCATAGAGCGACTACTTTAGATTCATTGAACGGCGGTATTCATCGCGCGCGCGTTTATTCCTAAAAATTGTAAAATGATTGGGAACCGGATCATAGCCACCCTTAACCAGTGGATTGCAGCGAATAATTCTAGCAATCCCCATGATGGCACCCTTGAGGGCTCCGTGTTCCTTAATTGCGGTAATCGTATATGCAGAGCATGTGGGTGAATAACGACAACTAGGCGGTAACAATGGAGAAATCGCCCGCTGGTATCCCCGGACGAACTGAATTAATAACCAGCGCAACCAATCACCTACTCCTTAATCAAATTATTTATTATCAGTTTTATCAATATGTTCCAGTAATGCACCGGCACCACGAGCAACGTTATCCAATGGATTTTCAGAGATCATAACGGGAACCGTTAATTCATCAGAAATGCGTTGGTCGATCTTATTAAGCAGTGCCCCACCACCAGTAAGCATTACTCCACGGTCAACGATGTCAGAAGCTAATTCTGGTGGAATCACTTCTAAGACTTCCTTTGCTCCGCGCACAATGGTTTCAACCGCATCTTCAAGTGCATCACAAATTTCATTACTGTCAACGGTAATCGAACGTGGCATTCCAGTGAGTGAATCACGACCCCGGACTTCCTTAGTCTTGACCTGGTCTGGCTCGTCCTTAACCGCCGTTCCAATTTCGATCTTAATTTTTTCTGAAGTATGATCACCGATAATTAACCCATGCTTGTTTTTAATGTAAGCCGCGATCATATTATTCATCTTGTCTCCAGCAACCCGAATGGAATTACTAGCAACGATGTCACCGAGTGAGATCACTGCGATATCACTAGTTCCACCACCCATATCAATTACCATGTTTCCAAATGGTTGGAAAATATCCATTCCGGCACCGATTGCGGCCACCTTAGGTTCTTCTTCAAGATAAACCTTGCCACCACCGGACTTTTCAGCAGCTTGAATAATGGCCTTCCGTTCAATATTAGTAATGTTAGTCGGCGCACAGATCATAATCTTGGGTTTGGACATTACCCCTTTGACGTTCAACTTATCAATAAAGTAAGAAAGCATCTTTTCAGTCACGTCGAAGTCAGAAATGACCCCGTCCTTTAGTGGCCGAATGGCGCGAATGTTACTGGGTGTCCGGCCCACCATCCGATATGCTTCGCTTCCTACTGATAATACTTTTTCTGTTTTTACATCCACAGCAACTACTGCGGGTTCATTTAGCACAATTCCCTTACCAACGACGTAAATTAGTACGTTAGCAGTTCCTAAATCAATGCCGATGTCTTTTGCCATCTTGCAATTTCCTCCTGAAAAAAACTTTTAATGCAACTAATTAATTATATCATAATTTTAAATTGTTACCCATAAAAAAAGGAGTTCTAAAGAACTCCTTTAAGAATAAAAATTTACTTGAATTCCTTCGTATTTTGTTTAAGAACGATTTTACCATCCTCACTGGTATGAATCCGGTTAATTTGCGCTCCTAATGCAGCCAATTTTTCATGGAAATCATAGTAACCACGGTCTAAATACTGTAAATGACCAATGGTGGTAATGCCCTTAGCAACTAACCCTGCGATCACTAATGCAGCTCCCGCTCTTAAATCGGTCGCAGCAACTTCAGCGCCGTTAAAGTCAGTCGGACCCTGCATTACTACGGTCCGCCCATTAATCGTAAAGTGGGCATTCATCCGACATAACTCTTCCAAGTGCATAAACCGATTTTCAAACACCGTTTCGGTCATCGTACTCGTCCCGTTCGCCAGTAGTTGTAAGATGGTCATTTGGGGTTGCATATCAGTCGGAAAACCTGGATATGGCAAGGTCTTAACATCAGTGGGCTTTAATTGATCGGGGCCAATTACTTCGATGCCTGAGTCGCGTTCAATTACCTTAACACCCATTTCACGCATTTTAGCAATCAAGGGCTTGTTATGTTCAGCAATCGCATCTCGTACCAACACATCACCGTGGGTCGCAGCAGCGGCCACCATAAAGGTTCCCGCTTCAATTCGGTCCTGAACAACCGTATGGATTGCACCGTGTAATTCAGGAACCCCTTCAATCTTGATCGTTTCGGTCCCTGCACCGCTAACCTTAGCCCCCATTAGATTCAAGAGGATTTCGAGGTCAACAATTTCGGGTTCCCGGGCTACGTTGCGAATCGTAGTCTTGCCCTTCGCAAGGGTCGCAGCCATCATGATGTTTTGGGTCGCACCCACACTTGGGAAGTCTAAGTAGATATCACTACCCACTAAGCCGTTTTCAGCAAAGGCTTCTACGTATCCATCATGTTGTTCGATGGTGGCCCCTAATTTTTCAAACCCCTTCAGGTGTAAATCAATGGGTCTAGACCCGATTGCACACCCACCAGGCAACGCAATTTTGGCATGGCCAATCCGTGCCAATAGTGGCCCCATCACAACGATGGATGCCCGCATCTTTGAAACATATTCAAATGGTGCCTCAGAAGAAATCTTTCCAGAAGCATCTAATATAATTTGGTTTTTAGCTTTATTAAAATCAATTTTAATATTTAAAAAACGAAGAACTTCATTCATCGTATAAACGTCTGATAACAATGGTACGTTATCTAGGGTTACTCTATCTTTACTAGCCAGAATTGAAGCCGCTAATAAGGGCAAAACTGCATTTTTGGCACCCTCAATATGTACTTCACCGACTAATCGATTGCCACCCTGTACAACAATCTTATCCAAAACAACCAAACCCCCTAAAACAATTTAGTAAAGGTCGACAATCCCAAGATCGAATTAATAATATCGATAAAAAAGGAACTACAGATGAATCCCACTACAACGGATAACATCACGATCATTACCTTTGCTTGGGGTTCGTGCATTCGGAGATAACGCTCAATATGCAGATCTTGAATCCACCAAAAAGCGATCGAAATGAAAAATAGATGACAAATCATCGTCATTAGTGAAACAATCCAACCGGAATGCACTATAATCCCAACCTTCCTTATTTGATACTATATCACATTTTAATATAAATATCTTTCATATTCCTTAATTGTAACATATCAAAAAAAGAGACTGCAAAAGTTATTAACTTTTACAATCTCTTTTATTCAATCAATTAATGACGAGCAACGTGAATCCGGTTAACTGCCCGTTGTAAAGCAATTTGACCACGGGTAATTGCCACGTTATCATGCTTACTTTGTGCAGCCTGGATTTTTTGTTGAGCCCGTTGACGTGCCCGTTCAGCACGTTCAACATCAATATCGCCTTGCTTTTCAGCACTATCGGCAATAATGGTTAAAACGTTATCGGAGAATTCAACGAAACCACCGTTAACGGCAATTTCATCTTCTTTACCATTATCGTACTTAACTCTAGCTTCATCGACTTCTAAGGAAGCGATAACTGGAAGGTGATCACGCATGATCCCAAGTTCACCGGTCTTGGTCTTAACGATCACGAGGTGGGCCTGGTCATTTTGATATACCATTCCATCAGGAGTAACGATACTAATGGTTAATACTGAATTATCAGCCAATTAGAACCCCCCTTAGTTGTTAGCGTTTGCCTTCATCTTTTTAGCATTTTCTTCCACGTCTTCAATTGGTCCACAGTTTCTAAATGCATCTTCTGGGATGTCATCGTACTTACCATCTAAGATGGCCTTGAAACTGTCAACGGTCTTTTCAACGGGAACGTACTTACCAGGAAGTCCAGTAAATTGTTCAGCAACACTAAAGCTTTGTGATAAGAAGAATTGAATCCGACGAGCACGGTTAACGATCGTCTTTTCTTCATCTGACAATTCATCCATCCCTAAAATTGAGATAATGTCTTGTAGTTCACGGTATCTTTGAAGCACTTGTTGAACTTCATTAGCAACTTCATAGTGCTTTTGACCAATAATAGCAGGGTCAAGGGCAGAAGAAGTAGATGCGAGTGGATCCACGGCTGGATAAATCCCTTGTTGAGTTAAGGAACGAGTCAAGTTAGTAGTGGCATCCAAGTGAGCGAAAGTAGTTGCTGGAGCAGGGTCGGTATAATCATCGGCAGGAACGTAAACCGCTTGGATGGATGTGATGGCACCCTTCTTAGTGGAAGTAATCCGTTCTTGCAATTGACCCATTTCAGTAGCTAACGTTGGTTGGTAACCAACGGCTGATGGAATCCGTCCTAACAGGGCTGAAACTTCCATTCCGGCTTGGGTAAATCTGAAGATGTTATCAATGAACAATAGCACATCAGAACCCTTAGCATCACGGAAGTATTCAGCAATGGTCAAACCAGTCAAGGCAACCCGCATCCGGGCACCAGGCGGCTCGTTCATTTGTCCATACACCATGGCAGTTTGCTTAAGAACACCGGAACCCTTCATTTCGAAGTACATATCGTTACCTTCACGAGTCCGTTCACCAACACCGGTGAACACAGAAATTCCGTTATGTCCTTGAGCAATGTTATGGATTAATTCTTGAATTAAAACAGTTTTACCAACACCGGCACCACCGAATAGTCCAACCTTACCACCACGAATATATGGTGCTAATAGGTCAATAACCTTAATTCCGGTTTCAAGCACTTCGGTTGAAGTACTTAGTTCGTCGTATGCTGGAGCGTCTCTATGAATTGGCCAGCGTTCTGCATCTGGACCAAATTGAGGGCCGTTATCGATTGTATCACCGAGAACGTTAAAGACCCGACCTAAAGTATCGTCACCAACCGGTACTGAAATTGGGGCTTCGGTATCTTCGACATCCATCCCACGACGTAAACCATCGGTTCCGTCCATGGCAATGGTCCGAACAACACCGTTACCTAATTCCAACATTACTTCGGTAACTAAATCTTCTTCATCATTACCCCTCTTAACCTTAAGAGCAGTATTGATATCAGGTAATTTAACATCCGCAGGGAATTCAACGTCAATAACTGGTCCGATTACTTGGATAATTTTTCCAGTACTCATTATTCGTTAATTCCTCCCATATTAATGCTTCAAGGCTTCCTGACCACCTGTAATTTCAGTAATTTCAGTGGTAATTGCAGCCTGACGAGCTCGATTATATTGCAATTCTAACTTCCCAATTAAATCCTCCGCATTATCGGATGCGGCACTCATTGCAGTTGAACTAGAAGCATGTTCTGAGGTCTTTGCATCTAGGATTGCTCCAAAGATCAAGCCTTCGGTGTATTGCGGAATCACAACCCGCAATACGGAACCTTCATCTGGTTCAACATCGTAAGTGGGACCAATTTCAGATGCTTGCACATCGCCACTCTTCCCGGTATTAATTGTTTCATCATCCAATGGCAACATTTTTTCAGCCCGAAAGTTTGATGTCATTCGATTAACGAAGTGACTGTAGCAAACATAAAGTTCGCTAAAGACACCATCATTATACATCGATGTTACCGTATCAACAATTTCTTTAACTTCTCTAAAAGTTGGGATATCAGAAACACCACGATATTCATAAGCAACGTTTGCACCACGTTTCTTATAAAAATCAGCACCATTTCCACCAACTGTTAATAGTAGATAATCATCTTTGTTAGGGGTGTGTTCTTGAATAAATTCATTCGTCCCCCGAATAACATTACTATTATAACTTCCAACCATTCCACGATCAGACGTAATCACTAAATAGGCAGTCTTTCCTTTGGAATTGGACTTGCTTGAGGAATTAAAGTTATCTAATAAATGAGTCTTAGCTAAATGCAATACAACCGCCTTAACCCGTGATACATATTGTTCATAATTAACCGCATGCTTTTGGATTTGGGTCAACTTTGCAGTTTGAACCATTTCCATTGCAGAGGTAATTTGATGGGTCTTTTGAGTTGATTGAATGCGATGTTTAACATCATTCAAAGACATTGTTTCACCATCCCTTCAAGCTAGTTAGTTTGTTTTTGGTCATCTTGTGATTGACTTGGTTGGAAATTAGCAGCAAATTCTTTAACAGCACTACTAAATTTATCTTCATCTGGTAAGTTACCAGTCTTAACAATACTGTCAAGGATATCCTGATGGTTAGACTTGAAGAATGAAATTACTTCTTCTTGGTAACGTTGGATATCACCTAAGTCAATCTTATCCAAGAATCCACGAGTTAAACAGAAAAGAACAAGCACTTGTTGTTCAACTGGCATTGGATCATGGAGTGGTTGCTTAAGTACTTCAACGGTTCTAGCACCACGATTCAACTTAGCTTGGGTTGCTTCATCAAGGTCAGAACCAAATTGAGCAAATGATTCCAATTCACGGTATGAGGCAAGATCCAAACGGAGGGTCCCACCAACCTTCTTCATTGCCTTGATTTGAGCATCCCCACCAACCCGGGAAACAGAAGTTCCGGCATCGATGGCTGGACGAATTCCAGAGTAGAATGAATCGGCGTTCAAGAAGATTTGTCCATCAGTAATCGAAATTACGTTGGTTGGAATGTATGCTGAAACGTCCCCTGCTTGGGTTTCAACGATTGGAAGTCCGGTAATTGAACCGCCACCTAACTTATCGTTTAACTTAGCACACCGTTCTAGTAACCGGGAGTGGGTGTAGAAGATATCACCAGGATAAGCTTCACGACCAGGAGGACGACGCAAGATAAGTGAAAGTTCACGGTATGCATTGGCTTGCTTAGTAAGATCATCGTAGATAATCAAAACATGCTTACCCTTGTTCATGAAGTATTCACCCATTGCAGTCCCAGCATAAGGAGCAATGTAAAGCAATGGAGCTGGTTCTGATGGACCAGCGGAAACTACGATCGTGTAGTCCATTGCACCGAATTTTTCAAGTGTGTTAACTTGACTCCGGACAGTCGAGTCCTTTTGACCAATTGCAACGTAGATACAGATCATATCTTGATCCTTTTGGTTCAAGATCGTATCAATTGCGATTGAAGTTTTACCAGTCTTACGGTCACCGATGATTAACTCACGTTGACCCCGACCAATTGGAACTAACGCATCAATGGCCTTAATCCCAGTTTGTAATGGTTCTTCAACACTTTGCCGGTCCATGATTCCAGGAGCCTTTCGTTCGATTGGTAACGTTCCATCATTTTTAATGTCACCCTTACCATCGATTGGTTGTCCAAGTGAATTTACAACCCGTCCAACCAATGAATCTCCAACTGGAACTTCCATGATCCGGCCGGTTCTCTTAACAGTATCGCCTTCACGAATACCATCGAAATCTCCTAAAACAACGATACCAACATCATTGCTTTCGAGGTTTTGAACCATTCCATATACACCATCTGAGAATTCAAGTAATTCACCAGATAATGCATTATTTAGGCCGTGAGCACGAGCAATCCCGTCACCAACGTAGGTAACGACACCAGTTTCTTCAACTGAGAGCTCGTCCTTGTATCCGGCTAATTGTTGCTTAATTAAAGCACTAATTTCCTCAGCCTTAATGCTCATAAAAGTTTTCACCTCTTCGATTAGATATCGTCTACTTTAATAGGAGTTGTTTGACGCGATTAAGCTTAGACTTAACGCTCCCATCAAAAGTTACATCAGATGATTTAATAATTAAACCACCAATAATACTTGGATCGACCTTGCTGTTCAAAACTACTTTATCGGCCCCAATGCGTTTTGCAAAGGCGTCTTTCAATTTAGATTGTTGATCAGTATCAAGTGCGACCGCGCTGATTAAATCAGCGTTGACAATGTGGTTATAGTCATCGTAGATGGCTTGAAACGCATCGATGACCGGAACCATTTTGTCCATGTTGTCGCTTCCTGCTAGGACCTTAATTAAATTTTGAATGTACTTTGAACTAGCACTATCAATCATTGACTTAACTAACTTATCCTTATCAGCTTCTGGGAAACTAACGTTGCTTAATACTGAAGCTAAACTAGGGTTAGCGTCAAAAACAGCCTTAATGGACTGTAAATCTGCATACCCGGAATCTAGTTCATTATCAGCCTTTAGTAAGTCGAATAACGCTTGTGCGTAACGTTTTGAAAATGTAATTTTATCTAGACTCATTTTGCTTCCCCAACCCTTCGATGTAAGAATCAATTAGCGCCTTCTGGTCGTTTGCGTTTAATTCTTTTTGAATGATCTTAGAAGCGATTTCAATAGATAAATTTGCCACATCATTTTTGGTATTTGCTAATGCATCCTGACGTTCTTGTTCAATACTCTTGTGAGCATTGTCCTTAATGGTTTGAGCATCATTTTGCGCATCAGCAACGATTTGTTCTTGTTGCTTTTGTCCGGATTGCTTAGCATTAGTAATGATTGTACTTGCCTCATCATGTGACTTAGCTAATTCAGCCTGACGTTGCTTTGCCAAACTGTCAGCTTCTTGGTTCTTTTGCTTAGCAGAATCGATATCGCTAACGATTTGCTTCGTCCGCTCGTTCAACATTTTGTTGATTGGCTTCCAAGCAAAGACCTTAATCAAGAACATTAGGACTAAGAACAAGATTAAGTAGTAAAGCATCGTTCCATAAGCTAATTCGGCTCCGAATACCAACTGTGAAAGCATCTATTGACACCTCCTTACGTCAATGTAATGTTTGTAATTTTGTAATTACTTGTTCATAAGAATGAAACCAACAACGACAGCTAAGATAGGCATAGCTTCAACTAAACCAACACCAATGAACATGTTAGTAAATAACTTACCTTGCATTTCTGGTTGACGAACCATTCCTTCTAGTAACTTAGAAGCAACGATACCATCACCGATACCACCACCGATGGCAGCACCTGCTAAAGCAATACCAGCTCCGATTAATCCCATAACTATAGTCCTCCTTGTTTATATACAAATTAAAATGTTATTCAGCAGATATCTTTCCATTAATATATACTGAAGTTAAGGTTACAAATACATAGGCTTGGATCGCACCTAAGAAAATTGAGAATGCCTGCCAGATCAACTCAACAGGAGCTAATCCGATCATGGTGACGATTCCATCAGAAAACGCCAATCCACCGACAAGTTTCAACAGAATTTCACCGGCATAAATAACCCCGAATAAACGAAGTCCTAAGGTTAGGAAATTCGAAAATTCTTCAAATAATGCGAGTGGGAGCCAGAATACAAATGGTTCTAAGTACGTATTCTTAAAATAACCCCCGAACCCAAGCTTCTTAACACCTGCGTAGTGAGATAGCGCAATTGTAAACAATGCTAACGTCATCGTGAACATCGGATCCGCGGTCGGACTTTTAATGTACGTGATGCCGTTGACATCTACTTGAAGCATTAAACCTAACTGATTTGATACAAAAATTAAGACAAATAAAACAAATCCATATAGTTTAAAGCTAGCAGCATCATTGTCGCTCATTGACCCCCGCGTAGTCGTATTAGAAAAATCGATAATCGACTCTAATACTGCTTGTTTCTTACTGGTGGGTCTAACTTGCAAATTACGGGACAACCAAACTACAACCAGTAATACGACTAACGCAGCAAAGGTAGCTGCAACCATATTACCGATATTAAATGTTAATCCACCAAGGTGGAAAGTTGAAATTTTATCATTCAAGAATTTCACCTCTTTTCATGTAACCTATCCAACCATGATACACCTAATACAGTTTGAATGTAATAAGTATATTAAGATTATTTAATTAAAAGTGAATTTGTATTTATCTCAATAAATACACTCAAAATATTACCACTAAATTAAAATTATTTCAAAACAAAGCTAGCTTTTTGTTAATCTTCTTTACAATCAATTCAAATTAAAAAGACACCCAAATAGGCGTCTTTTTAATTATTTCGTTCCAAATAAACGGTCCCCTGCATCACCAAGCCCTGGGAAAATGTACCCATCTTCAAGGTGATCATCAAGGGCTGCCGCAATAATGTCCACGTCTGGATGGGCAGCTTGAAGAGCCTTAACTCCCTCTGGAGCGGCCACTAAACAAATAAATTTGATGTTTTTAGGATTAGCACCGCGCTTCTTGATCGCATCGATCGCCATAATGGCCGAACCCCCGGTAGCAAGCATTGGATCTACCATGAAAATTTGCCGTTGATCAATGTCTGAAGGCAACTTAACGAAGTATTCATGGGGTTCAAACGTCTCTTCATCACGAAACATTCCGATGTGGCCCACCTTAGCAGCCGGAATTAAATCCAACATTCCATCGACCATGCCGAGACCGGCCCTTAGGATCGGAACAACGGCTAATTTTTTACCAGCCAGTTGTTTGGAAGTGGTCTTTCCCATCGGGGTTTCAATCGTTACGTCCTCAACGGGAAGCTCACGAGCAGCTTCAAAGGCTAAAAGCCGTGCAATCTCATTTACCACTTCGCGGAACTCACGGGTGCCACAGTCCTTATTCCTAATAATCGTTAATTTATGTTGAATCAGTGGATGATTCATCACTTCAAGTTTACCCATTATAATATAAATCTCCTTTAGCTTACCATTTGATTGGGTGAGCGTCAGTCAATCCTTGAACTCCAGCACGGACATCCTTCATTACTTGGTCATCATCATGGCCATTAATTACATCCATGATTAATTCAGCAACCCGGGTAGCGTCTGCTTCCTTAAAGCCACGCGTCGTAATTGCGGGTGTTCCAATTCTAATCCCACTGGTTTCGGTTGGCTTACGCTTATCATTTGGAATCATTTCTTTATTGGTAGTAATCATAACTGATTCTAACATTTCTTGAAGTTCACGACCAGAAATATCGGTCTTGCTTAAATCAAGGTTTAACAAGTGGTTATCGGTTCCACCAGAAACAACGCTTACGTTATCGGAATCATTGAATACCTTTGCCATTGCCTTAGCATTCTTTATGATTTGTTCACAGTAAGTTTTAAATTCTGGTTGTAAATCTTCGAAGAAGGTTTCAGCTTTAGCAGCAATCACGTGTTCAAGTGGGCCCCCCTGGGTTCCAGGGAAGACAGCTGAGTTAATCTTTTTAGCATACTTTTCTTGAGATAGAATCAAACCACCACGAGGGCCGCGGAGGGTCTTATGGGTCGTCGTAGTTACTACATCGGCAATGCCCACTGGACTTGGGTGTAACCCAGTAGCAACTAGGCCGGCAATGTGGGCCATATCAACCATTAAGTATGCACCAACGGCATCGGCAATTTCTCTAAACTTAGTCCAGTCAATCGTGCGGCTGTAAGCAGAAGCCCCAGCAACGATCATCTTAGGTTGAACTTCCTTTGCAACCTGCAAAATAGCATCGTAATCCAATTCTTCATTATTAGGATCTAAGCCATATGTGAAGGTATCATAAACCTTACCAGAGAAGTTGAATTTCGCACCATGGCTCAAGTGACCACCAGCATTTAAGTCCATCCCTAAAATGCGGTCACCAGGCTTTAAAAATGCTGCATATGCTGCTTGGTTAGCTTGTGAACCAGAATGAGGTTGCACATTAGCAAATTCCGCACCAAAGAGCTTTTTAGCACGGTCGATTGCTAGTTGTTCAACGACATCGATGTATTCACAACCACCATAATAACGCTTTCCAGGAAGTCCTTCTGCGTATTTATTAGTAAGGACCGTTCCCTGTGCTGCCATTACTGCATCTGAAGTAATGTTTTCAGAAGCGATTAATTCGATATTATCTTGTTGTCGGTCGCATTCATTGTCAATTGCTGCCCATAATTCTGGATCTGATGCACGATAATCGTATTTAATCATTATTAAAACCCCTCAATGTTTGATATTCAAGAAACGACGCGTCTAAAACCAGTTATTTTTTTATCTCAAAATGCATTTGACCAGCTGATTTATTCAACCGATTCATATATGCTTCGCCTAATCCATCGGGATTAAAGCCCTCCGTTAAAATCAATTGAACTTCCGGCTCATCGTCAAAATGACGTAATCCCTTAAACAACAGATGGCTTGCCGACTTTACATCACTACCCAAGCTGAACAACTCCACATTGGCAGGCCATTTGGCGCTATCCATGACTGCATCGGTGGTCATTACCCCCACCTTAGTAGGTTGTTCAGCCGCCCACTGACTAGCTTTACGCCAGTCAGCATCATGGTCGACGATGTAGACTTGAGCATTCGGTGCGTAGTGCTTATACTTCATTCCGGGTGCTTTGGGGGCCTCATTTCCAGAAACGCTATGCTTTTCATCAATCACAGTCCCAAGCACGCTCCGTAATTGATCAGCAGTAACGCCACCAGGCCGTAATACCGCCGGAACGGCAGTCGACATGTCTAATACGGTGGATTCCACTCCAATCTCAGTCGGTCCATCATCTAACACGCCGGCAATCTTACCATTTAAATCGTGATAAACATGCTCTGCAGTCGTCGGACTAGGCTTCCCAGAAGTATTTGCAGAGGGGCCCACTAGCGGCACCCCAGCTGCTTTGATCAAATCGATGGTAACTTGATTCTTTGGATTTCTAAATGCAGCAGTGGTCAATCCACCAGTGACCGCCTTTGAAAGACTGCCAGGTTTTAATTTAAAGATAATGGTTAAAGGTCCGGGCCAAAACGTTTGAATCAATTGCTTCGCAGCATCCGAAAGTGGTTCGGCGTATTTTTCAACCGCCTGAATTCCAGAAACGTGAACAATCAATGGGTTATCGCTTGGCCGGCCCTTTGCCGCATAAACCTTTTTTACAGCGGTTTCATTAGTCGCATCCGCACCCAGACCATAAACGGTCTCAGTCGGAAATGCCACTAATTCACCGTGCTTAATATCCTCAGCAGCTGATTTAACATCAGTTGGCTGATAAATGTGAGTTTCCAACTCCAAATCCCTCCTAATATTTAATTCTAATCATTCGTTGATTTCCATTAATATCTCTTCGGGTCTCAATTTTAGCATCGGGGACTGCCCGTTCAAAAATGGCAACGACGGCTTGCTCCTGATGAAAACCAATTTCCAAAAAAATTTCGCCATGCGGCTTGGCGACGGATCTAAAATGATCAGCAATCCCTTGATAAAGCGCAAGACCGTTATTTTTAGCAAATAAAGCTAAGTGTGGCTCAAAATTAATAACGCTCTCATCCATATATTTTAACTCATTTTCCGAAATATAGGGAGGGTTACTAACGATTAAATCATATTTTTTATGAAAAAATGAAGAAAATAGGTCGCTTTGCACCCATTTTATTGGTAAATCACGAACGTTAGCGTTATATTTTGCTACCTTCAGCGCCGCAGCTGAAATATCTGAACCACTAACCCGCCAATTGAGCCGTTGGGACTGCAAAGCAATCGCAATCGCCCCGCTCCCCGTTCCAACATCTAAGACCGAAAGCGATTGTTGAGCATGGGTTTCTAAAATCCAATCCACCAATTCCTCGGTTTCAGGCCGGGGAATCAATACGTCCGAATTGACGGTCAGCCGCTGCCCGTAAAAATCAGCCGTTCCAATAATGTATTGAGGGGGTTGCCCAGCTAAATATTGCTTAATATCTTTTTGGTATTGCGTTAGCTGTTCCGCTGGCATTAAATCACGGTAATGCAATAATAACTGGGTATCAGTCCAATTCAGCCGTTGGGTCAATAAATAATTTGCAACCGTTGAATCCAGTCCATGCTCCTGAATACACAAAGAAGCCCGTTTCTGGGCTTCAAAATAAGTGATTGGATTAGCCATTGTTTAGTTGCTCCAACTTTTGGGCTTGATCAGAAATAATTAATGCATCGATGATTTCTTCCAGGTCACCATTCATGATCTTATCCAATTTATTCAGGGTTAAACCAATGCGATGGTCGGTTACCCGGTTTTGGGGGTAATTGTAAGTTCTAATCCGTTCAGAACGATCACCAGTTCCGACCGCATTCTTTCTTTGGGCGTCGTAGGCTGCGGTTTCTTTTTGTTGGTAATAATCGTAAACCCGGGCCCGCAAAATTTGCATGGCCTTGGCCCGGTTTTGTTGTTGTGAACGTTGGTCTTGCATCGTCACTACGATTCCAGTCGGTAAGTGGGTCATCCGAACCGCAGATGACGTTTTATTAATGTGTTGTCCACCGGCACCGGAAGAACGATAAACATCCACTCGAATGTCCTTTGGATCGATATCAATGTCCACATCTTCCGCTTCGGGCATTACCCCCACCGTTGCGGTCGAGGTGTGGATCCGGCCGGCTGATTCAGTCGTTGGAATTCGTTGAACCCGATGGGCACCATTTTCATACTTCAACTTAGAGTAAACCTTACTTCCGGTGATCATCAGGGTAATTTCCTTAAAACCACCGACTTCGGTATCACTTTTATCTACGACTTCGATGTTCCAACCCTGCTTTTCAGCGTATTTGGAGTACATGCTAAATAAATCAGCCGCAAATAGGCTCCCTTCGTCTCCCCCAGCAGCCCCGTGAATTTCCATAATGATATTTTTATCATCATTTGGATCCTTAGGTAACAGCATGATTTTGATCTTTTCTTCAATCTCTTCATCCTGCTTGGTGAGGTCACTTAATTCTTCCTTCACCATTGCGGTCATGTCATCATCAAGTTTTTCTTCTAGCATGGCCTTATCTTCATCAATGGCATCGGTAATTTTTTTGTATTGATTATAAGCTGCCACCAGGTCACGCAAGCTCCCCTCTTCCTTAGAAAGCTTCATAAACCTTGGGGTATCAGCAATCACTTCTGGATCACTGATCAATTCATTCAATTCATCGTATCTATCAACTGCGGCTTGCAGTTTATCAAAAATTTTCTCAAAATCGCTACTCATTGGCATTGAGCCTCACTTTCTATATTTGATCTAACGGTGGATTAAAGTAGTGGCGCCGACATACTGGATAGTATGATTCGTTACCGCCCACTTGAATCTGTTCGCCTTCATAGACCGGATGGTGGTCTTGAAACCGCAGTGGCATCGTCGCTTTGCGGTCACAGAACCAACACACCGTCTTCATTTCTTCAATCTTATCAGCAAAGATCAACAGTGCTTCAGAACCTTCGAATAGGTGGTTTTGAAAGTCGTTCTTTAGGCCGAACGCCATGACCGGAATCCCTAATTCATCAACGATTCTAGCCAATTCCAATACGTGATGCCGTTGCAAAAACTGGGCCTCGTCCACTAACACACAATGGGCATTTGCATTGGTTTGTTGAACGTATTCAAAAACGTTAGTCTCGTTCATGATCGGAACGGCCTTGCGTTTCAGTCCGATCCTGGATGCGACCATCCCAAAACCATCACGAGTGTCTAAACCACTCGTCATAATTATGACGGATTTACCTTCTTCTTCATAATTATGGGCCACCTTGATAATTTCAATTGTCTTACCACTATTCATTGCACCATAGCGGAAATAAAGCTGGGCCATCTTAATAAATCCCTCTCTCATAAATAAAGTACTATTTTATTATAGCTGATTTAAGCCCTAATTTCGATAGCTATGTATTGTTGATTTTACGTAAAATCGGTTTCTTTTTAATCGGTTCCGGGCTAAAATATGTTAAAATTATCACTTGATAAAATCAATTGGAGGATGGCGCACATGTCATTAAGAAGTCAAATTGCTACGTTAGTTGGAAAGTCTTCGTACTGGTTTTTACACACCTTTTTAAAGGGTGGTAGCTCGTTGCCAGGCAAGCTGACCACTAAGATTGACCCCGAAGTCTTAAAATCAATGGGGCAAAATTATGATGTCATCATTATTACTGGAACGAACGGAAAAACACTCACAACTGCTTTAACGGTCCAGGCCCTGCGTCAAAAATACGCAGATGTTTTGACCAATCCATCTGGATCAAACATGGAACAGGGAATCGTGACCACTTTTTTGCGGGCACCCAAGGCTAAGCATCAAAAACCGATTGCGGTATTAGAAGTGGATGAGGCTAATGTCATCAAGGTCACTAAGTACATTAAGCCCAAGGCAATGGTCTTTACTAACATCTTTCGGGACCAAATGGATCGGTATGGTGAAATCTACACCACTTACCGTAAGATTTTAGATGGTGCCAAGTTAGCCCCCGATGCGACCATCATTACCAATGGTGACGCCCCCATCTTTAATTCTGATGACCTCCCTAACAAGCGGTTATTCTATGGCTTTAACAACCATCCCGAACTTGCTAATCATGATATGAAAGCAAAGCCCAACACCGACGGAGTGCTCTGTCCACGATGCGAAAACATCCTGCACTACCATTCCATTACGTACAGTAACCTGGGTGACTACTTCTGTCCCCACTGTGGCTACCAACGGCCCCACCTTGACTTTGCGCTAGACCAAATTACCGAGTTACTCCCTACTTCATCGAAGTTCGATATCGAAGGGGAGCCCTTCCAAATCGATATTGGTGGGGTCTATAACATCTATAACGCCCTAGCTGCTTACTCGGTAGGCCGGATCATGGGAGTCAAACCAGCTGAAATTGCAGCAGCCTTCCATAGTAATGAACACATTTTTGGACGCCAAGAAGTGATTCACGTTGGTGATAAGGAGGTCACGTTGATCCTGGTCAAAAACCCAGTCGGATTGAATCAAGTGATCGACATGCTTTCAACCGACAAGGACCCCTTCTCGTTCATCGGGCTATTAAATGCTAACTACGCCGATGGAATCGATACCAGCTGGATCTGGGACGGTGACTTTGAACGCCTGCCTAAAATGAACATTCCAAAATTAATTACCGGTGGTGAGCGCTATAAGGACATCACCTTCAGACTCAAAATTGCGGGGGTTCCAGATGCAATCCACGAAGTCCAACCCAACCTTGAAAAAATCGTTGCGGAAATTCCTAAGCTGCCCACAAAAAAGGTTTATATTTTAGCCACCTACACTGCAATGCTGCAAATTCGGAATGATTTTGCAGCCAAGGGTTACATTAAAAGGGGGATTGAATAATGGCACAATATGAATTAAGAATTGCCCATCTATATGGTGATTTAATGAATACCTATGGCGATTACGGTAACATCCTAGCACTCAAATACTACGGCCAACAAATGGGCGTGCAAGTGGACTCCGCTGTCGTTAGTTTAGACACTGATTTTAAGGCTGCGGACTATGACTTAGCAGTTTTTGGTGGTGGCCAGGATTTTGAACAATCAATCGTTTCTAAGGACCTTCAAAAAAAGAAAGCCGAATTAATTAAGTTCATCGAAGCCGGCAAACCAATGGTCGCCATTTGTGGTGGCTTTCAAATGTTAGGTAATTACTACATCGATGCTAACGGTGATAAGATGCCCGGAATTGGGGCTTTGAACCACCACACCGAGCAACAACACGATAACCGGTTTATCGGAAATATTTCGATTAAAAACGGTGATAATGGCGATACCTACAAGGGATTTGAAAACCACCAAGGGGTAACATTTTTGGGAGCAGGTGAAAAGCCATTGGGTCAAATCATCAGCGGCTATGGTAACAACGGTCAGGATCACACCGAGGGTGCAATTTACAAAAACGTTTACTGCACCTACTTCCATGGCCCCATCCTAGCTCGCAATGGCCAACTAGCTAAGCGCATGCTGTTGACCGCCCTGCACAATAAATATCCAGAACAAGACTTTAGTAAACAGGCTGCCCTTAAGGTGCCAGAATCATATTAAAATCAAAATGCCACCGTTCATCATGACGGCGGCATTTTTTAGTTCTCAGTTAAAAAGGTATCAATAATTTGATTACGACGTGGAATAAACGCCTCGTTCGGTGCAGCGGGGTGGATCCGATTCGTTAGTAAAATGAGCGCGTGGTGAACGACGGGGTCAATCACAATCGCAGTTCCGGTATAACCGGTTTGCCAGATAAATGGATGCTTGAGGTGGTCGAACGCCCACCCATACGAACGTCCTAGTTCACCGTTAGCAGTATGATCATGATATAAGTCGTTAACGGTGTGGCGACTTAGTATTCGACCGGTCGGATGCAACATTTCATCGGTAAATTTAATTAAATCACTGATGGTGGAAAATAACCCGGCTGATCCACATTGACTCCCTAACACCCGGGCTTTGGGGTCATCAACAATCCCCTGTAACACCGTCCCATTTGCCAACCGAACGGTCGGTACACAATCACTTTGCCGCGGTGTAAACGTGGAATGGTTCATCATCAACGGTTGAAAGACCCGCTGTACCGCTAGTTGCTGAATTGGTTGCCCCAAAATCCGTTCAGCAATCCATCCCAAAAAGATGAAATTCACGTCAGCATACACCATTTTATGGTTTAAATCGGGGCCCACGTGTAGTTGGTGCACTAGTGCAGCCGTTAATTCAGCGTGGTTCAAAGCATCCCGATGCGGAATATATCCCGTAATCCCAGAAGTGTGGGTCAATAAGTTGCTGACTCGCACCGCTGGAAATTGCCACTCCGGCAAGTATTGACTAATCGAGTCATCTAACCCTAATCGATCCTCTTCAATTAGCTGTAAAATCACCGGCAGCGTAGCAACGACCTTCGTCAGAGAAGCTACATCGTACGTTAACCCCTTTGTTAACGGCGTCACTTCCGGAACCCACTGCCGATTCCCAAAGATATCATCACGCCACTGTTGGCCATCGTAGAACGCATATGCTGCTCCTGGAACGATGTGCTCGGTTATTAATTTATGAATTAAATGAACGGTCCGCTTAAATTCCATCAACGCCACCCCTACCAGACTGAAAAAGTTAGGTTAATTTGATCCGGATCATTAATGAAGAGCAGGTGATCGATTTCATCGTAATGAATTTCGTCATTATCCGCAAACTGATGGTAAAGATCGTCAACATCCTTGCTGCGAATCATCTTAAAACTAATGTAGTCGACCCCTAACCCCTCGTAGTTATGGGTAACTAACCCTGATTGTTCAGTCAAGACTACCTGTTGTGAATGGTCGTTAGGTAGGACCAGCGTTTTGGTATCCGTCCGGTCGGTGGGTAAAATTTCCATCCCCAACAAATCATGGTAAAAGGCCAATGACTTGGCGACATCACGCACCGTTAATTCAATCCAAGTCAGCTTGGCTGCTTCAGGAATGTGCTTCAAGCGGGTCTCTTCCTCGCGCAAAAACCGGTTAATGGTAATTACACCATCTTCATCATGGCGCCATTGAATGGAATGGTCATCAACTAACGTCTCCCCATTAATCTCTGCATACAGAACAATTTGATTCCCCTCTGGGTCAAGGAGTTCGATCCATTCAAAATTATGGTTATACTTAACGTTAGTTAGCTTGACCCCCAGGTTCTTAACGTGTAGTAGCAACTGCTTTAAGCTTTTATTCGTGGGAAACTTAAAGGCAAAGCGCTTTACATTCGCAGCGCCGGTCTCTTCCAATGGAGTCTCAATCTTTCTTAAGGTCAATGATACTTCATGTTCGCTAGTCCCTAAATAAGAGATGTTTTCGGTCCGCTTCACGGAGGTCATCCCAACAATCTGGGTATAAAAATCAATCATCGAATCCAAATCTTTTACCCGTAGTGCTAGCAACTTGATTTTAGAGCCTGCTGGCAATTGATATTTCATTATGTAATCCACCATCCCTTTCCTTTTATTATAAACCATTTTGGTAGAATACATAAAAAAGAACGCCCACTAAGGACGTTCTCTTAATGAATTATTCAGCTTTTAAATCGTTGCCGGTGAATTGAGAATTATATAGATCAGCATAAAAACCGTGTTGGGCCAACAACTGATTGTGGGTCCCCGTTTCAATAATGTGGCCATGATTCATAACCACGATCTTATCGGAGTTTTGAATCGTAGAAAGTCGATGGGCCACCACAAAGCTGGTCCGGCCCTTGATCAACCGGTCCATTGCATGTTGAATCAACATTTCGGTCCTGGTATCGACCGAACTAGTGGCTTCATCCAAAATCAAGATTTCTGGATTGGCAATAAAGGCCCTGGCAATCGTTAATAACTGCCGCTGCCCCTGCGAAATATTAGATGCACTTTCGTTCAAGACCGTATCGTAGCCATCCGGTAACTTGCGGATAAATTCGTCAGCATGGGCCTCCCGGGCAGCCGCATAGACGTCGTCATCACTAGCCGCTGCGTTTCCGTACTTAATATTATCAAAAATCGTTCCGGTGAATAGCCAAGTATCCTGCAAGACCATTGCGATATGGGAACGTAGATCTGGGCGCGTCATGTGTTGCGTCTCGAGTCCATCCAAGCGAATCGAGCCACCATCAACATCATAGAAGCGTTCCAATAGGTTAATGATCGTCGTCTTTCCAGCTCCAGTGGGCCCAACAATCGCAATGCTCGACCCCCGGGGAACGTCTAGGCTAAAGTTTTCAATCAACAGTGTCTTTGAATCATAACTAAAGTCAACGTTGTTGAATTGAATTTTGTCACCATTGTCCACCTTGCGTTGTTCCTTGGTATCGGAAGGCGTCATTTCAGGCTCATCTAACACCTCAAAGATTCGTTCCGCAGAAGCAATTGTAGATTGAATCGTATTGGTAATATTGGCGAGTGACGTAATTGGTTGTGAAAACATATCCGTATACTGCAGAAATGCCTGCACGTTCCCAATCGTCACCGTTCCGGAGATTACCTGCACCGCACCGATGATTGCAACGAACACGTAGTCTAAATTCTTAATGAAGTTCATCATTGGAAACATAAAACTGGAAATAAATTGTGCCTTCCAAGCTGATTTGTAGTAAGCTTCATTTTGCTTTTCGAACTGGTCAATCACTTCTTGTTCCCGATTAAAGGTCTTCACCACGTTATGCCCACCAAAGTTTTCCTCAACTTGGCCGTTCACTTGGCCCAGGTGCGCTTGTTGGGAACTAAAGTACCGTTGCGACCGTGGTGCCAAAATTCCGACCGCAAGTAAACTCAACGGAACCGTAATTAACGCCCCCAGGGTCAATTGCCAGCTAATCGTTAGCATCATGACGATCACCCCGAAGAATAGGACGATACTATTAACTAGTTGACTTAAATTGGATTGCAGCATCGTTGAGATGTTATCCATATCGTTGACGGCGCGTGACATAATATCACCCTTGGAGTGTTGATCATAATAAGCCACCGGGAGCCGCTTCATTTTGGCCTTCAAGTCGCGTCGCATCTTATAAACGACCTTTTGGGAAATGGTGGTCATAATTAACTGTTCACCAATGTTTAGGATTCCAGCAAGTGCAAATAAAATTGCGGTCAAAATTAAAATTTTAATCACCGCGCTAAAGTCAATTGCAATCAAGCCAGTATGGGTCCTTAGGCCCTTAGCGACCCCATTAAAGATAATCGTGGTCGCTTCACCTAACGTCTTTGGGGTAATGATATTCAAAGCTACCGCAAAAAACACCATTATAAAAACACTAATGATGCTCATTCGCCATGGCTTGAGATAGCGAACTAACCGGAATGTTGAAGGCCAAAAGTTCCGGGCTTTTTGTACCTTCTTCATATTACTTCTCGGCATGTGAAGCACCCCCTGTTCTAATCTGCGAGTTAACAATGGATTGATAAGTCTCATTGTTGGCAAGTAGTTGTTGATGGGTTCCTTGCCCCACTACTTTTCCATCATCTAAAACAATAATTTCATCAGCATTGGCAATCGTTGAGACCCGTTGGGCAACGATTACGGAAATCGCCCGGCTAATCTTAGGATCGGCATGCAAGTCCCCCCGCAACTTCGCGTCGGTCTTAAAGTCTAATGCTGAGAATGAATCATCAAATACATAGATCTGGGCATCCTTAATGATGGTCCTGGCAATTGCTAGCCGTTGGCGTTGGCCACCCGAGAAGTTTTCACCATTTTGTTCCACCCGCGTATCCAATCCAGCTTCTGCTTTAATAAAGTCCGCTGCCTGAGCCACTTCTAGTGCGTGCCAAATTTGATCATCCGTTGCTTCCCGATTCCCGAATTGCATATTACTACGAACGGTTCCCGCAAATAATACCGCTTTTTGCTGGGTAATCGAAACTAACTGATGCAACGAAAATTGTGACATTTTGGCAACGTCAACTCCATCAATTTTAATGGACCCCTGTTCAGGCTCAATCAACCGTGGAATTAAATTAACCAAGGTCGATTTTCCAGAACCAGTTCCACCAATGATGGCCAACGTTTGACCAGCGTGAACATTAAATGAGACATCGGATAGTGCACACTCTTCAGCGTGTTCATACCGGTAGCTAACGTCATTAAATGAGAGCGTCGATTCAGCTTGCTTTGCTGGCTGCACTGGTTGGTCAGAATCCGTAATGGAATCCTCGTGGTCCAAGACCTCGTTGATTCTAGCAGCAGATGCCGATGCTCGTGGTAAGAAGACGAACATAAATGATAGCATCGTAAAACTAATTAAGATCTGGGTCGAATAGCTCATGAATGCGACCAGGTTCCCAACGGCAAAGCTATGGCTGGCGATTAATTGGCTCCCGAACCATACGATGCCAATATTGGTAAAGTTTAAAATCACGGTCAAGAGCGGGAACATCATGGCGGTTAGTCGATACACCTTTAAACCAGTATTCATGTAATCACGATTATAATGGTCAAATCGCTTTTGTTCATAATCATCACGATTAAAGGCCCGAATGACCCGAACACCGGTCAATCCTTCCCGAAACGTTAGATTCAAATCATCAGTCTTGGTTTGAATGCTTTTAAACAACGGAATCGAGCGGCCCATTATCAGATAAATAATGGCCACTAAAATCACCAATGAGAGCACAAAAATTAGGGTTAATTTCGGACTCATGGTAAATGCTAACACGATTGCAGTCACTAACATGATTGGTGACATAATCATCATCCTCAGCATGTTGACCATCACATTTTGGATTTGAACAACGTCGTTAGTGGCCCGGGTAATTAATGAAGAATCACCAAACTTACTTAAATCCTGTTCAGAAAAGTAAATTACCTTCCGATAAATTGCAGACCGAATTTTTTTACCCATCAACTGGGACTGGGTCGCTGCAAAATAAATATTTCCACCCGCCGCAATTACGGACAAGATGGAAAGAATAAACATCAAGACCCCCTGGCCAATGATGTAATTAATATCATGCTTTGCAATCCCCTGGTTAATAATCCCAGCGGTCAAAGTCGGTAAGTATAAGAAGGTAATCACTTGCACGATCATAAATAAGACGGCCCCTAGTGCCGCCCACTTGTTTAAAAACCGTTTTACAAGTTTTATCATTCATTTCACCACTTTCTAATTCAAAATAAATCTAAACACTAAGAAATTATTATAGTAGTTTTACTTTAAAAAACAAAGCAAAACGACAAAATAAGCCGCTGCACATAATATGCAACGACTTATCATTCGATTGGGTATACTGGGTTCGAACCAGTAAATTAAGGATTCAGAGTCCTCTGCCTTACCGTTTGGCGAATACCCAAAAATTACTACCTAACTATGATAACCGTTTTTAAAAAAGTTGTCAATCCAAAATCAGCTGCTTTAAACAGGATTGACAACCCATTGAGTTTAAACTATACTGTTTTATATGCTAGTTTTTTGCCCGCTGGTCAAACTGGTTTAAGACGTCGCCCTCTCAAGGCGGAGCTACGGGTTCGATCCCCGTGCGGGCGATCATATATCCACTGCACTTCGGTGTAGTGGATTTTTTGCTTTTTATTGTAATTTTATTAAATCACCCTAGATTGAATTGACATTTATGCTTAAAACCAATATTCTGAGT
Source organism: Nicoliella spurrieriana (assembly GCF_023380205.1). Lineage (NCBI taxonomy): Bacteria > Bacillati > Bacillota > Bacilli > Lactobacillales > Lactobacillaceae > Nicoliella > Nicoliella spurrieriana. Next base: position 1,640,826 of record NZ_CP093361.1, read on the forward strand.
TTTAAATAACATTCGCTCACCGAGGGAGACATTCAAAATGAAGAAAGCATTGATCTTGGGGATTAGCTCATTAACGATTTTACTAGCGGCGTGTGGTAACTCAAATTCTAGTAAAAAAGCGGCTCAACAACCCAAGTACTCACAAATTGATACGACTAGATACAAACCCATTAATCAGCAAATTTCAGTTAAAAAACTATTAGCCTTAAAACCAAATAATACTAAATATTTCCATCACGAATATTCCATCAAGGGCGAGATCGTTAAAATTGGTAAGAAGTTCCAAGGGAGTGCCACCTATGTAATTAAGGACCCTAAGACCGATTTAACCTACGCATCGGTCACTAGTGGGACCAAGACTTTTAAGGGCTTCAAGGTCGGTGATAAGGCGACCTTTGCAATCAATGGGCTGACCAGAATTGCTAAAAACAATAATCTAAACGGACTAACGACCGAGGATAACCCTAGTCGACTCAGTACCGTTACCAATTTAATTGGTAAATATTAAAAGACGTGCAGAGCACGTCTTTTTTAGTAGCTGATGGCCAAGTAACCAGCAGCTTTCCACATTTTGAGGAGCTGTTTTTTATCGATAATGTTTACTTGCCCAGTAATAGGATTAATATAAAAGAAGCGTTTTTTACTGAAGCCGGTCAAAACAATCGCAAATGCATTTTGTTCACTTAGGTTTTTGACCCACATCATGACCGGACGCTCACGCCGTAATTGATTCCTGATGCGTCGTAATTTTTTATTCGATAGGTTCTTGAACGAACCCACATGTTCAACAAAGATCGTAAAAAAATCAGCGGGCATCGGAAACCCATTTGTATTATCGCTAAGTAGCGTCCTCAAGCGTGTTAATGGCAGTTCATTTCCCACATACTCTAGCATCATCAATGCTGAAGTAACGTAGCTTCCCTGCAGATCATCAGTCCGTTGTTTTTCGGCATTCACAGCTAAGCGTCGGTAGTTATCCCGAACGCCCTTTAATGGCAACCAGCCGCTCACTGGATCATTATTAAAAAAGTACCAGGCATGTTTATTAAAATAACCGAATCTGGTCACCATAAATTCGCCCCTGGCAACCTGCTTGGGAATTTTAATTTTACGGACTTTAACTTGGTGTTCTAATTCGGGAACGAACCAGTATGCCCTTGGTGAACGCTTGAGCTTAACGTAAAAAGCATGCGTCTTTTCACTGGCAATCGTTGTCGATTTCACTTATTTCACCCCATTAAAATTTCGATGCTAATGTTCCTATTATATCTCAAATCAAAATTCAAATGGTAGCTTTTGCTTTTTACTAATAAAAGCTTATCATTTTGATATTTTAGTCAATTATGCTAGTATATTATACGTACTATATCGGGGTCGTTATGGATTCGACGGGTATAGGTTGAGCCTGAATTGCGCTCCGTGGCATCGTCCACGTTAAAAACGCTCAGTTTTCTATTATAACTGCAAACAATAATACAAACAACTACGCCGTAGCTGCCTAAACAGTATGCTCAGCGTGATCCGTCTAGTCTCGTCCATGGGTTAGTGCCGGGTCTTAAATTAAGTGGACTTACGCTAATTGCTCACACCTGAAGTAATTAGAAGAGACTAATCAGGTTAGCCAGTCATGGATGCCCTGGAATACGGCGTTTTGGCTGGTGAAAGCGCAAATAGTATCCCTATGAACGTAGATATTCGGGTGGCAATATGCTCGGACGCGGGTTCGACTCCCGCCGACTCCATTGATTAGATTAAGCCTGCTATCATAAGTTGTAATAATGCTTATGTAGTGGGCTTTTTCTTTACCTTAATGTTCATAGCCATATCAATAAATATCATAGAGTCTTAGTCAATATCTTAGTCATTTTCTTAGTCATTATAAATAGAAAAATTAATCATATAACACTGGAGTTGGATGTAGATCACCTAGTTATTAGGTGGTCTTTTTACATGCATCCCCCCTCTACCCAAAAATAAAAAAGCCAATGTTATGACAATACTCAGACAACATTGACTCATACACCCTCCAGTTTCAGTGTTTGAAAAAAATTTTTTGATAACTTTTGGAAAAAAGGTTAAGAAATGGTAAAAGTGAAGTAATCTAATTTTACTCAAAAATAAATAAAAACTAACTAGAAAAAACTTTGTTTTAATCAATTAAACTACCTAATATGGATCTTAAACATCATTTATTGTAATTATACTTTCATTTGCTTAAATCAATAAAATAGCCATTATTTAAACGTTTGAGAGACGCTCTCTGCTGTTAACTTCATTATTTTTATTAGTAATTATCCTTTTACATTCGTTTATATAGAAATATCATTCATTTAACTAATATTACGTTTTAATAAAAGAAAAATTTTATACTAAAAAAGAAGCTAAAAAATTAGCTTCTTTTAATATACATATTTATTAGCTTCTTCATCTACTTCAAATTTTGGTAATTGATTGATTAAATCAACTGTGGGAGTGTCACAGACAATAACTGCAACGTCATATAATACATTATTAATAATAAATGCTTTAATTGGAGTAATATTAAATGTGTATTCAACTTACATAAGAAAAAGAAATAATATATCTATTTCTGGTGGTGTTTTAGAATAATTGGTAGTATTTTCATGATAATTCCAATCATTGGAATTATTATTCTATTCATTTCTACGATAATGCTATTTATTATTTTAAATTTTTCATAATCAGGTAAACAGATATTAATATAATTGTTGATGACGATATTTGTACAATAGATATTAAAGTTCCTGGTAAAATATTTTTACAAAATATCATTAATAAAACGAGAACTACTCCAATAGATAACATTATTAACGATAAGAGAAATAATTTTTCTGATTTTTTCATAAAAATCTTTCCTTTACAAATTTAGATATAATTATTTAAGTGCCATTAAAATATTGATAGTGATGTCAATAAATGTAGGAGCAGCAAATATAAAAGAATAAATGATTGAATGATTATTTTTATAGAATAAAACCATAAAAGAGAATATAACTTGATGATTCCCACCTATAACAAAAAGCAAAATAATATTCATTATCAAATCAATATTTCTTGGTAATATTTAAAAAATATTTGTTAAATATGAAGAAAACATTCTAATCAATATTCTTGTAATTGCATACTGCAAGAAGAATAAAAAAGTTGTAGTAATTACAAATAAAATAGTAACGATTATATTAACACCACGTTTATATTATATTAACATCACGTTCCTGTTTTCACAATCCTCTTGTTAGAATTAAATTTTTTCTAATTCTCCACTCCACTTAACTATCTTAGGATCTTTATTTGCTTTACAATACTTATCTTTGAATTCTTTTGAATATTTTTTTGAATAATTAGACAAATTAAAAACTCCCATCTTAAATAATATTATCTCACAAAACCGTAGGCTTTGCTGTGCCATTATTTAGTATAGGAGCATATTGTTAATTTTTCTTATAGACTATATTTAGCCATACAAAAACACCCCTAAGTTTTTTACAAACTTAGGGGTGCAGTGCAATTTGATGAGTTGAGCAAGCTAGTGCCGAATAAATAAGTAACGTTTTTAAATTGATACTTTATATTAATGATGTATTAATTGACTATATATGTATATATATATATAATTAATTTACTCAATGATATTACCAAAAAGGTAATATCAATTGGAGGATCATATGGAAATTGTTTATAAAAACAACAAATTAAAAAAACAATGTGAATCATTAAAAGAGGCAAAAAAAGACTATGGATTTGATATTGCAAAAAAAATTAAAAAAGATATAAATTTTATCGAATCTGCCCAAGACTTATCTACAGTTATAAATTATTTACCATTTCACTTCCATGATTTAAAGGGCGATTTAAGCGGTAAATATTCTATCGATGTAGCAGGCAGAAGAAATCCATATAGGTTTATAGTCCAATTTGATGGTTATGATAAAGATATGGTTTTTAAAAATCCTTCTTGCATTAAGATAATTAGCATAGAGAAAATTAGCGACCATTACAAAAAGGGGTGATAATATTATGAGTAATGAAGTAGAATATGAAGATATTATAGCGTTCCATCCTGGATCATATATTGAAGATATTATTAATGATTTAAATATAACTCAAAATGAATTTGCTGAAAGGATAGGTGTATCTAGTAAGACTATTAGTAAAATTATTAATGGTGAGGATAGAATTACAAGCGTGACTGCTAATAAGCTTGACAAAGCTACAGGTGTATCATATAAAACGTGGAATAGACTACAATCTATTTATGATGAAAAAATTTTAGAGATTAAAGATAGGAAAAAATATGATGAAGAGAAAAGAGTCTGTTCTCTTATTGATATGGGCACCTTAAAAGACAATAACTTTGTTAATAATAAAAAAAGATATAAAGTTTCAGAAAAGATTACCGAGATAAGGAGAAAGTTAATATTATCTGACTTAACTAAATTGTACGATTTTAATTCTTTAGTTAGTTATAGAAAATCTGATAGTTTAACTAATAAAAAAAAGTCTATAGTTAATTCTAATGTTATGTTAGAGTTTGCTAGTAATGAAGCTAGAAATAAGACTGATACTAGATATAGTAAGGCAAAGTTAAGACAAGCATTACCTAAAATAAAAGGATTAATAATTGAACCTAACGAGTCTTTTTATTTGAAACTAAAAGATATTTTATTAAAATGTGGAATTGTTCTAATTGCTATGCCAAGTTTAAAAGGTGCTGGTTTAAATGGTGCAACTAAGAAATTTAAAAACGGTAGCGTACTTTTATTAATTACTGATAGAAAAAAAACATCAGATATTTTTTGGTTTTCACTTGCTCATGAATTAGGACACATCATATATGAGGACTTTAGTTCAAATACTACTGATAAAATAGAGTATGAAAATCAAGAGAGAAAAGCTGATGATTTTGCATCAAACTTTTTAATTCCAAATACAGAATACAATAGCTTTATAGAAACTAATCTTTTTAATGAACATTCTATAAAAGAATTTTCAGAAAGAGAAAAAGTTTTACCTGGTATAGTAGTTGGAAGATTACAAAAAGACAATAAAATAAAATATGATAAATTTAATTATTTAAAAACTAAATATTATATTCATGGATATTAAGATTAATTATAAACATTTAATTTACTGCTTTTATGGAAAATTATGGAGTAACGAACTGCTCCTATGTCAAGTTATGGCACAAAAATAATTAAATTTTCTATTGATTCATTGGTAACAATATACCCCATTAGCTTATTTATTGCTAATCGCCATAATAATCGCCATTAATTTACATTAATAGAGTGCCTTAGGGTGCTCTATTTTTTATTATTGTAGTCAGCTAAATCCTAATCCAGTGGAATCGCACTACGTTTAACCTTAGTCAGTGAAATCTTTTGTCCTTGATATTCAGTCTTGACCGTCTTGCTATATACCAGCTTCCCTGATACTGTGAAATGGTTCTTACCATTCATCACTACGGTATATTTTTGCAATGGTGAAGTATGATTATCCTTACCAGATGTGATGTAGTAAGTATTTTTATTTAACTGCTGATACTTTTGATCAGAGTAGTCGCTAAAATCAGCCTCTTTATTCTTTTCTACTTCCTTCTTACTTGAATTGTACATGGTTTGGAATGGTACGAAGGTGTCGTCTTGCTTACTCGTCTGGACAGAGACCCGCACATATTTTGAACCGGTGTGTTTGGCTAGTTGATAACCACTGATCCAATTTCCGTAAAGTACCTTTGGTAAACCCTTATGCCAAGTAGCAGCGTTAGCATTGTTATGTAGATTAGGTGTTAACGCAAACAAAGATAAACTAGCGATTGCTGAAATTGCAATGTGTTTTAGTTTCATATTTAATCATCTCCTATTTTTAAATATAAACCCCATGAAATCAACGTGTCAATGTCAGTGTGGACAAATAAAAAAGCCATCGCAATTGATGGCTTTTTTAAGTTTAAAGATCGTCCGCTATCCATAATCGTATCTTTAAGCCTGATTTGGGCATAAAAGAACACCATTAATAGCATCCCCCTATATCTTCTTATGGTCAATTCCAATAATGTGTAAATTATCAGGCTGATGAGCATCAATCGTTCGATGTTGCTTCAAATAATTCATAATTAATTTAGGCATATCATCAGAATCACTTTGAATTACCTTATCCGTTGAAAACGTATCATATCCGCCAGTCCCAGTGCCACGGTATTGATTCATGACCACTTTAATGGTTTGATCATCTAGCAGTGGTTTCCCATGGTAAATTACCTTCACGACCCGTTGCCCTACTGGTTGATTCAAGTCAAAGGTATATTCAATTCCTGAATAATAATCATAATTAAATAGCTGTAACTTAGGTTGTGAGAACGCCTTTGATACGGTTATCCTTCCGTCATCGTGCAACGTAAAGAAGCTAGCGCACTTTTCTAGTGCAAACTTTAGGTCAGCTCCACTAAGTTGCTCGACAACCAAAGTATTTGGAAATACATAGCTGTTTACCACGTTTCTGATGGTTACAGTCCTATCAAATCCAGTAATTTCATCATTGAACAGGGCGGTTCCGGAAATATCCACGCCCATTTTATCCATTTGAATCTTATTAATTAAGTCGAGATATGCATTTCCATGGAGTCTGGCATCCATATAATCTGTAATTCGCATGTCCCCATTGATTGTCGCCAATGGTTGATCCATCCACTTTTCAACGGTGGCTTGTAGTCCATTGACCACTTCAGATAATTTACTATCTACTGGATAGTTCGCGGTCTTAATTAACTTCGCATCTCGATTAACAATCTGTTTTTGAGCATCTAATTCTAAATCAATCTCGCCAACGTTCGCACCACGATATCCGGGTTGTGTAATGGGAATGCCATGAACCAATTGCGCTAGTTCACGGTGCTGGTGCCCAGTTACTAATGCATCGATGCCATCCACCGCTTTGAGTAACTCATCACCCTCATTTTCACCGGTTAGTTGTTCAGTTGGTTTGCCATTGTCTAAATCCCGTTCAAAGCCACCGTGGTAAGCAACTACTACAATGTCAGCTTGTGATTTTAAGATTGGGACATAATGTTTAGCGGTTTGAACAGCCGATTGAAATTTAAGCCCCGCAATATTGGCAGGCTGTTCCCAATTGGGAACATATTGAGTGGTTAACCCCAAAATCCCAATTTTAACCCCATGGGATTCAATGATTTGATATGGGGCATCAATCATTTTGGAATGATTTGGACCCGTTATATTAGCATCTAAAATAGGAAAATTACGGTGCTGCCAGGTATCAGCAATGTAATCAACACCGTAGTTAAATTCATGATTGCCTAGAACCATTGCATTCGGCTTTACATCGTTGACCATTTCACATAGCTTTTGATTCAAGTGCTCAGTATCATGAGTATTAAATGCATACGAAGTCAGCGGAGAACCCTCAATAAAATCACCATTCTCAATGAATAGTACTATTTCATCTGGATTAGCTGCTCTTATCTGCTTAATAACACTTGCTGCCCTTAGATAACCAAACGGTTGTTGATCATTAACGCCGCTAAAATTAGTAGGAAACAGATAGCCATGGACATCGCTAGTGGATAGAATTTTGATTTTAACCAATTAAACTAACTTCTTTCTTAAGGTTCCTGAAATCCAGTCAATTACAGCAACCATAATGATAATTCCAACAAGAATGATTCCAACCCTAGGCCAATTTCTGGTCTGGATAGCAAAAAGCAGTGGCGTTCCAATTCCACCGGCACCCACCATTCCTAAAATGGTTGCAGAGCGCACTGCAATTTCGAATTGAAATAGCGTATATGATAAAATCGAAGGCATTACGGCTGGAATCGTGGATAAAAATAATACTTGGATTTTATTTCCACCAGCAGCAATAATCGCATCATTAGTGCTGTGGTCAAGCCCTTCAATCGATTCATCATATAGTTTTCCTAGCATCCCAATCGAATGGATTCCAAGTGCCAATACCCCTGCAAATGAGCCTGGCCCCACTGCCTTAATGAACATAATGGCTAACACAATTTCTGGGAACGTCCTAATTAATACTAATAATAACTTACCACTAGTCGATCGAAGGTGAAATCGCTTTTTAGCATCGGTGCGGGCAGCCCAAAATGAAATCGGAAAGCTAATAATTGCTGAGATAAAAATGCCTAAGAATGCGATGGCTAAAGTTTGAATGATTTGACTAACCAAGTCTTCACCACTACCGTTGTAAGCATATTTCCAATCAGGGTGGAAAATCCCCTGGAAAATCGACCGGCTCACTTCACCAGCAGAGGCTTGGATTCCAGTAAATTGGAGCCCCTTAAATGCCCAGAGGTAGACAATCGCAATTACGATAATCCAAAACATAAATCCATATTTAGTGATTAAATTATTTTTTGATTGATCACGACTCATATTGTTTTTCACCTTAATTTCTCCTGTAGTTTATTACTGATGGTATCGATAATTACTACGACTACTAGAATCACAATAATAATCACTGCGGTTTGATTGTACATAAATGAAGATAGTGATCTTTGCAAATAGACCCCAATTCCACCAGCACCTAAATACCCCAGCACCGTTGATGAACGAACATTAATTTCAAATGCATATAAGAAGTACCCCACGAAGCGGTTAATAATTTGGGGAACAACGGCAAAGATAACTACTTGGATTTTATTAGCTCCGGCAGCTTCTAATGCCTCCAAGGGCCCGTTATCAATTGATTCAACAGTTTCATAGAATAATTTTGACACCACTCCAAACGAAAAGATCGCCAATGTGAATACCCCGGCAGTAGGTCCAATTCCAACGATTGCAACAAACAATGCAGCCAAGAGTAAATCGGGTAAGGTTCTAACTAAATCCAATATGAAGCGAATGATTAACCTTAAAACTGGATTTTTAACGATGTTTCTTGCAGCTAAAATTGAAAATGGGGCTGCAATCAGCGCTCCAATCGTAGTCCCAATCAAAGCCATTTGGATGGTTTCAATAATTGGCGCAATCACAACATTTAGATATTGCCAATCCGGATTAGACATTCTAACCAGCAAATCAGTAAATTGACCAAAGTTAGAAATAAAGCCAATAATATCCACACCGGTTGCCATTGATGATAGGACTAATAGCACTATTAAAATAACTGTCCATGCAATGCCCTTAACATGAAATTTTTGACTAAATGACTTTTGAGGAATTTCTGTATTCATCTTATCTTAATGCCCCGCTTTATCATAAATTTTATCAAAATCACCATTAGAAACGTTATTGATAGGTTGATCATAAACCAACTGTCCACTCCGTAACCCAATGATTCGACTAGCGTACTTCATTGCTAATTCCACTGAATGCAAATTAACAACAACCGTAATCCCTAGCTGTTCATTTAAATTCTTTAAATCATCCATCACGGCTTCAGAAGTGACCGGGTCTAGTGATGCTACGGGTTCATCAGCTAAAATAATCTTAGGATCTTGCATTAAGGTTCTGGCAATTGCCACCCGCTGTTGCTGTCCGCCGGATAGTTGATCAGTTCTTGTGTATAATTTATCCAACAAGTTGACGGTCTTTAGTGATTCAACCGCCTTATTCTTATCCGCTTTGCTAAATAAGCCCAGGACACTCTTCCAAGTCGGATAAAAACCCACCCGGCCGTTCAAAACATTGCGTTGGACGGTTCTTTGTTTAACTAAGTTAAAATTTTGAAAAATCATCCCAATGTTCCGTCTTAACGCACGCAGTTTTTTAGATTTATAGTTCACGATTGATTTACCATCAATTAGGATATCGCCACTTGTGATATCATGCATCTTGTTGATTGATCTTAAAAGGGTACTCTTCCCGGCTCCAGAAAGCCCCACAACAGCTATAAATTCACCCTTTTGAATCTCTAAATTGATATCTTTAAGTCCAATCGTTCCACTATCATAAACCTTTTGGACGTCCTTAAAAGCAATGGCTGGTTCTATCATTTATAAAATCTCCTCCATAAATTAATAACCTGTAATAACCCTACTTGAGAGTTAATTACAGGTTACTAATCATAATAAAATATTTAATTATTATTTATTTAATTCTTCAGCAATTTTATCGTACTTCCGGATAGAGTTAAAATCGCTATCCTTAGCATTTACATATCCCTCATGGGAGTAAACGGATGACATGATTTCATGTCCCTTCTTGGTCTTTACGATCTTCTTAAAGGCATCAGCAATCTTCTTTTGCCACTTCTTACTCATATCACCACGAACAGTAATCGTGTCATTAGGAATCTTACCAGTAGTATAAATTGGTACAACTTCCTTCATCACATCTGGAGCATCTTTAGTAACTAAAGTCCGAGCACCCTGGAAAACAAATGCTGCATCGGTATTCTTGTTATATACAGACAATACTCCTTGATCATGGCCCTTTACTTGAACCGTCTTAATATTATCCTTATTGATATTTACGCCATGTTTTAACATTTCAACCGCTGGATACACCCAACCAGCGGTAGAGGTAGTATCTTGAACCGCAATCTTCTTACCCTTTAATTGCTTAAGGTTCTTGATGCCGCTACCTTTATGAACCAAAATTTGAGCACGGTAGTAGTTCACTAATTTTTTACCGGTTTTATCGTCAGGTTCCGTCCGGTTATAACGTAGTGCTTGAAGTAACACCTTAGCGTTATATTGTTTGTGAGCTAAGACATATGCGTCAGGTGGTAAGAAACCAACGTCAACTTTCTTTGAACCCATTGCTTCAACGATCGTATTGTAATCGGTCGAAACACTAACATTTACAGGAATGCCTAGTTGCTTTGAAAGTAAACCTGCCAATGGCTTAGCCTTTGCTTCCATGGTATTTGCATTTGATGAAGGCACAAATTGAACAGTCAATTTCTTAGGCGTATAATCTCCTGAACCATTTGAAGACTTGCCCCCACAGGCGGTCAATAACACTGCACTCAATAAAAGCACACTGGCTGCCGCCACTTTCTTAAAGAACTTCATACCGCTATCTCTCCTCATAAAGAAATGAAATTATTATGTAAGATGAACCCGAACATAAATATCTTACAAATTAATAATATCAAGTTTTTCTTAAGATTTCAAAGTAAATTTGTAAAAAATTAGCCATTTTTTTGTAAAATGTTTGTATTTTATCCGGCTTTTGTAGTTAAACATTAATTATAGTTAACATATTAATGACCTCATTTCTAGAAAGATACAGAGCGCATTGGCCGAATCAATCCAATTAATTGAAATTCACACAAACTAGCTATACAATAATTGTGAAAACATTAACAATTACCTTTGGGGGAGATTAAATGAGTAAAAAAGTAGCTTTAATTACCGGTGCTGGTCAAGGAATTGGGAAGAGCATCGCATTACAACTAAGTGCAGATGGCTTTGAAGTAGCATTAACTGGTCGGCACCTAGACAAGATGCAAGCAGTTGCTGATGAAATCAATGGTAATGGCGGTCATGCAATTGCCATTCAATCAGATGTCCAATCTAAGGCCGAAGTCGATCAAGCGGTAGCAGCAACCGTTGCAAAACTCGGTCAATTAAATGTATACGTTAACAATGCTGGAATTGCAGTGGTTGATCCAGTCGCAGAAACGACCGAAGCTGAAATGCGGCGACTATTGGATATTAACGTCATGGGGGCCCTTTTTGGAATTCAAGCTGCTGCTAAGCAGTTTAAAAAGCAAGGTACTCCTGGTAAAATCATTAATGCATCATCCATTGCGGGCCACGAGGGCTTTCCAATGCTCGGTGGTTACTCCGCAACTAAGTTTGCAATTAGAGGACTGACCCAAGCTGCTGCTAAGGAACTGGCTAAGGATCACATTACCGTTAATGCTTACTGCCCTGGAATTGTGCTCACTCCAATGTGGGATGAAATTGATGATAAGCTCACCACACTAGAAAATAAGCCCAAGGGGTCTGCTTTGAAAGATGCAGTTGACGGAATCGCCCTTGGCCGCGGTGAGGAACCAAAGGATGTTTCCAATTTAGTATCATTTTTAGCAAGTGATAAAGCCGACTACATTACCGGACAGGCAATCCTAGTTGATGGTGGAATTAAGTACGTTTAATCTAAACAATAAATTAAATCAATCACGGGGTGGTCCTTTAATTAGTGCCATCCCGTTTTAGCATCATCAATAATGATTGATTTTAAGTTTTACACAAATTAATTATTCATTGACAGTTGTCATTGCCAATACTATATTTAATAATATTGGAGATGAATAATTATGAAAAAAATCAAATTATTATTAGCAACGACCGTCATTGCGACGTTAGGTACGGGCGTTACATATTCACAAACCGCTAGTGCAAAAGCCCCAAAAACCATTCGGGTATTTAAATTCAGCAATCAATATAGCACCCCCGTGCTAATCAGTAGCAGTAATCAAAAATATACCGGCACACTAAAAAGGGGCACTAAAATCAACTACCATAATCGGAATTATTATTACATAAAACGTTTCCATGGATACATTGCTGGGGGGAAAGCACATTTAAAACTATCTTTAGTTAGCTATCCCGGTTCCACAGGCAAGGCGGATGCCACTCATAAATACATTGTCAGTTCCAAACACCATAGCGCCCCCATCATGGATCAACAACAATTTCATCAATTAATTAATCAAAAGGCAGATGGGAGTTTTGGTGCCGATAGCGGATTTGAAAATTACCGCGTTCACATTATCAAGACCCAAACCGTTGCAGGGTACTCTTTTACAGAAATCGATCAACTAACTGGAAACCATGATCGGGAAAAATCATGGATCTATTCCGGATATTTAGGTAACAAAAGAAACGTGCACGTTAAGTACGTTAGTTTAGATAAAATTTACGCAAAACAAAGTAAAATTTTAGCCAATCAAAATCAATCCAGTGATTCCGATAGTAATGATCAGAATAGTGGTAAAAATGATCCGAAGCTATTTACTACCGATGAAATCAATCAAATTCAGGAATATCAAAATGAAGCCAATGCAATTGGTAACGTTACTAACCCCTACTCAGTTAAACCTGTGTACCAAAATTCGTTTAATGTTGGCCAATTAAATCCCGCTTTTATTCAAAACACGGTCGATTGGCTCAATTTTTATCGAAAAATGTTTGGTCTTTCTGAAATTCAAGATGACAGCAATTGGGATTCTGCAGCTCAATATGGAGCAACAACGCTCGCAGCAGCAAATCAGGGATTGAGCCATGGGCTAGTTGGTTTTAATAAACCCGATTTCATCAGTCAAGATGATTGGCAACGTGGAATCGATGCTACTGCATCTAGTAACCTAGCATCTGGGGTTAGCACTCCTTATGATATTATTAACACCTACTTAAATGATAATGGCGATCAATATCCAGGCCACCGGCAATGGTTATTTGGTAATATCGGTAAAATTGGTGTCGGGCAAGCCGGTACCTATAACGACTTAAAAGTATTTGAAAAATCCGAACATAATGACGCCATCTTTAACATTACCAATAGTGCCCTCCCGTTTCCTAAGGCCGGCCTATGTCCAATTAACTTAGTTGACGGGGCCTATTGGACCTTATCATTACCATATGAGCTATCATCTTTCCCTAGTTATTCCTCGCATTATCACGTCCTTTATAAAGATGCTAGCACTGAAAGCGATCAATATGACCCTAGTCGTGATTCTAGCACGGTTACAATTCATGATAATACTGCTAATCAGGATGTGCCAGTTTCTAATGTTGCATTGGCTGGTGATTCCGGGGATGGAAATGTTTGTTTTACTTTCAAGCCAGATGACCAATATATCAAGGTCGGTCATAGCTACACGGTAACGGTCACCGGCCTTCCCAATAATCAAACCTACACTTACACCACCAAATTATTTAATTTAAAGAGTTAAGCCCGTCCCGTCAACGACTCACAAATCACCCGAATTTTCAATGCTAGTATTTTAAATCTGAGCGCTCTAAAATGAAATTGTTGCAATAGTTAGAGTTAAGTATACGAGGTGATTGTCATGATTCATTTAAAAGAATTTCAAGCACTACAAGCTGCCATTTTGCACAGTTCAAATAACACCAATCAGTTACTACATCAATTTTTTGACCGTAACTGGGATGAAATTCATCGGGTCGTTAATTTAGAAGATGCACTCCCAGATGCCGTTGTTGACATCTGGTGGCTTCGAAAATTAGCCGACCAAAAAGCACTCCCACTGGATGATGAAATTGACGATGGCATCGTAATTGAAACCATGAATCGTTTAGCAACGGTTCAAACTGAGTACCTGGTAAATTTTAAAGCACAGCTTCCAGCCGAATCATTGGTATCAGTTAGCACCATTATGAAGGCCCTTGATAATTGGTATGCTCAGGCCCAAAGTAATGATTCAGACGAATTGGAAACCCATCCGTTAGCTCAACTCTGGATTGAAAATCGCGAATCATTTGCGGTGATGATGGATAATGATCGTTCATTTAACCGAATCGACCGGCGGTTTAAAATCCTGCACTTTCTATCGAATACCAAATTCAGTTTTACTCAAGCAATCGAGATCTTCCGTCAGCTCCGGCAATTCTGTTTGCAATACGCATTTAAAACCACTTTATTATCGGACCGGATGTTTGATCAATGCATCGAAGCAGTTAAGCAAGATCCGCACAATTTAATGCCAGTAGCCAAGCTCATTGAAATCAATGAAAATAAACTAAATGCCGTGATCAACCCTCGTTTTGGTGCCACAAGTAAACAAATAGCAAATCTGATGATCATTAGCAAAATTGCCAAGGGGCAAACGCCAATTAATGGTGATATTGCAGTTGATCAGTTAATCAAGCGGCTGGGAACCCTTAAGAACACCTACATTCGTTGCATCATTCAAAGAAATTCGCTTCAGTCTACTTTAACCAGTAGTGATTTTAAGGCCGCCTTTAGTTTTTGGGACGAGCCAGAGTACATGGGGATGGAGACCGATCCGACTCCAATGGCCGAATTTTGGCAAAAACATCAAGATCAAGTCGCTGAACTAATTGGCGATTACTCAATCTACAAACGTATTAACATGGTAATGGAAACCATTATTAAACAACAACTTACCCGATTAAGTGATGAAGATACCGTTGCGTTATACCACGCCTTTCAGCTCATCATGGATATGTGCCTAGCAAAAGAGGCGGCCATCACGAACTTATAATTAGCTCCACCCCGAAAATAGCCATGCATTTTAATGGCTATTTTTAAATTTGTATCATTGTTGATCTAACAGCTTTTATTGCGGATGATAAATTGAATTGTTGGATTAATGATGTTAATTCATCCTTAAATTAACATCATTTTCAGTCGAAATTAAATTTTAACCACCTAATCCTGCATCACTACACAGAACTTAATTACAGCAGTTATTTTCAGGATTTTAAGAGATAATCATCAATGCTAATCTATATTTAAACAAATAAAGGTGGTTGATCAAATGTTCAAAAAATTAAAGCAGTTTCTCCATAATGTAAAGATCATTCTAAAGGGAATGGGAATCGTATAAGTAGTCATTTTATGCTCTCTCTTTGCCTCCGTTACCTATTTATATACTAAATTAGTAGTGTACGGACAAGAACGCTAAAGAGCTTGGACAAGCCAACGTTAACCACGTTGTTTATCCAAGCTCTTTTGATTTTAGTTATAAAAGCGGTGGCGATAACCGGTAACTACCCCGATTAAATTGACATATAATGGACTATCAACCGGATCATAGAGATGGTGGGTATTTAAATCAGGAACGATAATTCTTTCCAGGTGATGGTAATTATCATTCACTAACGTCCATGTTTTATCATCATTGAACCAGACCCGCTTGGCGACATGGGGAGTAAATGAAGGTGATGCGGATCGATGCGTCTTTAACCAAAATAAGCCAATCATGCCATTTTGCAGCTGACAGTGCGAATCAACATCTAATACCGAATCCTTTGGGATCGTTGGTTCCATATCATCGCTTAAGTAATCATAAACCATGGTCTCGGGATGTTGTTTTTCAAATGCTTCATCGCGTTTGATCTGAAAGTCAGCCAGTTTAGTTCCCCGATCAAATTCACCTAACAAATTAAAAAACAATTCGTCATGCAGCTTCATTAATTCTTCATCAGTGTAGGTATTATTCAAGGTTTTGGGCGCAATTTGGAACAAATCTGCCAACTTATTTAAATTATGACCTTCTGGAACCTGTTTTCCCTGCGACCAATTAGTAATCGTTGTGTTAGACACCCCCAGGCGCTTGGCAACGTCCTTCTTCTTCAGTCGTGAATTAACGAGTTCGCGATTGAAGTTCTTTGCAAACGCTTGTTTATATGAATCGCTCTTTTTATCCATTATTATCACCCACAAACGTTGATTTTAGTTTTCAATCAATCATGATGAACAAACCCTATTATAGCGCGTTTTAAAGCTAACTCAATTTAAAATAGTTGGATTTTATCATCCGAATTTTCGCATTTGATGCATATTTGCTGGTCCCAAATAAACTTTCCCCCATTCTAACCCCTAGCTAGCCATAACTACTGATATCCCAACCATTTTCAGGGTGTCTTTCGAAAACATCCCGCGATAAAATGTAGTTACTGAATCAGCCACTAGTGCTGACTAAGTAAATTCATTTTTAGAAAGGATCCTGCCGATGGAAAATAAAGTGTTTCTAAAGCAAATGTTCGATGCGAAATCGCTAGTCATCTCGGTTAATGACAACGTCTTAAGCGTTTTAGCTGGTGATCACACCGAAACCGTTGCAGAGGCCATAACGGCGTTTAAGCAAATTCCGGTTGACCAACGTACCCTATTCATTAAGATGAATTTGAATCATCATCAGTTGGAAGTTTTTACCGCACTACTGACCGAACTCATGTATGCTGACAACGACTACCACATCAGCTTAAAGTCGGAACTACAAAAGGTGGCGTTAGATTCATTTTTAGAAGCAGCTGACCAGGCTTTCGCACTTTATAGTAAACCCACAATTGAGATTACGATGAAGGCCTTTGACCTCTCGATCGTCATTAATTCCATTTATGATTTTATTAATGATAACTTAGTTGAATTAGAGGAGAACCAGGTCGCCGTGCTCGACACCGTCGCTGAGCTAATGACCAAGCAGTTTAACACCTGTGTCAAACAAATCTAATTAGCAGCCATTTGATTGAATGAATTAGCAAATCAGTCCTAAGCAATGTCAGTATAGAAAGGATCCTTTGAATGAAAAAAGTACTCTTTACGAACTACCATATCGATGATAAATCACTAATTATTTCACTGGATTGGGATGGCAAAATTACCGTATTGCCACTCGTTAATCAAGATGTTAATTCTTTCGAGGACGTAATCAAACGTTTCCAACAATTGCCGGTCGCTGAACGTCATTTGTACATTCAAGTCGTTATCCCCAACCTAATGGCCAAGTACTGTGCGCAAATGTTAACTGAATCCCCCACTTCAAACAATCATAATACGATTGACTTTAAAATGGTGGTTGATAAACGAGCATTAAAGCCATTCATTGATAGTATTAATAATGGATTAAAAGCTGATTCAACCCTTCCATATATCGCACCGATTATCGAAGCAACCGATTTACAAACGATCATTGATAATATCCAAAAGCTATTAAATGATCATAAGGATCAATTTAATAAGAATCAACGTGCATGGATTGGTGCACTGGCGATTTTCATGCAAGATGAACTAGATGCATGTCTAAATGCAGTTAAATAAATAACACAAGGGGGCTCGACCAGACTGGTCGAACCCCCTTTTATTATCGTGGACTTTGCCACGTTCCAGAAGAATGGCCGAAAAAGATGGTTTTACATGCCAAAATAAAGGTCATCACTAGTGAAACGGTATTTACCAACCATAAACATGAAATATACAATGGCGCCACCCAAAGATACCGCATCTTCATGCCAAATTGATCATAATTTAGCGATAGGATCAATTGAACGAACCCCATCAGATACTCTATTGCCACTAAGGCCATGTTCACCGTCCATAGGTTCAACAGCCGTGCATATTGATGGGTCAGTAAAAAATCGATGTTCATGATCACCAGTACAACCGTAGCAATAAATAACGCAAAACTCCATAGAATGCTTAGGGTATTATCAACGTAGATTGGTAGTTGCCGATGCATCCCAATTGGCGAACACACCATCCGCCGAAAGTTATATAACCAGACCTCAGTCCCCCCTTGCGACCAGCGTTTTCGTTGGTGGTATAGGCTAGGAATATCTTCCGGGACCAACATGTGAAAGACGATATCTGGTGAAAACTTTGTCTGCCATTGATAATAAGCCATATCCCAAGCAATGCTAATGTCTTCGGTGGCCCGATTCTGCCTGAAACCGCCGACATCGATCAATGCATCACGGCGATACATCGTATTGGCCCCACTAAAGGCGTACATGCTTCCTGACACCGCGGTCTGGGTCCGCTTAATCCCACCCACGATACTGGTAAATTCAATGATTTGTGATTTTGCAATTAAGGTCGTCCGATTATTTACATCCATATTAGCGGTGACAGCGCCAACGTTCCGATTTTTAATTCCGGTAAAGTACGTCAAATACTTATTGATTGCATTCGGCTCCGGGAGCGTATCTGAATCGTTACTTAATATAAACTCACCATTCGCAAAGCCGATCCCCACGTTTAATGCATGGGCTTTTCCATTATTATTCGAAATATGAACCACGCGTAGATTTTGATACTGTGCTTGCAGGCGTTTTGCAATATCAAGCGTATCATCAGTTGAACCATCATCCATGATTAACACCTCGTAGTGACGATAACAGAGTCGATTTTCCAAATATTCAATCGTCGGTGTCAACGTTGAGTGCTCATTATGGGCTGAAATGATAATTGAGACCAGCGGCTCATTTGATACCACTGGATAATTATTAAAATGCGTAATTTTACTGCTACACAGGTATTCATACCAGATAATTCCAAATGAAATATAAATGGCCCCTAAAATGGGGTAACAAATCAAGCTGAACGTTAACAGGCCTAGCCAATTCATTAATGCCCATCTCGCTTATCAATATGGTGGTGTTGATATAGTTTCATAAATTCATCCAGCGGGATATTATTATCAACATCCACTGAATAGTAATCTAGGTCCTTAAGATTGGTGCCAAATTTAGCTGCAAAGTAATTATCAATAACCATCTTTTTATTTTGGACCCCATTTAAATTATAAGTAATTCGTCGATTAAAGTTTCTTTTAATCTGCCAATTATTTAACAACGTTAAGACCAATGATAATAGTCCTAAAATAACCGTCCATCCTAAAAAGAACATTAATAACGAAACAATGTCTGAAGCAACGGATTTACGGGTTTCAGGAACTAGTAATAAAAGTCCAATCAATAAAAATGGTGCTAACACAACGATCCAAAAACCGATGATGATAAGATTTGATGATTTCTTCATGGCGCTTCCCTCTGGTATTAAGATTTAAGTATTATTGAACCTTCAAATTAAAACAAATTATAAAATTATTTATACTATTAAACATTATATCAGTAACAAGATTGAATACACATGCTAATTAATCCGCCCTAAATTCCAGTAACAACCTCCAATTAACCGCATTGGTAGTAGCTCAATTTATTTATTATGTATCAATCCTAGTTACCCATCCTAAAATCAATTGAGTTTCACCGTCCTGAAATTATAAGTTAGTAAACACCGCGGCTTTAGCTAAGTATACCGCTTCCAACGTCTTAAAATTACGATGTAAGAGGACCGCATCCTGAGTAGACAAAATGGTAATATCACTTCGATCCAGTTTATCCATCATCTGCTTGAAACCCTCATAGACTGCATAGTCATTAATGACTTCCCCAATCGCATATGCATGTTGGTTCCAAAAGTTAACAATTGGGGTCGGATCACATTCACTCCCAAAGTACTCTGGTCGTTGCCAATAAATCAACGCCCGGTCAAAATCCGCCTCAGTCAGAAAATCAAACCGTTCGAATTTTTTAATTGTCAGATATAAATAATCCTTTCTAAGTCGCTCCATTTTATCAATGAGCTGTTTCACATCAAATGGATTCTCATTATCAATCAGCGTCCGACCATCAGCAATCATTTTAAGTTCAATTAGGTTATCAACTTGGGAATCATCGGCACCATATCGATAGTTAACGATTTCAGTCAGGGTGGCCTCAAAATTTTTAAAAAATTCCTGTAGTTGTGCATCTAAGTGCGCATGATCACTATCAAGCGCTGCAATGTATTTATCAAACATGTCCCTGTATAACATTTAAAAACCCCTTATAACCTGGTTAACACTTCTTTGCGAACTGAGTAGCGCAGGATCAATTGATTAAATGACCGCTCGATCAGACTCGCCGTCTTTTGATTCATCGCGTCCTTTGAAAAATCATGTCGATGCTGAAAAAAATAATCTAACAGCATAAAGACATCATCGTTATCCATAATAAAGGCAAGCGCATCCCGATGGGCATCCCAAAATTGCTTTAACGTCTGGACGTCGCGCTCATAGGATCCATCCTGTGCGACTACCTGTTTCCATGCATTAAGTGCATTCGAAAATTCAGCCTCTGGAATCAAATAATGGGTCTTAAGACTCGTTTGAAAATTAACCCAGTATTCAGCTTCGATGGAGTCCAATCGCGATAACGTCGATGCCGCCAAGTCACTATCGGCTGCGATTGCATTTTGATTTGCTAGTTTTTTCAACCACCATAAATCCACCACGACCTGTGGATTAGACTTTTGAAGGTTTACCATTGAATCCATCATTTGTCCATTCTCCATGAAAAACGTTTTTAAGTATTGATTGACCAAATCCGGATTAAATTGAATATTAAAATGAAGGTCTCTAAATACCCTTCGATGAATCATCCGATCACTCCTGTTCATTAACCTATAGTGTAGCAATTTTTAGGATAAAAATCTGCTTTTAACACCAATTATTCCATTTTAGACGAATCCATGTTAATAAAATAAAAACACGACCAATTAAGATTAGCCGTGTCAAATTTTCATTTAAAATTAATTTTAATTTTCAGTATTTTCTAACGCCAATTATTTTCCAGTGACCATTCGCTCTTCTGGATTAACACCCTGGGCGGCATTATTAGCCTCGTAAAACGAGCGACTAGCAAATTCACCGACTGAGGTGACTGCAGCAGTCATGATCATCTTGGAAAAGATGTTCTTAATGGTTTTGAATAAGCCAACGGTTGCTTTAGTATCTTTTTTCATAATAAGCCCTCCAGTGTGCATATAATTGCAATTAGATTTTGATTACAAATACATTGTACCACACTCAGATAATTTTAATAGAGTAAATTACTTATTTTTTGTAAAAAATGTTAAAAAACCTAACGTCAATTCACATTTGAATTTGAATTCCACAGATACTTTCTAATTCGACTAACGATGGTTTTATTTTTGATCTGAGGATATAAAATAAATGATAATTCGCCATCAATAATCTGGGCTAAAAAGACCTGTTTAAATGTAAATGACTTCCCCTTGACCACCAATCGTTGCTTTAAATCCTGCTCGGTCATATTAAGTTTAACTAGTGCATCATGATTAACTGCACCATCAGCAATCACAATGTATGCGTCACTTTGATTTTCATTATCAATGGTCAACGACCCGTTTCTTTCAATCGATGCATTCTTTACCTTACGATAATCATTAATGCCATTTAACCTCAGGTTGAACATTAAATCATCAGCAGACATCCCCATTTTTAAAATATCATCAATATTAACGTGCCCATTTTTGATAACGGTTCTGGGCTTTCCAATTAAGATATTTTTAAATAAATTAGTGTTTTTAGCTAAAATTTTTCCACCAAAGATGATAATGGACCATAGCAGTAAAATAATGGTGAATTGAAGGATCGTAATGGCCGAATTATAAATCATCCCGCCAATAATGCCACCCAGAACGTAGTTTTGCATCTGGTCAATGGTAGTGGACTGTGCCAAATTTGATTTTCCAGATAAGTCAATTTGAACCACTAGCATGATGAACCCCACGAGTAACTTAAGCCACAGGACAACGTAGCTATTATGAAACAGATTTAAGTTAAAGTCATTTCGATGCACATAGTTAATTTGCTGCCCCTTAATTGCATCAATTGAGTTTAACTTATAGCCGGTCTGAGAATCATTTACCGTAACAGAATAGTACTTACTCCCGACTTTAATGGTCATCCCATCTTTAATGACGTTGGAATCAGAATAAACATGATTTAATTCGACGTGGTGTTCAATACTAATTTGCTTTAAAAAGCGGGCCGTCTGCTGACCGTTAGAATAGCCACTATTGTTGATATTCGTAATTTGAATTCCCACCATTGCTAAGGCCACAAAGAGTGTCAAAATGATTAAATCACGAAATTTTAAGTTGGTTCGATTTTTTAAGTACTTAGTTCCGAGAACAATTAACGCAACCGCAAATAAAATCATGATCAATAAAAACGCATAGTTTAACCGATCATAATTTTGGTTTAAGTAATTATATGAATAAAAATTCATTTCAAATGCCCCAATCTTTTAAGGATTCCCCTAAATTATAGGCCTATTAAACGGACCAGTACAATCATTTCAATTAAATTGGCTTGACCATGTTATACCACACTTCACCAGCATGTGATGATTCCGATTCACCCTCATTTACGAATCCATTGCGTTCATAAAAGGGAATCAAGCGCTGCAAACAAGTCAGGGTAACCGCCAATCGATTAGACCGTTTAGCAACCATTTCGATTCGGCCTAGTAGTTCACTGGCAATTCCGTGCCCTCGTTCACTCGGCAATACTGCAATGCTCAACACAGTTTGGTAGTGATCAGTGGGTTGGTTCGGGGTCGACTTTTCATACAGGGCATCGTCCAAATAACGCCGATCATAGGCAGCCCCGACCACAAAGCCCACTAACTGACCAGCGTTAATCGCCACGATGAACGTATCGGAAAGCTTTGCAATCCGCTCCCGCATGGCTATTTCACTAGCAGCTTCAGCGGGGCTAAAGCCAGTTCGTTCAATCTGCATCAATGCATTTAAATCATTCATCTGGGCGTTTCTAAACGTAATCTGATCCATAATCAATCCCCCTTCAAAATTAAAAATAGAGCATCACTGATCACATCAGAAACGCTCTATTGATTTGATTATAACGCACTTAAGCTATAAAACATACCCGGATTATTCATTAATGTAGTCAAGCAACCTAAACATCAACCGCTGGTTTGCAACCGAAATTGGGTGGTTCGTAATCTCGGTAGCAATTTGCTTTAAAATGGTTCCCGCAACGTATGGAAACCCATTTGTGACCATTTCACGCTCGCCATCAGCGGTCTGCTCAAAATGAAATTGCAGGCCAATCACATGGTGATTCAACACAAAGCCTTAATTTTTTAATCCAGCAGTTGAAAATAGCAATTGCGCCCCATCTGGAATTTCGAACATGTCTTGATGCCAATGCAACGCCATTAACGTTTCCGAAATCCCAGAAATCACATCACTTTGTAGTTGCACCGGGGCCCAACCGACTTCCTTGACCGGCGATTTAATGATGAAGCTATTATCAATTAACTTCTCGATCATCGAAGATAACATCCGCGACGAACCTTTCTTGGCGTTTAAAAAACAGATTTTCCAATTCATGGCCATCTTACAAGCGAAGCTTTTAACAGTCGATCCTGAATTAAATCCAGCAGAAATTGAACGTATTAAATACTCAATGTTGACCATGATGGCAGCAATTTATCCGGTAACCCATGATGATGGCAATCACGTCACTTTAATGCAACAAATTAACCCTAAGTTCGCAAAGCCAAACTACGCAGAACTACTGTGGGAAAACATTGCACAAATTTTTGAGGTCCTTTAATCCAACTCAAAATCCTTTGCGTAAATTATGTTATGATAAAACTAAATACATTTGATATAGGAGTTGAGCAAATGAACCATCGTAAATCATTCACATCGTTAATTATTAGTGCATCCATGCTATCCGGACTACTATTCACTTCTGCCACCAATGTTAATGCTGCCAAGGCTAAGTGGCATTCCGGAACCCCTAAGGTGCTCCACGGTAGCTGGGCTGCTAAAAAAACTAATGGGGGCAGTGATGGTAAGACCACCATCAGCAATCAAAAGATTAATGAGACCCACCGGTTTGCACCAATCAATCCCGAAACCATTACTAAGCTCAAGTATAAGAAAACTGGCAAGCAAAAATATACCATTAAGGGTGCTAATATGTCGTATGCATCCTCTGGAATTATTTCTAAATATAAGTTCAAAGTTAAGGTTCATAACCACAACCAAATCTACTTCAGTGGCATTAGAACCGGTAAGTTTGGCGACGCTGCTATCTATCACCGGAAATAATGAATGGGCTTTTGTAATATGCAATCACGTAGATCATTCATCATGGGCTTCATGTTTGCAATTAGCATTATTGAAAAGTACACCGCGTTCATTAATCAACGTAGTCTACGAGCTCAGCTCGTTAATCAAATACTACCGTTGATTCCAGTGATCAGGCCACTTAATACTAATCGCAAGTTTCAACAAGCCATGCAAAATAGTAAGTTACCATATCAAGTCCCGCGTTGGATACAATGCCTGGGTTCCGTTCATCAATACCACGGCCAGAGCGCCATTTTTGAAATTGTTCCCCATTATGTTCAAGCAGCTAATCATGTCATCTTCTATCTTCATGGTGGTGCCTATCTTAACCCACCGACGTTACAGCACTATCAGTTGCTAACTAAGTTGGCTAATCAAACCGGTTGGCGGGTCATAATGCCAGTGTATCCTAAAACCCCGGCATATCATGCTCGAGATGCTCATGCAATGGTTATGGATGCGTATCAACAATTACTAAATGATGATACCATTGATTCAATCACTTTAATGGGTGATTCTGCTGGTGCTGGCTTAGGGTTAGCATTAATGCAACGAATCCGCGATCAAAAAATGCAACTACCTGCTAAGGCGGTGTTGATTTCACCATACTTGGATATTTCCAATTCTAATCAACAAATGCGAAATATCCAGCCTAGAGATCCAATGCTAAATATCGCAACCCTAGCTCAATTAGGCCTGCTGTACGCTGATGGAATTAGCGTCAAAGATCCACTCGTTAGTCCTATCTATGGTGATGCTACTGGGTTACCAGCAATTTTAATGGTCACCGGAACCGACGATATTTTGTCACCAGATGCAATGCGTTTTCAGAAAATGGCGGTCTCGCACCATTGGGAAGTGACTACCATCCGCTATCAAGCAATGAACCACGATTTCATGTTGTTCCCAATTCCGGAGGCAAGGGATGCACTTCACCGGGTAATTCAATTTATTCAAAAGGTGAGCCTAAGGGCCTGATAATAGTTGCGTCTCATGGAAGATAAATAATCTCAAATAACAAAAACGGGAACCAGTTAAAATTAACTGATTCCCGTTTTTTACTATTTAAAGCTAACTTGATACTGCTTATCATTCCATGTAAATTCAATCTTGGTCTCAAAGACCTGACTCATCTTAAATTCAGTCGAACTAACCACTTCTGGGCCAGCAGTGATGATAAATTTCAATTCAGCATTATCATCCGGTTGCTTGATTAATTCAGCATTGCTTTCATTTTGCGCTGCTAATTCAATCGTCAACCCTTCTAATTCATCCACCCCGGTAAATGTTTCATCCGGCTTAAATTTTTCCCTGCGTAAACACATTAAAAATGGCATTACTAATCTTTTCAAAAAATTTCACCCCTATGTTTTCAATACTAATATCATATCATTAATCACTGTGCCGTTGAATAAAGCGGTCGTCCTTTTTAATGTCACGGCTAAATACGTCAATGCTAAAGAACGCATATGCAATTAAAACCAACCCGCTTAGCACTAAAATATAACTACCATGCTCAAAGAAATCGAACAATCCGGTGTAAATAATGGTTCCGACCGGCATGATTGCAAAACTAGCGGTGTATAACGTTGAACTGACCCGCCCTAAAATTCTAGTCGGGACGGTGCTTTGCAGCCGAATTTCAACGGCGAGGTCAAAGATGGCAAATGCAAGGTCTAACAGTAACGCTAGCAGCAGACCCATGATGCCAATCATCAACTTGTTAGGGGCAACTGCAAATAATGCCCCCAGCCCGGTTAACGCTACTCCCACCAATCCCAATGATACCAACACCCGCTTTGCAAAGTGGCGTTGGTTTTTGAACCAGTTGGTAATCAAACTCCCCAGGAGGTAGCCAATTGCATAGCCAGTTTCAATCGTTGCAACCACGTCATTGCCCAAGTTTAATTCATTAACGATGATAAATGGCGCTCCCGTCACCACTGCGGTGTAAAAGAAGTTCACGACAATCTCGGCAATGATCGTATCGCGAATAAACGGCCGTTTCTTCATATAACGCAGTGTTTCGTGAAATTGTTGGGTCTGCGACACCTTCTTCCGGGGCGTTTGATGACCATCGACATTGTGAAAATGCAGGTGCATCATAATGATCATTGCAATGATGGTCGCCACAATTTCTAGTGCAATTAACCCGTTCACGCTAATCAACGAATATAACAACACCCCAAAGACCGGGGCTAAGACGCGTGAAGCAGAGGCACACGCCGTCGTTAGCGAACTGAGTTTTGGAATCTGACTCTCGTTTACGAACTGGCGAATCGATGCCGAATAAGCGGTATTGCGGAAGTTGACTAAGAATGAATCCAAAACAATAAATAGCGCCACCGGAATTAATAACCCGGTGCCACTAAAGAACGGCAATGCCACGCCCAACAAGACGAACCCGATAATGCGGAGTAGGTAGCCCCAAAAGATAATCCGTTTATGGTCGTGGGTATCCACAAAGTTCCCAATTGGAATAAACGTTAAGAGACTGACTAATGGAGCAATCGTCAGTCCCATCCCAAAGCTTAACGGTGACTTAGTAGCGTGTAATAACATAAAGCTGATGCCATATTGGAAAATCCCATAGCTAAACGCCCCCAGCGCGTTACTACTTAACGCCTTAATAATCTGATGATTAGATTCTCGATCAGTTAACTGTAAGCCATGATTTTCAGCCATTTCCAGCGCTCCTTAAAAAAGATTTAATTTCTATTTTACTGCCTGGCCTAATAATTCACAACTAAAAACGCCCCAGCCCGAAGGGACTGAGGCACTTGAATTCAATTTGAAATTAATCTAAATCAACATCATTTGGGTAGTGCGCAACTGGTGTTAAGTCATGCATTGCCTCTTCGATTCTTAAGATGTCGTTGTACTTTTCAACCCGTTCTGAACGAGCCATCGCACCAGCCTTAAGTTCACCACCATTAACAGCAACGGCAAAGTCAGCAACAAAGGTATCACCAGTTTCACCAGAACGGTGACTGATCATGGTTTTGAAGTTGTTCTTCCGTGCTAGCCGAACGGCTTCTAAGGTTTCGGAAACGGTCCCGATTTGGTTCAACTTAATCAAGAGCGTGTTTCCAGCGCCCAGCTTAATGGCCTTTCTGATAAACTTAGGGTTCGTCACGATCAAATCATCATCAACGATTTGGACTTTATCCCCTAAGCGCTTCGTAGCAGTTACGAAGTCATCCCATGAATTTTCGTCCATTGGGTCTTCAACGGACATAATTGCTGGATACTTATCGATTAAATCACTAACGTAGTCGATAAATTGTGCTGGTGTGTAGGTCTTGCCTTCAAAATTGTAATTGCCGCTTTCCTTATCAAAGAAGGCGGACGCAGCAAAGTCCATCGCAATTCCAATATCAACGCCGGGTTCATATCCAGCTTGCTTAATGGCCTTGTAAAGTGCTTCAACCGCCTCTTCGGTATGCTTCATGTTGGGAGCAAACCCACCTTCATCACCAACACCGGTCTCAAAGCCTTCTGCTTCTAAGACCTTCTTTAAGGTGTGGTAAACATCGGCAATCTTATTAATTCCATCACGGAAGGAAGTCTTCTTAAGGGGTGTAATCATAAATTCTTGAGCGTCGATATCGTTATCAGCGTGTTCGCCACCATTGATAACGTTGTGGAATGATTGTGGTAATTCTAGGTCCACCCCACCGAGGTATCGATAAAGCGGTTCGTTGAAGTAATCAGCAGCGGCCCGCGCCGTAGCCATCGAAACTCCCAAAATAGCATTTGCACCCAACTTAGCTTTATTAGGGGTGCCATCTAACTCGATCATGATTTGGTCAACTTGACGTTGGTCAAATGGGCTCACACCGTGTAAAGCGGTACTAATTTCGTTGTTAATATGCGCAACGGCCTTAGTAACACCTTTCCCCATTAATCGTTTGCCGCCATCGCGAAGTTCAATTGCTTCGTTTTCACCAGTAGAGGCTCCTGATGGCACTTCGGCTCTTCCTAACGTCCCATCGGTCAAAATCACATCTGCTTCAACCGTTGGATTTCCACGGGAATCAAATACCTCCCGTCCCTTTACTCGATCAATATAAACTTCGTTCAAACGCATAACACCAAATCCTTTCGTTTTTTAATTTTTAACTACTAGATTTAATTCATATTCATATTAAAACAGCACTCATTATAATTCAAAGATAACGTCCTTCAGTTGAAAATTTTTCTAAATCACGGTGTAAAATAAGAACTAAAATATCATAAAGGGGATTTTCACTTGCCATACTTATTTGGAATCATCGCCGGGTTAGTATTACCGGTGCAAACATCAATTAATACGAAATTAAAGAACACCCTTAGGGGTGGCCCGTTCTTTGCCTCAATGGTGTCATTTGTGATCGGAACGCTGTCATTATTGATCGTGAACTTGATTGAAGGTAACTCGCTATTGGTCCCTGTCAACACCTTTACCACCGAACCAGTGTGGATTTGGTTCGGCGGAGCCCTTGGGGTGGTCGGACTAACGGCTAACATCATTATCTTTCCGTACTTAGGAGCGGTACAAACCGTGGTCATGCCAATCTTAGGCCAAATTTTAATGGGGATGCTCATCGATAACTTCGGGTTATTCGCCGCCCCGGTGCACCACTTCACACTACTCAGGTTATTGGGCATCATCATCCTATTAGCCGGCATCTTTATGATTGTGATCAAACGCGAACCCGCGGCTAGCAGTCACAAGAGTAAGTTGCCCTGGCAACTAATTGGCTTAGTCGCTGGGATGTTTCAAGCTTCCCAAGCCCCGATCAATGGTCATTTGGGGATTCTTATTGGTTCACCGACCCACGCGGCATTAATCTCATTCTTCGTGGGTGCCGTCATTTTATTGATCATTGGTGGGATTAGCGAACACGGGTATCAAAAGGTCAAGAATGCTTTTAGCCACGGGCATCCCTGGTGGGTCCTCTCCGGTGGAGCCCTCGGCGCCATTTATGTGCTAGCTAACGCCGACATCAGCCCCATTATCGGTGCCGGAACCGCGGTAATCTTAGCACTGCTAGGTAACCTATTTGGTAGCGTCATTTTTGATAAATACGGGATCATGGGGGCCAGCAAGAAACACATTACGATTGTGCAATATTTAGGAATTGTGGTCATGTTCTTAGGCGTGGTCATTGTAAAGTTATTTTAAAAACAACAAAGGGTCAGCTTGATGCCAATTTTGACACCAGGCTGACCCTTTATCGTGCTATCTATTAACCCTTAAATGGATGGTCCTTCAATAAGTCCGTGTAAAACGCGATTCGTTTTGCAGTTTGCGTTAACTTCTTACCATAGTATTCACCAGATGGTGCATCTGGTAAGACGGCGCCATCGGCAGCAAAGTTATCCTGCACGTTTCCAATGACAACTGACTTTGGTAGCACGAACGAGCCCAAACGATTGATAATTGGGCTGAGTGCATTCCCACCAAATTGACCGCCCCGGCTATTGTTCGAATAGGTAATGATCAATGCCGGCTTATCACCAATTTCTCCAGCAAGGTAGTCAATCCCGTTCTTTAAAACTGCCGGAATCGAGTGGTTATATTCTGGCGTCATGAAGATGTAGCCATCGGCATTCTTCATATCATCGACCCATTTTTGTTCATTTTCCTTTAAGGTCCGGTCCGGATTGTTTAATGGCGCTAAATCTTCATAGAAAAACGGCAGGTTATAACTGCCCAATTCCATAAAGTTAAACTGGTCGCCAGTCATTTTTTCATATTCATCCTTGTGGGCTGCCATGTAGTTCAATAGGTTCTTACCCAATGCAGCCTTACGTGAAGTTCCTAAAATAACGTTAATTGTTGACATAAAAATTCCTCCTATGATTGTGTGGTTCTAATTGTTTTAACTTGCTTTAATGTAATTACAATCGTAATCACGATTAAAACAATTCCAAATCCATATACAAATTGTTGGCCCATTAGATACAATGGCTTGTTACTACCGGTAAAGTTAGTTACATGCTGACCGGAAATGACGCTCATGACCAAGAATAATAACGACGTGGCAAGGGCATTGCCCAGCACCATTCCGATATTCCGGGAGAGCGAATTCATGCTCCCGGCAATTCCCAGGTCCTTACTCTTGATCGAACCCATGATCATTGAATTATTCGGTGCTTGAAAGACCGAGTTACCGAGTCCCAATAACCCAATCGCTACCATATAGATAATGATACTCGAATTTAGGTTACTTGACAGCAATAATACTTGGGCCACCAGAATGAACAATAATCCGATCACGATCAATTTAATTTCACCGAACACATCGGCCAGTTTCCCGGATAACGGAGCGGTCACGATTTGAACGAACGGTAAGATCATCATAATCAAACCGGCAATCCCCGCGGAATAGTTCCGGGCGTTTTGCAAATAAAATGGTGTCAGGACCATGTAGAAATTATTGGTAACGAAAATTAAGACCGCCGTAATTAGACCCGCTGAAAAATCGACATTCTTAAATAGTTTTAGATCGATCAACGGATTGGCTTGCTTATTCTCATTGAAGATAAAGACAACTAGTGCGACCACCGAAATTAGTAGTCCCAGTAATAACCAACCATTTAGATACCCAAATTGTTGCCCCGCGTAGAGATACACGAAGAATAAGAAGATAAACGCGGTCGATAAAGCATCGCCAATTGGATCTGATTGCTCTGGCTTGCCAGGATGGTCTTTTTCCAGCACCTTGGTGGCCATTAACATCATTAAAATCCCGACTGGCACGTTAATGTAGAAGATATCCTCCCACGATAGATACTGCAGAATCACGCCCCCGACTCCGGGACCGGCAATCATCCCGAGTGCAACGAACGAACCAATCCACCCGAGGGCCTGACCCCGTTGCTTTTTTGGAAACACTTCGGTAATAATTCCATTATTGGTACTCATCGTCATCGCTGCCCCGATGCCTTGCAAAATCCGGGCAAATATTAATAATGTAATATTAGGGCTTAGTCCACAGACCAGCGACCCGACCGTAAATAATGCAGTTCCAATTTTAAAAATGCGGTTTTTGCCAATTTTATCGCTTAACTTCCCTAACGGCATTAATAAAATACAGATGGTAATTAAGTAGGCAGAAACAATTAATTCAGAAATACTCATACTAATCGATAATGATTTACTAATCGTGGGTAATGCAATGTTTACCACACTCGCATCAAGATCACTCATAAAGGTCACGATCCCAATACAGATAAGGATCAACCATTTTCTACTCAATTCGGTTCCTCCCTTCAGATTTGTATTCACTTGAATACATTGTTAGTATATCATTAAAATAACAGAATGCAAGTTTTTATTCACATGAATTAAAAAAGGAGAAGTTATGGATAATTCACAAAAAGTCATTACCTTAATCGGGCAAATTCTAGAACAAGATTCAAAGGATGATAACGAAAAAGAGTGGATGCGCCAAAACGCCCCCACTAAGGAAGTCGCCAATGTCATTCATAAACTAACGACCCGTGATTTTCACGTGATCATTGCGATTTATCATAGTCAAAAAGCATATGCCAAGGCGCTACCAGAACAAGTCCACATTTCACAACCGACCGTTTCGAGGGCAATCAAGGCCCTTAACGACCGTGGGTTAATCAAACGCTACTCGACTCCACAAAATAGTAAGGACATCATCGTGGAATTAACCCCCCTCGGCACTGCGGTCGCTAAGGTCCAACTCCAATTACGGAATAAGCTCACTGCTGACGTTTCTAAAATTTTAGGGCAACTGTCGGAGCATGAAGCTGACCTCTTCGTGGATACGCTGCGGCAAATCAAAAACCTCAATATTTTTGATTAATTCAGACGCTAATCGGTTGACTTTTAGTCCATAAAAAACTATTGTGTTTTAAAAGTAATCAATTAAATTGCAAAGGAGATCAGACCATGAAAGCAGTTACAATTCACAGTTTAGGACAAGCCAATCCCTTAGTTGACGTACCGACCCCAGCGGTCCCAGCGGATTCCGTATTAATTAAGGTGCACGCCACCGCAGTCAACAACGTCGATTTAGCTTGGGCCACTGGAAAGCGCAAAAAAGACGATACCATCTTGGGATTAGAAGTATCAGGTGAGGTCGTCGAATCCAATTCGGCCGTGAAGGTCGGCCAACGGGTAGCTGCATTTGTTGTCGGTGGTGCCTACGCTGAGTTCGTTTCGGTCCCAGCTAACCGGGTCATCCCACTTCCCGAAACCGTTTCATATTCAAAGGGGGCCTGCATCCCAGTTAGTTATCTGACTGCCTACCAATCACTATTTTGGTTGGGCCAATTGCAGGACCATCAAACCGTATTAATTCACGGTGGTGCTGGGGGCGTTGGTAGTGCCGCCACCCAATTGGCCAAGGCCCTTAAGGACGTTACGGTCATTACCACTTCCAGTGCTGCTAAAACGCAGGCATGTAAGGAGAACGGTGCTGATTACGCAATTGATTACGAACACCAGGATTTTGAAGCCGAAGTGGATCAAATCACTGATCACCAAGGGGTTGATTTAATCATTGACTTCATTGGTGCGAGTTATTTCCAACGGAATCTAAACGCTTTGCATACCGATGGTCACATCGTCATCATCGGCACGCTCGGCGGTGAAATCGTTGACCAATTCAACCTCCGCTACATCATGGTCAAGCGGGCTACCGTGACCGGGTCCATGTTAATGCCCCGGTCTGAGGAATATAAAGCTAAGTTAACCACTGAATTTGCCCAAAAGACAGCACAATTATTTGCGGACGGGAAGTTGGACCCAGTCGTAAGTGGGGCGTTCGACCTTCCCGATGCCCTAGCGGCTCAAAAATTCATGCATGATAAGCAAAACGTTGGTAAAATCGTTTTAAAGGTTTAATTAATCGGATTGATGCTTAATCGCATCAATCCCTTTTTAGTAATTGACAATTATCGCATAACCCGCTAATCTATTTGGTAAAATCAATTCATTGCGGAGGAAATCATATGAAAGCAGTTACCATCCATAGCTTAAGTCAAGCTAACCCCATCGTCGACGTTCCAAATCCCGAAGTCACCACTGGCTCCGTGTTAATCAAGGTTCATGCCACCGGTGTTAACCACGTCGATTTGGCGTGGGCCACCGGCAAGCGTAAGCCCGCTGACACCGTGTTCGGACTAGAAGCAGCAGGTGAAGTGATCGAATCTAAGTCCAATCAGGTGCAAGTCGGTCAACGAGTGGCGGCCCTTCTCGATCATGGTGGTTACGCTGGCTTGGTTGCCGTCCCAGCTGAACGAATCATTCCACTTCCAGATGAAGTTAGTTACACCCAGGGTGCTAGCATCCCAGAAAGTTTCTTGACGGCTTACCAGGCCCTATTTTGGATCGGTCAGTTAAAAGAACACCAAACAGTATTAATTCATGCCGGAGCCAGTGCAGTGGGCACGGCTGCCATTCAGCTCGCTAAGGTGTTGAAACACGCAACCGTGATTACCACTGCTAGTACTGCCAAAACGAAGGTTTGTAAACAATTCGGGGCGG
Organism: Nicoliella spurrieriana; assembly: GCF_023380205.1. NCBI lineage: Bacteria > Bacillati > Bacillota > Bacilli > Lactobacillales > Lactobacillaceae > Nicoliella > Nicoliella spurrieriana. The sequence goes on from NZ_CP093361.1 coordinate 1,674,792, forward strand.
ATTACACGATTGATTATAAAACCCAGGACTTTGAAGCCGAAGTCGATCGGATTACTGAACACCAGGGCGTTGATTTAATCCTCGACTTCATTGGGAAGAACTACTTTCAAAGTAATTTGAACGCATTGCACTTTGATGGCCGGATCGTGTTAATCGGTGATTTGAGCGGTAGCATCGTGGACCAATTTAATTTACGCTACATCATGGTCAAGCGCGCCAGCATTACCGGAACCATGTTATCGCCACGCTCAGCTGAATATAAGGCTCGCTTAACGCAGGCATTCGTGGCCGATACCAAGCAATTATTTGCGGACGGAACCTTAAAGCCATCAGTGAGTGCCACCTTTGACCTAGCGGACGCCCTCGCTGCTCAACAGTTCATGGCTGATCAAAAGAACGTGGGTAAAATTGTCATCAAGGTTTAATCGCCACGATACGAGAAAATGGAAATTTGGTAACCACCATCATTAATAAATAGGGGGGAGGAAATTCGGCATGCTCGAACTTCCTCCCCCCTATTTAGTTTCTTTGCTATTCATTATCATGTTGTTGTGCTGATTTTAACTTGGCCACGTCGCCATTTACCTCGTCTTTTTGGCCCTGGTTAACGTAGTAGTCATTCACCAAGCGGTCAATCGTGACGGTTTCCACCTTAAAGTGACCATCGGCGACATCTTTTGCACCCGAGACCCAATTCTTAATCGTCACATTCGAGCCGTTCACTTGATAGAATACATACCCTAATTGATCGGTACTCATATCCGTAATGTAGCTATATCCCTTTTCCAGTGCATTTTTACCCACATTTTGACTTGCTGGCATGTAATAAACCGGATCTGAGCCCTTAATTAAATCCGGAAACGCCAGAAAGACGGCCATGACCCCAATCTGCTTATCACTTAAATTACTGGTATTTTTACTAACAGACGCACTACTAGCAGTGCTACTACCATTAGTCGCCGAACTACTGGCTGCTGAGCTGCTCGTGGTCACACTCGAACTAGCTGAGCTACTGGTAACACTAGAACTACCGGCTTGGCTACTACTGCTACTCGTCGCTTTATCATTACCATTATTCCCACAACCAGCTAACAATAACACCATTGATAATCCTACAATACTACAAAATTTTTTCATATCGTATCATTCCCCTATGTATTAATTATTTACACCTTTCAGTATATGATTATCAATTAAAAAACGCCAATTTTAGCAATAAAAAAACCACGATTTAAAAGCCCATCGTGGTTTGTAATTAATTTAACTATTGAATATAGCGGATTGAATCACTGCCAATTTCCTTTAGCAAGTTAATCGTTTGCGGATTCCGGTATACCAGCATTAACATGTTTTCAGACCTAGTAATTCCAACGTATTCTTGTGCATAAAACCGATTGGCTTCCTCATCATTTAACATCTCAAACTTCACCGTACTATCCATGTTTAAAATTTCATCACGGCAATAGTAACTAGGCATTGAATCGATACAATAAAACAAGACGTTCGGAAACTGGAGCCCCTTAATTTTATTCATCCCTAAAACATAAACATTAGCAGTCCCATCGTCTTCATCATCGTCTTTACCATACTCATCCTTAAAGGCAATGTCATTTTGCTTTAATAGGTTCGTAATTTCACGTTTATCCCGATCATTCCGACAAATGATTAATGAATCCTCATTCGCCTTTACCGCCCGGTTTAAAAACCGAACGATGTAATCCGATTTAGAGTAGTTCACCGCATAGGGTTGATAACTATGCTTAGTCGATAGCTCTGGCTCAATGAACGTCGATTCCGTTTCCTTATAAGAGGCTGATTCAACATCAGAGGAGTAGTGTAACTTACAGTAATCTAGAAAATCCTTCCCGAGCTTAGAAATTTCATAGGTATTTCTGTAGTTATGCTTAATGCGATGACTATTTCCACGGTTCACCTGCAGCCCTAGTTTCTTCCAAGACATCCGACGTCCAAAGATGTTTTGTGATAAATCACCTAATAGTGTGAAGTAGGTATTGCCATCACGCTTCCGAATTTGATTTAACGCTTCGAACATTACCGGCGATAAGTCTTGGACTTCATCAACGATTACATAGTCATACTTTTGATTTTCGGGAATGTCGAGGTACTTCACCAAGCGATAAACATCATTATAGTCAAAAATCTTAGAAACGCCCCGGTCAGTTCTGTAACTATCCCGTTTTTCATAGTATTGGTAATAAATATCATAAACCAACTTCCGTTGAATCCCGCCCTTGTTTCCCAGGTTAAATGAACTTCGGCCAATTCGATCGGCATTTAAATAGGCGGCTTCATCATTATACGGAATCTCATTATCCTGCATCCAGTTAATTTCATCCCTGATTGCTAATTTGATGTCCTTATAGCTCATTTGATCTTTTTTCCAAATGTTATTATCAGGATGCTCCTTTTTGGCTTCATCAATCAATTCATCTAACATTTTATTTACAACATTTTTATCCATAGCAGTCGCTTCTGGGTAGTAATTGTACCCCCGTTTATTATAAGGACTGCGATTATGGACGTAGTCATCATACCGGTTATTAGCAGATTGTAAGAATTGATATTCATGCTCATTTAGATTTTTCAATTCTTGCGTCGGCCGGCAAGTATTCACTAACTCCTTAAAGTATGTATAAACAGTATTCACATCCACATTGTCGGTGTCGTTCGCTTGTTGTTTCACATTGCCCCTGATAAATGAATGAATCGCATCATTATAAGTCAGAATTAATACCCTTTTGGGCTCAAATAATGATGAATTTGATAGCATAATGGAGCGATAAATGGCAATCACCGTTTTGCCACCTCCAGCAACACCTAAAACAATTTGATCTTGATTATCACTAGCCCGTAGCGCGGTGACTTGTTCATCAGTCAGTTCCTTTTCACTCGGTAAAACATTCATAAAAACACCCCATATCAGTCATAATTATTCAATCTATTTTATTTTTACCATTATCATTTCAATAAATCAACCGTTAATTAACGCACTCTAATCATTCGCATCAAAGGCAATCGATCAACAATGTAAAATTGTTACTAAATTCAAAATCGCCGTTATTTGTGCGTCAATAAAATCATTAATTTGCCGCTTATCACTAGGAACTGCAAATACCGATTCCAATCCCCACCGCCTTAAATGAGCATCACTCGAAACCGGATTGATGATGCCGACCTTAGAAACCACCCGTAATAATTCACGCGGAATGTTTTCAACATAGTGAGCCGATTTAAACATGTCACTACTATTGACCTTATAGTAGTAGTCCAATAATTGCTGCATCGTATCCTTATTACGATCGTTGATAAAGTACTTAATTTCTCGATACTTAGTATCCATAATAAAACTACCGATCAACGTATCATCAGCGTCATGATCGAAGAAATCGACCCTAAGATCAGGTTTGTAATGATTGCTATCGATCCACAGTTTTGACCGACCATTATCAACATGGTCCATTTCATCATTATAGGTAATTACCGCCATCACGGTTAATTTCAGCGTCCCTAGCTCAACTGGCTTAGTCATTTTAACCTGCGTCATCTTAGGTAGCCCATCAATCGGCTGATTGTTAGCCATTAACTGCTCCGCTAAACTCCACAGTGGCACGTCTGAAAACCCCAGTTGGTGAAATGCGACAATGACGCTAATAAAACCCCAGTATTCATATAAATCATAACTGCTCCGCCGGGCAATCCCAAATTGATTCGATTGGGCTGCAATCGAATGCTGCTTGCGAAGGCAGTCCTCAACGCCAGTTAAAAATTGAGTCATGAATCGGTACCGGTAGTCAATTTGATGGGCTTGACGCCGCAACGGCCGGTCCGTGACCCGCTTCAGCCAGGAATGCGTCAGTAGCTGATTGATTAAATCAACGTATGGCGTGATGATTTCATCATTATTAGCATTCACTAGCGGGTTCAGAATGAAGTTTAACCGCCGAAGGGTCGCCTTTAAATTTTGGTTTGCCTGCGTATTGAAGTTCACTTGATTCGATTGAACGTAGTAACCATCACTTGGCTTTTGTGCCATCCGGTTCAGTGACCGTCGATCAAGGCGTCCCGTCAATGCCGGACTCCAATGATGGCCGCGTTTAAGCTGATTTTGTGGATGCTGCTTTAAGTTTGCAACCACGCCGGTAAAGGCCTCTAAGTGCGCCTTTAAAAAGCGCATTAGTTCATCGATTAATAGGATTGACGCCACCCGGGCCCGCTTATTCGTAGCCACCTGGGATAATTTTTTAAACGCCGCATCAATATCAAACACCATCTGATTATATTCTTGATCGGCATTTTCACCGGTCCCAAAGAACTTATTATTAAATTTTAACCAGCACTGGTAGCGGGTTTCATCTGCACACACCACTAATTTATAGTATCCAGGAATGTAAACATCCTTATTAATCTTAGTATCATAAAGAGAAACGGTGCAGTCACTAGCAAGATACTGCCGGCCCCGTTCATCACGGGCCAAGCTATTCAACGGGACGCGCTTCAGCTCTGATAACCCTTCCAGATACACCCGCTCATTTGCCCCCACGGTAATCGCCAAACTACAGTAGGTGTTCTCCTTAATTTGATAACAGGCAGTCCCAGCTTGAGTTAACTCTAACTGCTCCTTGCCAGAACGGCCCCGAATTAAAACCACCCTAGTTTGCAAATCCAATCACCCTAATCTCTTTTCGCTTATGTGTTAGTTGCTGCCTAGTTACCTCAAAATCAGATAAATCGTGGTAGCGGTCCAATAATTGTTCAAATTGATTATCAGCACCTAATAACGGTGCTAACACCTGTTGACTACCGCGTACCTTCGGTAAAATCCGTTGGGCGATTTGGTAATCAAATGCCACCCGATCATCAAATTGAAAATCGGCATCATCGTACGCTTTAACGTTGCTCATAAACGTTTGAATGTTACTCAATGTGCGCCAGCTAAAGCCCAAGTCCGGAATGGCATTGTTAATTAACTGGTACAAATCATCGAAGAACTGTAAGTACAATTGATTAAATTGAAAGTCCCCGCGGTCAATCGTTTGTTGGTAGGTGTCAAATGATACTTCAGGACTATCAACGGTGGTGGGAGCTGGGAGGTTTAAGATGGCTGTAAAGGCCGTTTTAGATAGCTTGATCAAATTTGCCCGGTCCAAAACCTTATCTGACAACTGGAACGTTGATTCATCAATGTTCATGGTCCCAATGAACCGCACGTTATTTGGAATCCAGACTTCCGCAGGATATTCATCCGCATTATCCACTGATTGATGTGGGTTATACAGCCTAATTTTTTGGTCCTTTTTATCCCGTTCTAACACTGATAGGAACTGAGCAAAGTAAAATTCCACCCGTGCTAGGTTCATTTCGTCTAAGACGATTAAGTATAATTTATGGGGATTGGCATTTGCTGCGATGAGGGTATCAACGATCCCCGATGTGCTAGGCAGGTAGCGTTCTTTGGATATGTCTACGAACCCTAATAAATCGGCATCACTTTGCCAGTCAGGACTCACCGCCACCATGTTGAACTGTTCTTCGTTTTTGATGCCCAGCGCGTCAGCATATGCGGTCACAATTTTAGATTTTCCAGACCCACTTAATCCTGCTAAAATCGTCAGTGGAAAACTCTTAACCGAATTATGGAAGTTCGCAATGTCTTGCTTGGTAAATTCAAAGCGATATTGCTTTGCTAGCACTTCAGCAAAGTGGTACAAAACATCATCAGATTGTGAATTTACGATTGCTTGATTATACTCAGCATTAAAATATTGATGCGACTGTTTAATGGTTCCCGAAGCAGAATCGCCCAAGCAGACGTTTTCAGGAATATAAAATAACGTATCGGAATCATTCAGATTGCTCAACCAATCATCATTAATTTTAGTCACTTGGTACTGGTCGAATGGATCTGTAAACTGAAGCACCCCATCAGCTTGGACCTGAACATGCCCACTCAGTAGCATCGTTTCATTTTCGCCAGCCCAAATCATCCCATTGATCTGTACATTTTCATCAATGGTCGTGTGTTCATTCACCCGAACTTCCTGCCCAGATTCGATTGAATGCAGTAGCTCATCGACTCCGTAAATGCCAAGAGTGTTACTAGGGTTCAAAAACGCTAATGCTTGATCATAATTGGCTTCATGATCAGCATTGACTACCGCAATTAATTTCGCATACCCGATTCGATCAGTTAAATTAGGTTCCGTAATGAATAACTTATTTCGGCAAATTTCAATCATTTGTTCCTTTAGCGCATTGACTTTGATGTCATTATCAAAGTCAGCGCTCTTAGTAATCTTCTGATCACGCATCATCTTAACAACATTTAAACCATTTATTTTAACCCCAACATCATGGATGGATTTAAACTCTAGATAGATGTATTCATCTTTACGAGATGATAGATTTATCTTTTCTTCATCCGCCTGGTTTAAAAAGCCTTGATAAACTAACCGAAACGTAAAATAAATTGAATTATCTTTCATATTTTTATTCACAAAAAGATCCTGAATGGTTCCAATTGCTTCAGCTGCCATTTAGTTCCACCTCAAAAATAAAGATTTTAAATTTAATATAGCAAAATCAAATCCGAAATACAAATTATTTCAGATTGATTTTCACGCTAAAAAGCCATCCGTAATTGCGATTTGGACAATCACGGATGGTTCTTTAGTCGTTTTTGTGCGCATTCATAAATTGTTGTGCAGATTTAAGTTGATTAGCATCGCTGTTAACCTCGTCCTTTTGGGATTGGTTAACGTAGTAGTCATTCTTTAAGCGGTCGATACTAACCGTTTCGTTCTTCCAATGCCCATCGGCAACTCCACCCTGAGCACTTAGCTCCCAGAGTTTAATATTAACGTTCTCTCCATTAACCTGGTAATAAATAAAGCTGGTCGGATCCCCCATTTGACTAACATAACTATAGTTACGAACTGCCGTTCCTCTAGAATGAGTCGTTAAACTAGCAGGTTGATAATACATCCCATCCAGGTTCTGCTTAAACCAATTCGGCATGGTTAAAAATGCTACCATGACCCCAATTTGTTTATCATTGACCCCACTGTTATTTGTAGTGGTGGCCGTGCTACTACTCTGCGCAGCAGAGCTGCTATTGGTCGCAGAACTACTGGTGGCCGAACTAGAGCTAGCCACACTACTGGAGCTACTAACACTACTGGACTGACTGCTGCTACTAGTTTGTTGACTAGCGGTTTGATTCCCACAGCCCGCTAGTAGTAATAACGTCGCTACCCCCGCGATTTGCCAAAGTTTATTCATAAAACACCATTCCTTTATGTAAAAATGTGATTAACACTTCCAGTATAGAATGATAAGGAATAAAAAGCGAGTTTAAACAAACAAAAACGCAGAACCATTCACTGATTCTGCGTTATGATTATTGATTATTGACGGGCGTCAAAACTTGCTTGCACCCGCGCTAATAGGAACCGACAAATCGGGCCCACGATTAGGAGTTGCAATGGTAATGCTAAGATTAAGTTTAATAACCATGCATGCCCGTACATCACCCACGAGATGTTCCCAATTCCAAATGTCACGATAATTCCGAACAATGACATGCAGGTCACCATCCCAAGGACCATCAATGTTGAAATCCCCAATGCAATTTTAATCGGTGTTTTCTGCCAGGCTGGTTTAAAAATGAACTTGAAAAAGATGCCCTTCATGCTAGGCCCCACTAAAAGTAGATCCAGACATGCGGCCACTAACAATGCGACTGGGTAGCCCTTAATAATCTCAAGTGCGATTCCACTATCGACTCCCTGGGCTAAAATCACGTTATACGTTTCCATGACGATGACCATTAAGCCGGCCATCAGTGCTGTAAAAATCAATTCTTCCTTAAAATTTCTAGGCATTGTGATCGCTCCTTATTGCTTATTCATTAATTAGCGTAGCACAAATAATTTTGCTTCATAAGTTACAGTTTGATTACAAAATCATAATTAAATCGATCGGACCATTGCCATACTATATTTACCAAAATAACGCCTCTAGTTGATGAACAACCAAAGGCGCTTTTGTAATATTATCATTTAATTTTTAACACTTTGCAGCTGTTTTTTCGCCTTATTCAAAGTTTGCTTAGCCTGCTTAATTGCAGATTGCTTCCCTTTCTTTTCAGCTCGCTTTAAGTTCCGCTTAGCCTTAGTAACCGACTGCTTAGCTCGTTTTATTTTAGCAGCATTCTTACTTGGCTGTTGTTGATTATTAGTTTGTGAACTAGCATTACTAGTCTGAGTCTGATTGCTGCTAACACTACTCCCGTTTGAACTATCGGAATTTGCATCGCTATCAGTCGTACTGGGCGTATCACTAACATCTTCATGGAGGTAATATTTAAGAATGATATTGATTTCATTTAATAGTTTGCTTCTAGAAATTCCATCATGTTGATCAACGTGTTGGCCAAAGCCGTATTGCATAAAATCGCTATCACTCATATTCGAAACATCACGCTTTAAATCACTAATCGAGTAGGTATTATCAATTATTGATGAGCTGGAAACGTACTTACTATAGAAATCATCAACATTATTTCCATCTGAATCAAAACAAATATACGCCACTTTAATCGGTTGTAGATTAGAAACTCCACTATTAGGATTTGGCACATAGTTTTCCTCATAAATTGTAGTCAGGTAGTCCTTATCATTATCCTGATTATCATTAATGCCATTTGATTCAACAATATAAGGGGCCGTACTTCTAACCGCATATTGCTTAGATGTACTGTCGCCACCCAATTGATAAGCAGTCTGATCATAATTAATAAACGATGGGCCTCCATCAAAATTAGTATAGAAATTAATATACTGGGATGCTTCATCGGAAAGTGGTGCCACTAACATGGTCCGATACGGAACCCCAGCATATGCCACGGGACCCGAAATAAAGCTTGGATTAACGGTGTTCATAACTGCGATTCCACCAGTAGTGAGTGCTGCTAACGTTGCTAAATAGATCATTGATTTTTTCATTATGAAGGCCCCCATCTTGGTATTTAATGTTTTCTTAATCATTATATTAATCCTATTATCGAATTAAATACAATCTTTTAACTAATATCTTCGTTTGGAGCTATCTTTTCATTGGAATAAAATTAATGGATTGAAATAAAAATTGCAAAAAGATTAATTTTGAATTATAATTATGCCATTAAATTAATATGTACGTTGAAGAGTAGAGTAACTAGGTTTTTGTCATTTCAAGAGAGTTCCGATTTGGTGAGATGGAATAATGATGAACTAGCGAAAATGAACTTGGAGTTGAATAATGGTTTTTATAGCTATTATTCCGGATTAAAGACCGATATCAATCTTTATCTCTATCTTATAGGAGATACTGAGGAATTTAGTGCGAGCTAAATTTAACTAAAAGGTGGTACCGCTGAAATGCCCTTTGTATTAATTTACAAAGGGTTTTTTATTTTCAGAGGAGGAATCATATAATGAAAAATAGCTATAAGGTAATATTAGGAAGTGTCTTTACCGGAATTGCAATCACACTAGCTGCATGTGGTAACAGCAATTCAGATAGCGCTAGTCAAAAGAAACAGGTATTAAATTGGACTGAACCAACCCCATTAGCAACAAATGACTTATCTAAGGCTACTGATACTTTAAGTTTCAACGTCCTAATGAATACTGGTGATGGATTATATCGTTTAGATAAAAACGGTACTCCACAATTAGCAATTGCTAAAAAGGCAACCGTATCTAAAGATGGCAAGGTGTATACCTTTGATTTAAGAGATGATGCTAAATGGTCAAATGGTGATCCAGTAACCGCGGCTGATTTCGTTTATTCATAGCAAAGAACAGTTAATCCTAAAACTGCGTCACAAGATGCTTTTTATTTAGACCAAGTTCAAAATGCTAAGGAAATTAATGCAGGTAAGAAACCATTGAGTAGTCTTGGCATTCACGCATTAGGCAAATATAAACTTCAAGTTACCCTTACCAAGCCAGTTACATACTTCAAGAAATTGTTATCATGGCCATTATTCTACCCAGTTAATAAATACGGAAAGCAGTTTGGTACTAACAGTAAATATAATGTTTATGACGGGCCATTTAAATTAACTAAATGGAATGGCTCCAGCAATAGTTGGACCCTCGTTAAAAATAAATATTATTGGGATAAACAAGCAGTCAAGTTAACTAAAATCAATGACCAAGTAGCTGAGTCAACCGAGACTAGTTATAACTTATATAAGTCCAATAAGGTTGATGAAACCCTATTGACAGGGCAACAAATCAAAAATAATAAAAATAACCCTGATTTTGTAAAACGAGTTCCAAATACACTAGTTCGATTAGACCTAAATCAAACTACCGTTCCGGCATTCAAAAATATTAACGTCCGGAAAGCAATTTCGCTTGCCATCAACAGACAACAATTAACTAATGATGTCCTACAAGATGGATCAGTTCCCGCTAAGGGATTTGTCCCTTCCAACATGGGTACTAATCCTAAAACAGGAGCACAATTTAATAATGAGTCATACGTTAAAAATAGTGTTTCTAGTAATCTAAGTGAAGCTAAGAAGCTATTAGCAAAGGGATTTAAAGAAACTAATACTAAAAAGTTGAATTTCAAACTACTAGTTGCTGAAACTGATACTAATAAACAAACCGCTGAATTTATCCAAGGTGCATTGGAGAAACTTCCAAACGTAAAGGTATCAATTTCTGTTGTCCCATTTGCTCAATTAATTGCTACTCAACAAAAGAAAAACTTCCAAGCAACGTTAGCTAACTGGCAATCTGTTTTCGCTGATCCAATTAATTTCTTAGATGTGTTTGAAAGTAACTCCAGCTACAATACCGTTGGTTACAAAAACAGTGAATTTGATAAATTAACTGAAGAAAGTGAAGATGAATTAGCTAACCAACTGAAAAGCGTTGGGATGCATTAGTAAAAGCTGAAAAGGTCTTAATGAATGATCAGGCCACGATTCCACTCTACCAAGCTGATAAATCACAACTGCTTAGAAGCGATGTTAAGGACGTTAGCTTTAATCCAGCTGGTGTTCCATATGATTTCAAGAATGCTTATATCAAGTAATATCTTCCCCATGATTTAAAAACAGGCCATGTTAAGTATTTTCTTAACACGACCTGTTTTTTTAATGTGCATATTTATTATGCCACTATGATTAAATTCATGAATAAAATTAGTTCAATTTATTGACATAAGAGCATCTAATTAAATGAACATGTTTTGTAGATATCCCTTCTTTAGTTGTTTGAGATGATCAAGTTTGGATTGTTGAAGATCAATTTGTTGATCTAAATTTTGGAAGAATGCACCGATTTTTTTTTGTTCTTTGGGGTGTGGAATCAATAATTTTAATTTAGAGTAATCTTTAAAATAAATATGTGGAATCCCCGTTCCAATCTTAAATAATCTGAAGTTTATATTTTGTAATTTGTAAAATAGATAATTTAAATCCACTCCATTTGGATGGATAATTTCCATCGTACTAATTACAGATGTCATCCCACGGCGAAGAAATGTTTTTCCAACGTTAGATCCATCCTTTATTATTGAAATATATTCATCCTTACTCTGATAACTATTCAAAAATCCTATTAATTTATTGACGTCATACACTGGATATTTTCCATTTTTTTTAACATCTTTTACACCTATATTAGATGATTGATTATAAGAAATATCTTTTAACGATACATTTAATAAATCATCATTGAATGTATGAAACCTTAACAAATTCACTGAAACTCCCTTTGCAGGATATAGTTTTTGCAAGAAACCGCGCTTCAGCTGCTTTAAGTGAGTAACTTTTTGAGATTGGAGTTCAATTAGTTGATCAAGTTTTTGTAAAAATAACCCAATTTTTTTCTGTTCTTTATCATTGGGAATATAGACAAGTAAATTTTTTATATCATTTGAATTTATTGATAAAAATGTTGATCCAGAACTATATCTTTTCCAAAAGTTTCTATTTTTTAATGATAGTAGTAAAAAATAAATAAAAAGATTACCTGATATTGAACAAACTCCACGCCCCAAAACAATCTCTGTAAATTGATTAATTGCTACTTCACCAACAGGAGCCCTAACAGTCATTATTATTTCATTTTTTTTGATAGTTTAGTTATTTCAGTAGTAAATATTCTTGGATTAATATGTCCATTTTTGATATCTGCATTACCTTGAACTAATACATTATATTCATTGTTATTTATGTAATTTTTAGAGCTAGGAGATTGTCCCATAATAATTTTGAAATATTCTCCAAACTTTACTAATTTCCAATATTTATGAAATTCTTTAAATCTATTTCTTGGACATAATTTACCCATTAATAATACCTCATTTTCATATCTATATATTTATTTTTACGTTTTAATTAAATAAAATCCTAATTAAAACGTAAATAGTGACATACAAATGCATATAAATTAGCGTTTATATTTCCTCATATCTAATTTTATATTGATTTAAGTATATCATCATTTCGTAATAATAGTGAAATGTATAAATATTATTAAGGAATGGTATTAAAAATGAATTTACCCTCGTTAAGATTCGAAGGCTATACGGATTTGTGGAAAAAAACTACTTTAAACAAGTTATCCAAAATAATTAGTGGTGGAACTCCTAATACAAATAATATTAGTTATTGGAATGGAAGTATAAACTGGTTTTCACCCATGGAAATTGGAAAGGATATTTTTGTTTATAATAGTCAAAAAAAGATAACTACTTTAGGTCTCCAAAAATCTTCTGCAAAAATTTTGCCCGTTGGAACCATACTTTTTACATCTAGAGCAGGAATTGGAAAAACTGCTATTCTTTCTAAAGAAGCGTGTACTAATCAAGGATTTCAGTCAATTGTTCCTAAAAAAAAATTATTGGATTCATATTTTACTTTTTCAATTACAAACAAACTTAAAAAATATGGAAATAAAATGGGATCTGGATCCACTTTTAATGAAATATCTGGAAAGCAAATGGGTAAAATGAAAATATTTATTCCAGAATTTCATGAACAACAAAAAATTGGTTCTTTTTTCCAAAAACTAGATCAACTAATTGAACTCCAATCTCAAAAGGTTATTCACCTGAAGCAACTGAAGCGCGGATTTTTGCAAAAACTATATCCTGCAAAGGGAGAAATTCTGCCATTACTTAGATTTAATAAATTTAATGGGAATTGGAATTTAGATAAGCTAAACAAACTCGGAAAAAGTTATGGTGGACTTACAGGAAAAAATAAAGATGATTTTGGTCATGGTAATGGTAAATATATAACATATTTAAATGTTTACAATAATGCTATAGCTAGAAAAGACGGAGTAAAAAGTATAGAAGTGGATTACAAACAAAATTGCGTTAATAAACACGACATTCTGTTCACTATTTCTTCTGAAACTCCTGAAGAAGTCGGTTTATCATCTATATGGGACTATAATGAAAATGATGTTTATTTAAACAGCTTTTCGTTTGGATATAGACCATTAATTCATTTTGATAATTATTTTTTAGGATACTATTTAAGATCTGATCAATTCAGAAGTTCAATATTTCCGCTTGCACAAGGAATATCTAGATATAACATCTCAAAAAATAACTTACTAAAATTAAAAATAATTTTTCCTAGTATTAAAGAACAACAAAAAATCGGATCACTCTTCCAAAACCTAGACCAACAAATATCCCTCCAACAATCCAAACTCGAGCATCTCAAACAACTCAAAAAGGTTATCTTCAAAATATGTTCATCTAAAAAAGACTCATTCTCCCGCGAGAGTGCGTCTTTAGTTTACGATTAATTATTTATCTTGATCATGTTGGTCCGTCCAAACCAATTCAGCCTTCATCTTGTTGAATTCGGCTTCAACCTTTTCATATTCAGCATCAATTTCAGCAATTTTTTGCTCTTCAGCTTGAATATCAATTTCTGGTTCTGGTTCAAAAGTATCTACATACCGCGGAATGTTTAAGTTAAAGTCATTTTCTTCAATTTCTTCGGGTGTTGCAACATGCGCATACTTATCAACGTCTTGCCGTTTTTGATAGGTATCAATAATCAAATCAATATCTGCTGGTTTCAATACGTTTTGATTCTTACCCTTTTCAAAGTGCTTACTAGCATCAATGAAGAGCACATCCCGATTATCCCGTTGCTTCTTCAATACAATTACCACCGTTGGAATTGAGGTCGAGTAGAATAGCTTTTCTGGCAAGCCAATCACTGCATCAATTTGATTCTTCTTAAGCAATGCTTCCCGGATTTTCCCTTCCTTAGCACCACGGAATAACACCCCATGTGGTAACACAATTGCCATCGTCCCAGTGGGTTTCAAATGGAAAAGGCCATGAAGTAGGAATGCGTAGTCAGCTTTACTCTTTGGCGGTAGTGCTCCATATTCTTTGAATCGAGGATCCTTTAATTTACCCTCGTTATTGTCCCAATGCGCAGAGTATGGTGGGTTTTCTACCACTGCATCTACAAAGCGAGGGTGTTCAATTCCATTTTCGTCAATTCCATCAGGCCAATCGCTTTCTAGTGTGTCACCATTTCTAAGTTGCATATTCTGGTAACCAATCCCATGCATCATTAAGTTCATTCGAGCTAAGTTATAAGTTGTTGTGTTTAATTCTTGCCCATGGAACCGCACTTTCCCCTTCTTTTGCCCATTGGGTACTTCATCTTGAACCGTCAATAGCAATGATCCCGACCCCATTGCAGGATCTAAAACATCAAATGGGTCGTCATTATCTGGTAACCCAAGCGTTACTAGTTTAGCAAGAATTTCGGACACTTCATGGGGCGTGTAAAATTCTCCCGCCTTCTTACCGGAGTTAGAGGCAAATTGGGCAATTAGGTATTCATATACATCCCCTAAAATATCATGCCCACTTTCGTCATTATAGTTAAATTTATCAACCAAGTTCACAATTTTACTAAGTGCCTTAGCCCGATCATTAGTGTTATTACCAAGTCGACTGTTTCCAAGGTTAATGTCCGCAAACACCCCCCGGAAATCCTTTTCGGCTCCGTGGTTCAATGATGCATTTTCATTAAAATGATCAAACATGTTTTGGAAATCTTCGGGAGCAATGGTGCCGTTCTCCACTTTCTTAACGATGGTGGCCCAAGTGTCTTCCGGACGAATCGCATATCCATCACGTTCTGCAATGGCTTCGAGATAATCTTCAACACCATCTTCAGCAGCTGCTTCCGCATATGCATCGTTAATATCTTGACCTGGTTTAACATCGAAGAAATCTTGGGACTTCAGGAATGCTTCTTGGTGTTCTGAAAGGTATCTATAAAACATGAACCCTAAAATATAGGTTTGGAAATCGACCGCATCCATGTTCCCCCGTAATTCATTAGCCATATTCCATAATTGACTCGTAATATCTGCAGCTTTATTTTCTGCCATCTTAGTTCCTCCTAGAATTGCTTCTTAATTTTGTCAGCAAGTGACTTAAACGCTTCCTTCATTTGGTTGTAATACTTAATTTTGCTTAATTTTTTAACGGATTGATCAGTAGCATCCTGCTTATAAGCCGATTTACCTAAATTAACAACTTTTTCCAGCTTATCAGAGTGTTGCAAATCATCTTTTTCCAATTGATGTTGATCAATTAATTCTTCAATTGCCTGCTGCACATTGGCATTTTCCAATCCCCACTGTTGAATAAAGGCACTAATTTCACCTTGTGACCAATTACGGCCACTGTTCTTAATTAAGTCCTCAATTTCATCGGGTTTAAGTGGATATTTAACTTGCTTTGCAAAATCAGAATCAATCAAGTTGCGGACCTGACGAGCATATTTTTGGTCGGTCTCATCCACCGAATCTAACATCCGCAGAATTTCGTTTTTAATTTTATCCAGTTCGGATTGGTCAACATCATTATCATGAACGTGATTAGCATACTCAGCAATCAGTTCATGCAGGTAATCGTAGTTTACCGTCACTTCTTTGACGTGTTCCATCCGCATATCTAATTCGATTGGGTCAACCTTCTCTACGTTAGCAATACTTTTCTTAACATCATAAGCAATTGCACCAGTTAAACGAGCCTCATCATCTGGTGGCAGTCCAGCAGCTTGCAAGACCTTATCACCACCTTCATCGACAAATTCTGAATATTGCTTTAATTTTGTAAGAATACGATTATATCTATTAAGCTGATTATAAGTCTCTCGTTGTTCCTTCTCACTATTGGGAGCAGCAGTGAAACTGCCTGTTAAATAAGATAAACTATCAACAACCTTACTAAAATCTGATTTAACTTCTTCATAATTTTTAGCAAGAATTTTATCATCATCTGGTATCAAATCGATCCCAGAGTCTGCTGAATCTGGATTAGAATAAATAGCGAGAGCTTGACGCATTAATTTTTCATTATGCATTGGCCACCGATAATTAACAATGTGTCCATATGGCTTATGCTCCATATCCTGAATTCGATTTGTACGTGAATATGCTTGAATCAAGTTGGCACCTTTCAATGTGCGATCTACATATAAGGTGTTTAAATTCGGGGCATCAAATCCAGTCAATAGCTGATTTACAACGATTACCAAATCCAAGTAATTTTTATCATCAACAGTTCGATTCAGGCGACTACAAACATCATCAAAGTATTCATTAACAGTTGTATCATCAAAATTAGTATTAAATTGTTGATTATAATCGCTAATCACTCGAAATAAATCTTGATTATTCTTTAACTGATTGTCGTCGTTAGAGGTGTTTTGGCTAAACGTAATCGCAATTTTTAATGGTTTATTTTTAGCAGTCATTTGCTTTTGGAATTCATCGTAATACATCATTGCCATTGGAGTTGATGCATTTTTACCACTAACATGAGTTGTTAACATTGCGTTATAGAGCCCATTAACGGAGCGATTATCCCAGTACTTTAAAATATCAGCAACCACCTGTTCAACGTGGTTGGGTTGCATATCATAAACGCTTGATTTTACCGCATCGTCCATATCTTCATTGGTCAATGAGTTAATCCGATGTTGAATATCAGTATCCGTCCAATTAGGGTATTGTTCATGGAAATACTGTGGTAGGTATTTCGACTTTAATTCTGAATATGGAATCGTTGTTTGAAAATCCACTTTAAAGCCGAGCACATTTTTATCAGCAATCGCATCACTGATTACATAGCGATGCAGTGGTAATCCAAAAATTTGCTTAGTGGTGGGGCCATTCTTTTGGTCAAAGTTTGGCGTTCCAGTATATCCAATCCACGCTGACTTTCGAAAGGACTTCTTAATTTTTTGAAGCATATCTCCACTAGTGGAACGATGTGCTTCATCCACAATAAAAACTGTTCGTTTCGTATCCATCGAAAATTTATCATTACTAACTAGCATATGAAGTTTTTGGATTGACGTAACTACAATATCAGTTTTATTTTTAGATTTAAGCTTTCGTCTTAAGTCACCAACATTAGCTGTATCTGAAACAATTCCCCCCTTATTATCTGCATCAGAATTGGGATCATAAGCTTTATATTCACGTGCTGTCTGATTCGTTAATGCAATTCGGTCCACTAAGAAGACCACCTTATCAACATTGGGCAAGCGTGAAGCTAAAAACGCCGCCTTAAAGGAGCTAATCGTTTTACCAGAACCAGTAGTGTGCCAAATGTACCCGACTTTTTTATTTCCATCTGTTAGATCATCAAAATCATGTTTACTTAATTTTCGAATGATCTCTTGAGTCGCATACACTTGATAATAACGCATTACCTTAATTGATTGATGATTAGGTGTGTTATCTAGGATCATATAGTTAGTGGCCATTCTATGTGCCATTGGAATTGATAAGAATTGATCCGCAAATTCTTTCCAATCTTGGATGGGTAACTTGCGACCACCGTTTTGTTTCCATTCAAATGCAAAGTCTGTATTGAAATCCTCTGAAGTTGTATTTGCCATGTACCTAACTTCATGAGGCGTCATTGCAATTAATATCTGGACCGTTGAGAAAATATCTGAATATTGATTTTCGTCTGCATATTGACGCATTTGTTCTAACGCTTTTTTTGCATTTATTTTATCCGACTTCTCTTCAATCTGAATGATTGGTAACCCATTAATTAAAAGTGTAACGTCAAATCGACGATTATGTTTACCCTTAACAACATTTTTCCGTTCAATCTGTCGCACAATTTGGTAGACCGTATTTCCAGCACCAATCTCATCTTGATCAAAAATAGTCAGATAGACGTGCTTATTATCATCCCGGTCAATTTCTACTTGAGACTTACCACCCACTCCATAAAGAAATACCCCTGCATAATATGGCGTCTTGGTTTGGTTTAAAATAGCCGCTTTGACCTGATTAAATTCAGCATCACTAAGTGGTTTAGTTAATTTATCTTGATTCAATTGATAAACAATCTTGCGAAAGTTATCCCAAAGGTCAGCAGTGGTTTTAATTGCATCCATTTGTTGCCATTGTTTTGATCCACCTAGATTAGCTAAATAGTCATAAACTTTTTGTTCAAATTTTAATTCATCATTTTCTACGGTCATTTGTTTCTCCTGTTATGTAAAATTATTAATATATTCATTTTATCATTTACATAATCATTATTGTTAATAATTTTTTAAATCAAATTAATTCATTTGATTTTTAGTTCACCTAATAATTAATTTCTATTAATTAAAGCGTAACATTGCCAAATATCTGCTCCATTATTCATTAATTTTTGACCTAATAATCTATATTAGTAAATTAATTATTTTTATAATTAGTTTGCAATCTATTTTTAATAGTAATATAATCGACCCCATTAAGTAAACGAAGGAGATTATGGGTATGGTAAATAATAATTATCAATTAAATAATTACAAATCCTTATTATCAGTAATCTCAATCGCAATTCAAATTATTATTATTTGAATTGTGATTTGAGCGTTATTGAATTTGGGGAATTTTTATCTTACCTAAATCTAATCCGTACAAATCATTTTTTCATGATTTGTACGGATTTTTTGTTTACTTTAATAAAAAATATGAAGGGATGTTACATATGAGAGTTAAAACAGTTTTGTCCGCTCCTGAATTAAATGATGCTAATAAATCAGATAGTTATTTTTTATCTGGCGATGCATTATCATATCAACTAACGGGGAAGCATAATGAGGGTCTATTATCACTATCAGAATATTTACATTATTTTGATTACTTAAGGGTACTAACCAATAATCAATTTGTTTTAGATGGCCAAGCCGGATTCGGAAATCCACTTAATACTTTTTATTCTGTTACTGAAATGGAGAATCATGGAGCTGATATTATTCTAATTAATGATCAGACCCATCCATCGCATAGTAAGTTAGAACAACGCCATCCGGAACAGTTAACTGAATTTGCTGGTAAATTAACAGCAGCAATGGATGCACACCATAGCGAATATTCAAGCATCTGGATCAAATTAGATTGTGTTAATCAATACACTGAAGAAGAATTAGAAAACCGTCTATTGGTTGCAAAATATCTCGGGGTTGAAAACGTTGTTGTTGATAAAAATAATTCGATGCCAAATGTTGATGGGATGAATTACCATCAATTTGATTATGATACACAAACAATTTTAAATTAATTTTACTGGAGGGATTAAATCATGCGTGACTATGATGAAAAAAGGACTCAATTTAAGAAGTTAACTAGTGGCGACCGAATTTTAAGTATGGTTGTTGCTCCTGATGCATTAGCCGCAAAAGTTGCTGAGAAAACGGGATTTAAAGCCATTTTTGTTGCAGGATACGCAACCGCTGCAAGTACTCGTTCGCTACCTGATCGCGGTATTTTAGATTTTGGTGAAATGCTTAGTAAACTAAGAGAAATTGTAGCTACAGTTGATATCCCAGTCTTTGTAGATGGTGATACTGGTTATGGAGATACAGAAAACGTTGCCCGGACCGTTCGTGCATATGAAAATGCGGGTGCAGCTGGTATTTTTTTGGAAGACCAAGTATGGCCAAAGAGATGTGGGCATATGGCCGGCAAAAGCGTGGTGCCTGCTGATGAATTAGCTGACAAAATTAAAACTGCGGTTAAAGCTAGGCGTCATTCTAATTTTACAATTATGTCTAGAACCGACGCGCGACAAATGTATGGTCTAGAAGAGGCAATCAAGCGGAGTCATCAATATCAAGATGCTGGTGCTGATATGATTTTTATTGAAGCCCCGCAAAGTAAGGACGAGTTAAGAGAAATTGCAAATGAATTCCCAAATACACCATTAATGGCCAATATGATTGAAGACGGTGCCACTCCAATGACATCAGTTGACGAATTAAAATCAATGGGCTACAGCATTGCAGTTCATCCCACTGCGCTTACATATGCCCACGCATATGCTGATAAGGAATTTCTACAAGAGTTACATACTGTAGGCAGAACTGAAAAAACTAAGCAACACATGGTAACATTTAACGATTTCAATGATTTCGTTGGTTTGAATGATTTAAATACGATTGAGCAAAAATATTCAAAAGCGCCAATGCAGGATATGCTCAATCAATTAAAGTTAAAGTGAGGAGTGGTTTAATATGATAAGTAAAGAAAAATTAATGTTAGGACAACGAATGGATACGGCTAAGGAGTCTCCATTATTTTACAAGGTATTTATGCTTGTGGGTGCCGGATTACTTTTGGATAGCTCAGATGTTTATATGGCAAGTAACGTTAACTCCAGTATGATTGTCAGTAAATTTGCAACTTTATCACAAGGCTCAGCTTTTTTATCATCATGATTCTTGGGCCTTTTCATTGGATCGGTTCTTGCCGGTCACTTGGGTGATTTTTATGGTCGTAGTAAAACATTCCAATGGAACTTATTGGTTTTTGGAATCGCTACTTTATTAGCTGCATTTGCTCCGAATGTTTATTTTCTAATTGCAATGCGCTTCATCGCAGCAGTGGGACTTGGAGCAGAAGCCGTAACCGGATTTTCTATGATTAATGAATTTGCCCCCGTCCAAAATCGTGGTAAATGGAGTGGTACCGTATCCGTATTTGCAAATTTGGGTGCCCCATTTGGTTTCTTATTATCAACCCTTTTAATTACCCATGCTGGATGGAGATCGATGTTTTTAGTATTAGGATGTTTGGCAATCGTTTTATGGTTCGCTAGAAGACATCTACCAGAATCACCACGGTGGCTAATGATTCATGGTAAAGAAGATGAAGCACAGACGATCATTGAAAAGCTAGAAAAGGATGGGCATTACGATGTTAAAAACATTTCTGAGGATTCTTCATCGCATGTTAGTCGTAAAAGAGGATTGCTGATTGCAATTACAGCTATCTCAGCCACCCTTCTTTGCCAATATATGTTTACATCATGGGTCCCAACACTATTATTAGGTAAGGGACTAAACATTGTCCATTCTATGTGGTTCTCAACCATTATGATGGCTGGAGCACCACTTGGCGCACTAGTTGGAATGCTATTAGTTGATAAAGTTGGCCGTAAAAAAACAATCGTACCTAGTTTTGTTTTAATCGCATTCGCGGGAATTACATATGCATTTCAAAATACTAGTACCGGAATTTTAGTTAATGGATTTATTCTAACTGCTCTAATGTATGTATCAATTGCTAGCACCATTTCAGTGTATGCTCCTGAACTATTTTCAACTGACTTTAGATTCCGTGGTACTGGATATGCAAATGGTTTTGCTAAACTATTGATTACCCTTTCACCTTACATCGTTTTATTCACAGTTTCGTCATTTGGTCAGGAAACATTATTTGTAATTATTGGTGTAATTGCAGTATTAGCAGCAATCGTTATTGCAGTGTTTGGTCCAGAAACCAAGGGACAAAGACTTGGTTGATAATATGAATAATTTTAAATTATAACCATTTCAAAGATCAGTGATTATTCACTGGTCTTTTATTACTTGAAGGATTATTAACACCCTTGACTAAAAATATTGAGTGAAAATTAACCGCAAAATTAATATGAAATAAACAATAAGTTAGGGAGTGATATAATTAACTTGATTAAAAATATATAATTTGGAGTGATCATTATGAAAAGAAATTTATTTATCGGTAGTATAACCCTATTGGCAAGTTCTTTAATCCTTGTTGGCTGTGGAAATCAAAATAAAGCTAGTTCACAGTCCAGTAGCAACACAAGTAGCTCATCAGTAAGCAGTAGCTCTGTTAGTAGTTCCAATAGCAGTTCTACTACGTCATCATCATCTAACACTAGCTCAAGTGCTAGTAGTGCTACTACCAACAATCAGAAAGCGCAGACTAAGGTAAACTCTAAAACAGCAGGTGTCCTCGTAGCATTATTAGTGAGACCGGATTGGTTTAAATCCGAAGTTGGTAGTAGCTTAAAATATTCAGAAACTGCTGGTGGTGAATATAAGAATTATGGAGCTTTCTATGGTCAAGGTGATACATCCGACCACCTAGCATTTCAATTAAATGGTAACACTGTTAATTATGAATATTGGGATCAAGATTCATCAGAGCCTAATGGTGGTCATAAAATAACGGGGTCTGTGGCACTAAATCGTTTAATCAATGATTATTACATAAATCAAGATCAAAAAGATGAAGTGAACGGCTATGTGAATAAATTACCACTTGATAGTATTGATTAGAGCTTCAAATTTAACTTAATCTTCTCTAAAATGAGCCCTGATTTCAATCAGGAATTTATGATCAACAATCTGCTTCAAAAGAAGTGGCTCATTTAATCAAAAGCAAACTAACAATTAGGCGCCCTCATCAAGGTTTGCCAGAAGCTTGGGGGCGGCTTTTTGTTACTTTCAGTCTTCGAAGTACACAAACATCGTATTACATGACAACCATCATAAGAGCGGTGCATTATATTCAAAGGGATGATTTAAATAATAGAAATTACAACAAACTAACTTAGAATGGAGTGATTTTATGAAGAATTATAAATGGATATTTTTAGTTCTTTTTATGACTTTTGTCGGTTATAAGTTTACTAACCAAGTAGCTCATGCAAATACTAGTATCCTAGATACATATATTGATGGTGGCTACACTGATTTTTCTAATGCAGTTAAAGATGCTAATGATCCAAACTACTTTGACCCCAAAAATTCAAGTGATTACTATACCAAAGTTCCAAAGGGATACCATTTTTTGATGGTTAGAAAAAATGCTATAATTGGTGCATCTGAAAAAACAAATGGATTGCCAATTTATCCTTATCCATATGGTGATACGCTCATAGTTAATAAGATTATCAATAATAACGGGAAATATCGGTTTAAAGTACTTAACAAAGGTACATCTTCTCCTGGTAAGTATAGATACATTTCTGCCAACAAGGAATTGGTGAAATTTATTCCTGATTCAATTAGGTTTAACCTTGGAGGAGTTGCTGATCCACGGGAAGCAAAGGATATAAGTAAGTCTTATCCAGCTATTACGGTTCCAGGTGTCATATCACAAGCCTTTATCCAGCGTGATTACGGTAATCCACCATACACACCTGCAGATGAAAAGCGGGCTATGAAGCGGGCACCTGGTGAAAATAAATTGCTAGCTGAGTACTTTAAGAATCGTGAAGTCAGGCCGATTAGTTACTATGTAAAACGGCATAAATTTTTTGATAAATACTTTGGATTAAAAGGTAGTTCATCATTAGTTAACTATAGAAAGTATTTCCCACAAAATGATTTAAATATTAAAAATTATCTAAAGTAGTATTCAAATCATAATAAGCAGTACAAAAATTATGAAATAAATAAAGATGTAAAAATCTCTCTAATCTGTAAAATTCAAGTTAGAGAGATTTTTTAGTATGTTTATCACATAAGTATACCTTGTAAATATTTAATTCTGATTAACCCAAAATCGTTGATATGTCTCTTGAATGGTTATTAATCCACGTCCCAACCAAGACAAACGATAGTCCGCAATTAACGGGCTGCTGTTATGATAAGTAGTTAAAATTAATTGCTCGGCATCCCCCATATGGCAGATGTTTTTAGTACATATATAATAATTATTATCTTATCAGCTGGACATAATGATAAGGTCCTCCGTGAATTGATTATCAATATGTTAAAATAAATTAAGAAAAAATTAAGAAAGAGGTACATATATGATCAATACTAAAAAAATTCTATTTACGTTGGGTGCCGTTAGCACTTTCTCATTCGCTGGCGTTGCCAGCAACGTTTCAAATCCCGATTCAAACACTGTTTATGCTGCTAAGACCAATGAGTTCGGTCAATATCCATTGAATACCCCTAATATTAAACTAAATACATTTAAGTACCAATATGGATTGACTGGAGATCTTAATTCGTATGTAAACTCAAATGCAACCCCATCTACAATGCCAGTATTCCATCGAGAAAAATCAATGCAAAATGCTAATAATAAAGCATATTATAGACGAGATTCTAAAGAAATGTACATTGATGGTTGTCCTGTAGGTATTAGCTCAAGCGGATGGATTTCCCGTGGAGCGAGCACGTTTGATAAATATATGCCTGATAAATGGATTAAATTAATAAACACCAGTAAATCATTTAGATATAATCACCCTGAACTATTACTAGTTGGGGCTCAATTCCAGATCTCGAAGTCACCATTCTGTAACAAATTTGTCAACATCAAGAAGCTTTATCATGATTACTACCACGTTAACATTGACAAAATTCTTTCTTATACTCGCCCTAACAATTGGGAAACCAAATATGCTAAACACGGTCTAAACCCTAAAAACTACATGGTTAAAGGATACACCAAAGACGACCTCTTTAAGGTTCTCTACAACGGTTACGGTGGTTACAGTAGAAAGGTTGACCCTAAACTGAAAACTTTGAAGCACATCATCTACAAAGACCAACGGACGCAATCCGACCACAATGATTTCAACATCACTGCCACTTACAAGAATTCATAAGGAGCGATCAATAACTGTGCAAAAATTATTTAAACAAATTCTATTTACGTTGGGTGCCGTTAGCGCCCTCTCATTTGATGGTGTTGCCAGCAATACTGTTTATGCTGCTGAAACTAACGCTTTCGGACAATATTCAATTTACCATAACCTTGATTTCAAAACTCTCGCTGACCAAAGTGGCAAAGCTCCTAATTTCGACAACTATGTCAACAATAATGCCAAACCAAGTGTTATGCCTGTATTTCACAGAATGGATTCATATCAAAATGCTAATAATAAAGCATATTACAGAGCAACAGAAAAACAACTATATTTAATGGGATTGCCAGTAACCCTAAGTCAATCAGGATACCTACAACTAAACAGCGGTACCTATTCCAAAACACTCCCACAAAAATGGGCTAAGCAATACCTAACCACAAATACGTTTCTCTATGCTCATCCCGAATTAGCAATTCTTTATAACAATCCTACCGGCGCCAATAATTTTAAGGGCCAAAACAATGGTGCTAGAAAATATGTTAACATCAAGAAAATCTACCATTATTACTACCACGTTAACATTGACAAACTATTGACCTACACTCGTCCTAAGAACTGGGTCAACAAATACTACAAACACGGGATGAACCCTAAGACTTACATGGTCAAAGGATACACTACTAAGGACCTTCTTAACACGCTTAAAGGATCTTCGAACATGACCGCTAATGCTAAAAAGTTGAACAAGATTCATAACCTGGTCTACAAAGACCAACGTCAACAATCTGACCACAATGATTTTGGAACTACAACTAAGTATTAATTCAATCGTGAACTTAAATAATACTCATAATTATTTCTTTATTAGTGAGTAGTTCGATGCTAAAAAATGTGAAGTGGGTTTTAAACAAACAATGATTACCACCGTATGTGTGAGATTATAAATGATTAGTTGTAAATAAATAACCTCCGATCAGAGTATATCTGTTTGGAGGTTATTTGTATGCTTAGTATATAAGCATACCTTTTAAGTGGATTTAATTATTTGGTGTTTTGAGACCTAGTAATTGATTGAAATATTTGTTTATTACAAATTACTAATATAGGGGAAATACTTCACGTGCAAACTATCATATTTTTATCATTTCAATTTTTCCATTTAGCATTAGTTCTTTTAATAATTCATCTCCTTGGTGATTGTGGAAATTATCAAATGAATGGCGATGCTCATTAGCGTACCTATTGATCATTCCTGAAGCCTTAATCAGTATATCTTTTGCAGCTTCTTCATCACTAATTGTTTTGTCATTTACTTTGTAAGTAGAGTAAAACAAAATTATCTTTAATTTATCATCTTCTAAATCATATCTATCAAAAATACTTCTAAAATAAGAATAATCAGCAGAGGAAAATGAGTGCCCATAAAAAGCTACTTCATTAACTAGGTCAATAAATGGAAAGTTATTATTCAAATTTCTTCTTGATGTGATTACTCTAAATGTTTTTGTAAATTCATATTCAATGCTATCCATATCAATATTATCGCCATCTATACCTATTATTAAAGAGTTGTTTTTATCTTTAAATTGTTTATCTGGAACTAATACTCCATGAATGTTAGTAATTCCGTCTTTGTTATTTTGAAATGATAAATCTGTATAATTAAAATTTATTACATGCCAATTACTACTGCCCTTTAATAGCTTATTTAATAACTTTTTTGACGACTTACTATATGTTTGATTATTGCTTTTGTTATAAGATAATAATTCATTGTTCATATATGAATTGAAGCTTTTCTCGAATTTATTTAATTCTTTCAATAAATATTCAAAAATTGTTTTTCGTAATTGTTTTTCTTCATGATTATTTAATGTTTTACCATTATTTTCTTTATACTCATTATATTTATTTTTTAAAATATCAAGAAAACTAGAACTATTGTGACATATATATGATATCAACAATCCGTATTTTATGAATTCATTTTTATCTAATTGAGTGTGACTAATATACATTTCTCCATCTCTATAAAAATCTTCTATTTTATCGTTCGATACTTTATCCATATCTCCAATAATAAAGAACTCTATAAAATGAATAATGTTATCCATTTCACATACATAATCATTTAAACTTTTTGAAAAAATACCTATTGAAGATTCTATATCCTCCCAGTTTTCAATTGAATTGTTAAAAAAATATTTATTTAAAAGTAGATAAAATATCCAAAAATTACTATCATTAGAAACATTCTTTAATAATTTTATTAAGTTTATGTCCAAATCTAGTGAATTATTATCCTTAGTATCTTTGGAAAAAGATTTAATTATTGTGTCTCTAATAACAAAATTAATTTTTATTGGACTATAATCATTAAATAATGTTTTATAGTCATTAAGATAGAAATCATTTATATATTTATTGGAATAAGGGAAAAAACTCTTTACAAAATCACTAAATGTAGATTTTAATCCTAAATGCAGATCAAAACCGTTCCCAATTATTAATATTCTGTTATTCATTATATTTTAATATCCTCTTTTTAAATTTATTAATGGATTTAACACTATGTCAATATCTGGAACTAATCTTTATGTATTTTTGACCAATCTAATCCTGTCGTAAATTGCAAAATTTTACATATCAGTCAATACAGTTAATTACTTCTTCGTATAAAATACGCTGCCCATCAACATTAACAGATGAACCTTTCTAAAGATTGTGTTGGATGGAATACCGCATTTTTTAGCTAAAAATCCAACGCTGTGACCTTTCTTAGATAATATAATCATTAAATTCCTTTGAATGTGATTTTGACATAATAAAAACTCCTTTAATAATAATTATACCCGAAAGGGCGCATCATAAAAATAGTCTATATTATTATCAGGAGCGGGTTATAAATAAATAACCCTTTGCGGAGGGTTATTTATTGGATGTTTTGGTAATCAGGTAAATTGATAGGATTTTACTTATCATAAAATTATTAACATAACGCGTCATTTAATAAATAAAATCAACGTTATCTATCATTGATTTAACTCCTTCATGCATAATTACATTGTCTAATATTTCGTTAGGAATTTTACATTCTGATAATATCCACCTTCTAACTATAAACCTACTAGCAATATTATATTTATAAGCTTCATAAATAGATACACCATCATTGCCATAATCATACGAACCATGATCAACTGAATTTCTTATTTTATTCAATTTCTCGCAAACTATATCTTCATTTCTAGATTCATTATTATTTTCTAGAACGCTTATAACTTCACATTTTCCAATTCTATTAAATGAATTTATTATAGATTTTGCTTTTATAGAGAATGGTGGATATTTTTTGTCATCTTTTTTTCCGAATTTTTCAAATACCATGTTATTCATTTCATTTTTAAAATAATTTGCTGAAATTAAATCAATTCCTGAAAATGCTCTTGATAGGCTCATATTAAGATTATTATAGTTGTAATATGATATTGAATTCCCTATTGTAAGTAACTTATCATCATTTTCAATGAAATGTTTCAACCCATTAATAAATAGATTAAAAAAATTATCTGTTCTTTTATTTAAATGTAATTCATTAATGAAAGAAGAAGGCTTAGCAGTATTATAATCTCTAGGCCTAAAGTATGATATTTTGTTATTATAACTATTAATCAAAATACATTTTATTACAGCTTGATTGCTGTTCATTGATAACGATAAAAAAGTTTCTAAATCATTAATATACCTACTGATATCTTCTATACTTAAGCTACTTATAATAGATATATGAGTATCCTTCCTTATGCCATGGTATCTTTCTAAAAGTTCATTATTTTCATAATAATTTGAAATAGAAATTAATTGAATTTTAGTATCATCACTTATATTATCTTCGGAAAGAACCTTAAAATCCATTGCTTCTTCATTAAATAAAGAGTCATATTTGTCATTTTTCATCCAACCACTTAGGTTTGTTGGACATAGAATACACTTACTATATTTAGTATCATTATTAACGAAACAATCACCAATGAATAATTTACCACTTATACATAAATCATTTGTCATATGTTCATCATTGTATTTAAATGATATAGATGATTTAAATATATGACAGCTTAGAAGAGAAATTTCGTGAACACTAATTTGCTCATCCTTGTATTTACCACTTTGAACTACTAATGATCCTCTTCCAAATATAGATTCAGAATCCATATCATTATGATCAAAATCATTTAAATACAATCTAATTCCATCACTATTGTATACTAATGAGCCCGTAGTTTTTAAATTGTTTTCGCTAGTTCCCCAAATCCCTGTGATTATAAAATCATCATACGAAGTTATATCTTCAAAATTCAAGTAATATCCTCCTCAAACTAAAGTAGAAACATTGATTTAATATCGAATCAAATTCAATAATACAGTTAAAATTTCTTGTTCAGTATCATCACTTTATAATTTATAATTTTATCCAAGGATATGCTTGCAACATATTAATTTTTACCTCGTCATAATCCCTTGAATAAACCTTTTAAAATTTTTCAGTGTTATCATAAATGTAAACATGATCAGCCATTTTTGCTATTGATGATAAATTATGATTAGACTGTTCATAACGCTTGATGATAATATCATTTTCGATACCGTGGCCACCCTTAATAACCCTTTGCTTTACTCTATCAATTGATGTTTGTGCATTATTAACAGTGACGTAGAGCAATGTAACATCAAAAAAATTATTATGAGCCTCATTAATTAAGTTACGATGCGTTTTACCAGCGCCTGCCAGAGTGGTTTCAATATGAATACTATGACCATTTGATAAAGCTTGGTGTAATTCCCTAACTTCTATTTTCATAGCCCTGCGATTATCCTTAGGATTACGCCAATCTCCATGCATCTTTTGAAGAATTTCATCAGCATTTAATCGCTTTGTATTGTTAAATAGGAATGGTTGTATTTGATATAACTTACTTTTGCCAGCACCATTAATCCCTGCAACAATAATATACCTTGGTTTATTCATTTTTAGATTACGAAATGCTCTTTTTTGATAATCATATCCTGCTTTTTATCTAATACATAATTATACAATGAATTAAATACTTTACGCTTTTCAGGATCTGGATTATTAATGGATTGATTGAATAATTCCTGTAAATCGAAATTTTCAATATTTTTTAAAATCTTATCAGTACTATTCAAGGGTGCATTCTCCTTATCTATAATGTATCTAACGTGAACTAAAAATCTTTATTCAAGATTTGCTCTTATCTTCATCAGAAACAATCAGACATTATTTTTATTCTATTTTTAAATTATAACATAAAGAATTTAAGTTCTAGGGATTATAAAATTGTTCCTACTTCAAGTTATAGCACAATGCTCCTATTTCAATAACTTGGACCAATTTTATGTAGTTTTGACCAAGCTAATTATTTTATGATTGTACTATCTTACATGCCAGTCAATGCTGACAGTTACTTCTTCAATTGTTTCAAACTTGGTTTGAAAAACGATCTCTCTTTTCAGCATCGAATGAAAGTTTTCAATATAGGTATTATCGTAAGGATGGCCCTTCAATGAGTAAGAATGCTTGATATTAAGCTTAGTTAATAGTTTTTCGAATTGATCACTAATGTACTGGCTACCCATATCGCTGTGTAAGAAGACTGGTTTATCAGTGTTCTTAACTGCTGCTTGCATTGTTTTAGTCACTAGTTCGGCAGTCATTTCATTCCCCACTCGGTGTGCTACAACTTGATGATTATTGGGATTGTAGACACTAGCTAAATAGACCCATTTATGATTAGTCAATGGAATATACGTGATATCTGCACACCATGCGGAGTGCCAATCTTTATTAACTAAATTGAATCGTTGTTTATAATCGTTGTGCATAGTTGGTTTATGGTTTTTTTATTCATGACGGAATGTACTTCCATGGAATGCATTAGCTTCTAAACCGTTCTAGAACTAACTTTGAGGCTTTGATTCAAAAGGATCTGGTGAATTCTTGGATACCCATAGACATACCGGCTCTGCTTCCAAGCGACTAAAATATCCCGTTTTAAAATAATATTTTGCTGATATCGAGCTGTTGGTTTATAATTGAACCAGTAATATATAGGTGCTCTTTGGCATCTTAAAAGCATTTAGAGTAGTAGCTAAGCGATGTCCATGTTCTAAACTGTCCTTGATTAAGCCTAAGGCTAACGGTTAACGCTTCCCAAGTAACACCGCAGATCGTTTTAAAATATACATTTCCTCCTGAACTCGAGCTAATTTTTTAAATTTGAGCATATTTTTCATATGAATTTACTTTCCATCAACGTTAATAAAAGAACTTTGATTCAACCAACGACTAATCGTGTTAGCTGAAACGTCGTAGTCCTTAACTAGATATTTAATACTGTGGCCTTGTTTGGATAATGAAATAATGGAATCCTTGAATTACTTTGAATATGATTTTGGCATAATAAAAACTCCTTTAATAATAATTAAACTCGAAAGGGCACAACATAAAAATGGTCTATATTATTATCATAGGAGCAATCATAAATATTGTAAAAAAAACGATTTACTTAAACGGTAAATCGTTTTTTACTAAGATTGACAAGTTATTTTGATAATCCTATGCTTAATTAGTAAATAAATTTAACATTTAGGAGTGATGACATTGTCATTAAAAAAATCAATTCTTTACATAACTACAGCTACTTTATTCGCTGGAACAATTGGAATTGCCACTAATCCCGATGTAACTGCTAACGCAGCTACTTGGAAGACAGGAACTCCCAAAGCACTATTCGGCAACACGTCTGGTGCATGGGGCGGAACTAGTTACACTAAGTTACCACATCCAGAAAACGGTAAAAAAGGGAAATATTACTTCTCATATTCAGCTTTTCTAGGTGGTAATTATAAGGGTGGTAAGGATTCTGGATACCAACCTATCAAATATTATTTTAATAAAGATAAGAAATACGTTGCAGAACAAGGAGCTAGTCTAAAAGCCGCTAGAAATGCACACTATCAATCACTTGGTAAGGGATACTACAAGATTACCTCCGGTGGTAAGGGTAACAGTAAAAAAAGCCTAAAGTATGAACTCCAGGGTCCCTCTAAAAATAATAAGGGATACACGATCTTAGTGAAGGTTCATAATCCTAAAAAGATTTCGATTTGGAAATATCTAAAGGGCGCCACCGGTAAGACTGAATTTCAGGGTGTCTTTGTTGGTGTCAATGCTAAGGGCTTACAATAAAAATCAGGGATTAAATTAATGTTGATCCTTAATTTTTGAAAAAATATTTTAATAATTTTGTGCTTAATCAGTTAATTAACTTAACATTTAGGAGTGATGACCATGTCATTAAAAAAATCATTCTTTATATAACTACAGCTACTTTATTCGCCGGAGTCGTTGCAATTGCTACTAATTCTGGTAAGAGTGTTAAAGCTGCCACATGGAAAACGGGCGTTCCAGAAAAAATCATCAATAAAGCAAATTGGGTAACTAAATACCAAAAAGTAAAACATCCTGATACTAGTAAAAATGGCCGTTATTACTATCAAAAGGGAACTATTTTTGCTAATAATATGGGATACAGCGCTTCAATTAGTTTCTTTAATAAAGCTAAAATGTCAGTTGGTGCTGGAATTTACGAAAAAACAAGTGCCACTAAAAATCCTCATTATTTACAGTTAGGAAACGGTAAATATCTAATCACAAGTGGCGGTGATGGGCATGGTGCTAAAAGCCTTCAAAATGAATTAAAAGGTACCTCCAAGCATAATCACGGAAAAACAATCCTATTTAAATTTAATAAGCATAATTCAAACAAAGCTACCATTTGGAGTTACGATAAGGGCACTAGTGGTAAAAAAACTCTAGAAGGCCATTTCAAAGCAATTGGTGGTAAGGGTTAAGTTGCATCCCATTCCCCCCAATTAACCATTGACAACCACCAAACTTAACCATAGAATGATTTTAACTAACGCCTTGTTAGCTAAACTAACACTAGGAAGTGGCAATTATGGTAGGAACGACAAAGTGGCAAATCTTCAAATCGGGGTGGCACTTAGCTAGCCACCCGACCCAATTGGTAACAGCAATTCAAAAGATGCGTCGACCGCTCTTGATTGAATTAGTCGTGTTATTGATCTTGCAAGTCTGTTCGTGGTTCTTGATCTTTAACAATAACAAATTTTCGATCTCACCGGATTTAACGGTGATTGGCTTGGTCAGCCTCTTTTCAGGTGTTACTAACATCATGAGTGTCGTCTTGGATTCGGACGGTAGTATGACAAATTTCTTTTGGGGGATGCTCAATAACGTTACCTATATCTACGTGTCATTTAGCGCCCATCTCTACGGTGAAGTATATCTATACACCTACTTCTTCATTTCCCAGTTCATTGGCATTTATTCGTGGAATAAGCGGAATTTAGAACACCCGATTGATAATAACAATGAAGTCCAGGTTAAGGAACTCTCGATGCGCGGCTGGGTGTTAATGACGCTGGTCGTACTCGTTAGTTGGGGCATCCTGGCATTCTTCTTAATGCACGTTCCATTGATCACCCCCACGTTAGACCCGCATCCCTGGATCGACGCCCTCAGTACCGTCGTTCAGGTCTTTGCCCAAGTCCTCCTAATTTGCCGATACAGCAGCAGCCAATTCATCCTTTGGATTATTGGTAACACCCTGGAAATCATTCTCTGGACAGTCAGCTTCAACCCGATTATGATCATGCTCTTCATTGCATGTAACGTAAATTCATTCTTTGGTTGGTACGTCTGGAACCAAAAGTTAAAACAACAAGCTCAAATCGAATAACCAATTAAAATGGCCCCGCTGAACGCGGAGCCATTTTTTATGATTTCAGAAATAATTTGTGACTCACAAAATTAGGGTTTCTAATTTGCATGTGCCCATTCGTAGTATCCACAAATTGATTATCACTGACCAAATAGACATTCCGAACGCCAACGTTATCGCCATCAATATCGATAATGTTATAGCTAGTCGAATCCTTGTAAGTATGATCATGAACATCCCGGCAATCCACGTGGTACGCGGTTGAATCACAAACTGCGTTTAAGATTCCCTCCCGCAAAAAAGTCGCCGGAAAATGCACGTGTCCAGAAAACATGCCGAGGACCCGGTGCCCTCGAATCACGTCGTAAAGCTTATCACTATTTTGCAAAATGCTAAAGTTCATGTTTCCCATCGGCGCTCCAGCTGCTGGATGATGCATAAATAGCAGTGCACTGCGCTTGGATGTAGATAATTGATCACTAAGCCACTGCAGTTGGTCAGCATCCAAATACCCCTGTGATAAATTTTTAAACGTCGTATCTAAGCAGTACAGATCATACCTACCCAATTTTAGTTGGTAATAGTACTTATCACGGATTGGCTCCTTTAAATAGCCCCTGAAAAATTCTGCAGTCCGGTCGTGATTCCCCAATGTCACAATAATTGGAATTCCTAACCGATGGCTTTCAAAATGTAGGCTAGTTTTCAAATGCTGATAATCACGTTGATTGCCCTCATGGACCAAGTCACCAGTAATCACAATCAAAGCGGCATGATAATCATTCCGATGTCGATAGATGTCATCGAACACTAATTGGAGCTTATCATTGGGGATGTACTGCTGCCGCATTTCCCTGATTCCATTACTATTATGCAGATGGGGATCACTGATTTGGATAATTCTGTACGCCAATTTAACCACGCTTCCTTCTTCATTAATCAATTGTACGTTAACAGATTATCATTTCAAATTATAAATCACGTAAAATAATTGTAATTTTTGCGTAATTAATCAATAAGCAGATTCCACATTTGAAATCAATGCCTAGTTAATTCATCCTTTAAATGAATGATTTCATTTGGCAAAAAATGGGTCAATGGCTCCCCCTGCTTCGGATACAACGTTAACAACAGGTCCCCATTAA